>NYSY01000067.1 GCA_002683215.1 Planctomycetaceae bacterium
CGAGCGTGGCCCCGCCACCGCCGCGAGATGCCCGAGAATCGAGAAGCCGATACCGATCGCCGCTGCGATGCCCACGACGAGCGAGAGTCGGTCCGTCATGAGCCGTGCGATGGCCGCCGGCGTCACAAGAAGCGCGATCACCAGAATGCTCCCCACCGACTCGAAGGCGACGACGCACGCGGATGCGACGAGAATCATCAAAATTTGGTTCATGAGCACCGTGGAAATGCCCTGACCTTCGGCCGTCGCGGCATCGAACGACGAAACCACCAATTCCTTCCACAATGACATCGCGATGAGCCCCATGGTCAGAATGACCCCGGTCAACAACGGAACCACCCGAGGGACCTCAATCCCCGCGAAATCGACCATGTCCAGCGGAACCAGCTCGACCTGACCGTAGAGCACGCAGGCGGGATCGAGGTCCACGGAATCCGCGACCTGAGCGATGAGCACGAGACCGAGGGCGAAGAGCGTCGAGAACACCACTCCCAACGCCGCCCCCCGGTCCACGCCTGCCACACCTCGGAGCAACTGCGTGAGCATCGCCGTCGCAAGCCCGGCGAGGGCCGCCCCGATCAACATCCAACCGCCGCCGCGGCTTCCGCTGATGAGGAACCCGATCGCGATTCCCGGGAGCACGGCGTGGGCCACCGCATCGCCGAGCATCGCTTGTCGACGAACCAGGAGGAACGAGCCGGGAATCGCGCAAACCACCGCGACGAGCGATGTGACGAGGATGATCCAGCCGTCGTAGGACCACTGCCAGTCAGGGAGGATCGATGTCATGAATTCGATTCCCCTTCGGGAAGGGCGGGATCATGACCGAGTGGGTGAGGGCTCCGGGGTGATTCGGCGGTGCCGGCGGATCCGACCTCGATCTCGAGGCTCCGAATCAGCACCGGATCGAGCACGTGCTCGATCCGATCCGCAGCGCGATCGACGTGCGTGGCGGCGATATCCGCGTACTTCAGCAAGTAGTGCTCCCAGAGCCGGTGATTTCGAACCAGTGCCGCGGCTTCGAGGGCGCCCCGCTCACTCAATCTCCAGATCCCGGGCTCGACCTCGATCACTTCGCCGGCCCGCCGGCCGGCTCGAAGCGCGGTGGCGACCTCGGCGGCGGTCCACATTCTCAGGCCTTGAATCGTCCTCGACTCGATCTGCGTTGCCTCCGTCAGCTCCCGATGCTCCAGCATCGATCGAAGGAGATGGTCACGACCAACCCGGCGCCGAAGCTCGCGTCCGTCTCGCCACCGCGGAAAAAGCCCTCGCGTACCGCCGAAACAAAGCGCGATGACGAAGAGCCCGGCCATCGAAAGCACGATCATCGCGCCCGCCGGCAGGCCGGGGGCGATCGCGCTGAGCGTGACACCGACCCAGCACCCGGCGGCGCCGATGCCGGACGACCAGATCACCGTGACTCGAAGATCGTCGGTGAGGAATCTGGCGGCCGCGGGTGGAATCACCATCACGGCGACCACCAGGATCAGGCCGACCGCCTGCAATCCGATCAGGGCCGTCATGACCGTCATCGCGAGGAGCGTGACATCCAGCAGTCCGACCCGCCGTCCGAGGCTCGCGGCGAACCCCTCGTCGAAACACAGAAGCCCCAGATCCTTGAAGAGCAGGACCGCCAGGCCGGACACGAAGATGCCGCCGATCGCGATGACCTGCACGTCGGCCGTCACCATCGAGGCCGTCTTGCCGAAGACGAAGTCCTCCAGGCCGGCCTGACCGGCACCCCCCGTGGTCTGCACGATCGAAAGCAGCACCACGCCGAAACCGAAGAAACCCGAGAGCACGATGGCCATGACCGCGTCGTCACCAAGTCGGGTCGCCCGACGAAGCCAGAGGACGGCCAGCCCTGCAAGGGTCGCCGCGACGGCGCCACCGATCAGGAGTACCAGGAGATTTCGCGCGAGACCGATCATCTGCAGGACCAGAAAGGCGCCCGCGACCCCTGGCAACATGGCGTGACCAAGGACATCGCCGATCAAGGCCCTTCGACGAAACATGAGGAAGGTCCCGACGAGACCACCCACCGCCCCAAGCAGCATCGCCCCAGCCACCACGATTCGAGTGTTGAAGTCCTGAAGCAGCAGCACCCGCAGCAGACCCTCGGCCTCCGGTCCGGGCAGCGGTATCGAGCCCGTCATTGCTTCAAGCCGCCGGCCTCACCCATCGCACGCCCGGCATCTTCGAGCAAGGTGAGCCGCCCGCCGTAGGTCGCGCGGAGATGGTCCGGCGTCCAGGCTTCCTGCATCGCGCCGGAGGCGACCAACCGGGTGTTCAGGAGAACCAGCCAATCGAAGTACTCGCGGGCGGTCTGGAGGTCGTGGTGCACCACGACGACGGTGCGACCGGCATCTCGAAGTTCGCGAAGAACCTCGAGGATCGCCGTCTCGGTCGCGGCATCGACGCTCGCGAACGGCTCGTCCATGAAATAGAGGTCCGCTTCCTGCACCAACGCCCTCGCGAGGAACACCCGCTGCTGTTGTCCACCCGACAGGCGGCTGATCTGTCGTTTCGCGAAGTCCGCGAGCCCGACCCGATCGAGCGCGACCATCGCGGCATCCCGATGTCGACGTCGGACCGGACGGAACCAACCGATGCGGCGATACAAACCCATGCAGACGACGTCGAGCGCGGAAACGGGGAACTCCCAGTCGACCGACTCCCGCTGGGGCACGTATCCCACCTGACCTCGAACCGAACGCGGGTCCTGCCCGAGCAGCCGGACCGAGCCGCTCAACTTCGGAATGAGCCCCAGACAGGCCTTGATCATGGTGCTCTTGCCTGCACCGTTCGGACCGATGACCGCGGCGATCACGCCCCGGGGAATGTCAAGGTCGAGATCCCAGAGGACCGGGCGGCGCTGGTACGCCACGGTCATGTCATGAATCGAGATCGCCGCATCAGGATCGTGTTCGGGGCCGATCGCAGAATCCGATTTTCGTCGTTGGACAGACATCGTCAGTCCGATGCCTCGACTTCGGAATCACCCGCATCATCCTGACCCGACCGCTCCCGCCATGCTCGAAACCCACCGTCTGGAACACGCCCGCCGAGGGCGCGGCCGATGGTCGAGACGTTGTGGTCGATCATGCCCGGATAGGTGCCTTCCCAGGTTCCCGGCGCACCCATCGCATCGGAATAGAGTTCACCCCCGACGATCACCTCGTGGTCGAGGGAGGCGGCGCCCTCCACGAGGGCCATCACGTTCTTCTTGGAGACGCTTGATTCCACGAAGACCGCGGGGATTCCCCGTTCCGCGAGCATTCGGACCAGTCGGTTCATGTCCGCGAGCCCGGCTTCACTCTCCGTGGAAAGCCCCTGAATCCCGTGCACCTCGAGACCATACGCCCGGCCGAAGTAGCCGAATGCGTCGTGGGCCGTCACCAGAACCCGTTGGTTCGAGGGAACCGTCACCACCACCGAACGGGCGTAGCGATCCAGCGCTGCAAGATCCTCGAGCAGGCGAATTCCGTTCGCCTCGAAGACCTCGCATCCTTCAGGATCGGTCTCACAGAGCCCGCGAACGATCGGTGCGATGGTCTCCGACCACGCCAGCACGTCCATCCAGACGTGCGGATCAGCATGCCCGACGGCGTCGGGCGGATGAAGAAGCGTCTCCTCCGGGAGTACCTCGGTGACCGCGATGGAGCGGGCGAGTGGTCCGTCCGCACTCGAAAGCACCGTGCCCATCCGACCTTCCAGCATGAGCCCGTTGTGGAAAACCACATCCGCCGCCAACAGGCGACGTACGTCGGACGCGGTGGGCGTGAAGAGGTGAGGATCGATCCCCTCCCCCATCAGGACGGCCACCTCGCCTCGATCACCAACCACCCCACGCACGAGGTCACCGATCATTCCGGTCGTCGCCACGATCCCGATCTCCGGCACGGAATCACCCGCGGCGGTCTGAGGTTCGATCTCCGTGCCGGGATCACTGCAGCCTTGAAGGACCACCACCACCAAGGCAAGCGAAGCGAGTTTGATCATGGCGAACGGTTTCACGTACGGCTCCTGGATTCTTGGATTCTTGGATTCATGAACCGGCGGCCGACGCAGGTTCAAGCCAAGCCTGCGGTTGACGCCTGGATTTTGTAGCTGACGCTACACTGTAGCCTACACTACACTGTTCGGGGGTGACAATCAACCCATTCCCCAGTCCGACGCCGGTTGACCACCAATTCTGGGCCCGATTCCTGATGAACAGCCGCCCCAATCCTTTCGCCAAGACCCGGCGGGATCACGCCGATGAGACCGCCGAGGACTATGTCGAGGCGATCGAGGACATCGAAATCGAGCTGGGAACGTGTCGGGTGAAGGATCTTGCGATCCGCATGCAGGTGAGCCACGTCACGGTGACCCGGATCCTCAATCGACTTGCGGATGAGGGGCTGGTGACCCGAGTCCCCTACGGGCCGGTCGGCCTCAGCGACCCAGGACGGGAGATGGCTCGCGCAAGCCGAGATCGCCACGAGATCGTGGTGGCCTTCCTGCAGAAGCTCGGCGTGGCGACCTCCATTGCCGAACGCGATGCAGAGGGGATGGAACACCACGTGAGTGATGAGACGCTCGCTGCGATGCGGGCTCATATAGAGGATGCCCGGTAGTGCGGGCCTGAGTCACCGGGAACGTCGATTCCAGGCCTCTGGCTCAATCCCGGGTCAGGGAACCGTCGATTTCGAGCTTCACCCGGCGCAACGGTGACCGGAAAGCCAGTCTCAACTCCGCCAGCAGCCCGTTGCGCAGCCGCTGATCGAGGTCGTAGCTGGTCGCCGCATCCTGCACGCCGACGCGGGCGACACCACCTCGAATCCCCCGCACCCGGGTCGCAGCGGCGATTTCCGAGGGAACCACGGCTTCCCAAGCGTCGAGAAAGGTACCGGCGCCCCGACGAGCCCGGCCGGCCTCACGGCGGAATTGATCGACCATTCCGCCGATCTCGAGATTTCGCTCCGGACGACATCGATGACGCCGCAATTGCTCGATGGAGGACTCCGCGAAGGCGGAGCCCTCGCGGGTCTCGGTTCCGACGGGGATGGCAGGGCTGGTGTGATCCATCGAGGTTGCTGATTCCGCTGCAGAGCATAATCGACCGATCGACGGACATCGTCGGAAGAAACACGATCCACCGATGTCCCAGAGGGAATCCCGAATCCGTCCATCGGCCGTGATACCGGCGGCGTGGCCACGGGTCCGGTACCCTCCCGGCACTCATGACCGGTGTCTCCATCGTCAATCTCGTGAAGAAGTTCGGATCGACCGTCGCGGTCGCCGGCGTCGATCTGTGGATCGAAGCGGGCTCGCTCTTCTTCCTGCTCGGACCATCCGGCTGCGGCAAGACCACCCTGCTCCGCATGATCGCCGGATTCGAGCGACCAAACGCCGGCATGATCCGGTTCGGGGATCGTGATGTCACCCGGCTTCCGCCTGAGAAGCGGGATGCCGGGATGGTCTTCCAGGGCTACGCCCTCTGGCCGCATCTCTCGGTCTTTGAAAACGTGGCGTTCGGCCTTCGGGTCCGGAAGCTCCCGAACGCCGATCTTCAGCGTCGCGTGGGCGAAGCGCTCGAACTGGTCCAGATGACCGGATACGCGGATCGAAAGCCGACGCAGCTCTCCGGTGGACAGCAACAGCGGGTCGCCCTCGCAAGAGCGTTGGCCTTCCGGCCCAGCGTGCTGCTGCTCGACGAGCCGCTCTCGAATCTCGACGCGAAGCTTCGCCTCGAGATGCGGCATGAGATCCGTCGGATCGTCGACGACGCACAGATCACGACGATCTACGTGACCCACGATCAGGAAGAGGCCTTGTCGCTCGCCGACCAGATGGCCGTGCTCCGGGACGGACTCCTCGTGCAGGCAGGTCCGCCCCGCAAGCTCTACGACGCACCGAATTCCCGATTCACCGCGAGTTTCCTCGGCGAGACCAACTTCGTGGCGGGAACCATCGAGTCGATCGACGGCGATTCGACGGTCATCAAGACGCCATTGGGCGCTCTGCGGTCGGCCCACCGCCTCGAGAAGGCGGGCGTGGGTGACGAGATCTCGGTGTCGCTCCGACCCGAGGCTTTCCGACTGGGAAGACCCACCCAGGGTTCGAACCCCGTCTCCACCACCCTTCGGCGTTCGATGTTCCTGGGCGAGACGGCGCAGCTCGAGGTCGCGACCACCACCGAATCGATGTTGAAGGTTCTGGAACTCCACCCCCGAACCGATCGTTCGAAGGGGGAGAAGATCGAACTCGCGATCGATCCCGCCGACGTCGTGCTCCTGCCAGAGTGATGCTCGTTCCGTCGTCTCGATCGGTCGCACGGAATCCATGAGACGTCATCTGCTCATCGCGGCTCGACTGCTTCTGGTCGCCATCGGTGTGACGGCCATCGCCCTGCTGGTCGATTGGCGAACCGTGGCGGTGATACCCGCGGGGTCGCCCGGTCCCGACCAGCGCATCGTCGATGCACCGACCGAGTTCGCCGTGCTCGAGACGACCCCGCTGGACGGCGGCCTGGTGCAGGCCCGCTTCGAAGACGGCACCACCGAGAGCATGCCCGCGGCGTGGATCAGACCCGGAATCTTCGTGGTGCTGGAGGACGCCGACCCCTCGTGGCTTCTCCTCGGGCTCGCGATCGCCGGTCTCATCTACCCCCTGCAAACGACAAGATGGTGGGCGCTCATGCGGTGTCGCGGCATCGAGGCGACCTGGCCACGGACGCTTCGGCTCGTGATGGCCGGCGCTTTCTGCAACTTCCTGCTTCCCGGCACCGAAGGTGGTGACGTGGTGAAGGCGTGGGGTGTCGCCGCCGGCAGCGGTCGGCGCATCGAGGCCGTCATGAGCGTGGTGGTGGATCGGATCACCGGACTGACCGGACTCGTCCTGCTCGCCGCCATCGCAGGACTCGCGGCCGACGCCGGCGGAAACGGCAGCGAACTCGATCGCTGGGCGGGCTGGACGATGGTCGTGCTCGCGACCGCCGTCGCTTTCGCATTCGTCCTCGCAGGCCGCGGATGGATCCGGATTCCCGATCGCCTCGATCGGCTGGGACGAGGAATGCCGGGCCGCGTGATCGACGCCGCGACCGCGTACGCCGGACACCCGGGAACCCTGGCCTCGGCGGCCCTGCTCTCGCTGCTGGTCCAGACGATGCTCGCATTGGCCGCCGGGTGTTGCGCCCGATCGCTCGGTGCCCCGATCGAATTCGCGGTGATTCTCGTCGCCATGCCCCTGATCTTCCTCGCGGCCGCGATTCCGATCACGTGGCAGGGTGCCGGAGTGATGGAACTCGCCGCCATCGGGCTCCTCGTCGGAGATCGTGGAATCACCGTCAACCAGGTCGTGGGCATGCTCCTGCTGTATCGCGGGATCGAATTCGCGTGGAGCCTCGTCGGTGCCGTTCCGGTGGCACGAGGCGGCATTCGAATCCATCCGGATCGAAGGCCGGAAGCAACTGCTGTCGACGTGTGAAAACCGGGCTGTGAAGTCCGATCTGCTAGCATCGCGTGATTGGAGTGCCGTCCACGATGCGTGAGGATTTCCTTCCATTCGCCCGTCCCTCGATCAGCGAGGAGGATGTCGCGGCGGTGACCGAGGTCCTGCGAAGCGGGTGGATCACCACCGGCGCCCGTTGCAACGAACTCGAAGCCGCCTTCCTCGAACGGCTCGGCACCCACCGGGCGGTGGCGACGTCCAGCGCCACCGGGGCGATGCACCTCGCCCTGCTCGCCCTCGACATCGAGCCCGGCGACGAGATCGTCACCCCGTCGATGACCTGGGTCTCGACCATCAACATGATCGTCCGACTCGGCGCGACGCCGGTCTTCGTCGACGTGGATCGCGACACCCTCATGGCGAGCCCCCCGGCGATCGAAGCCGCGATCACGGAACGCACCCGGGCGATCATTCCCGTCGACTACGCCGGCGCCGCCGCGGAACTTCCCGCGATCCGGAAGATCGCCGCGAGGCGAGGCATCCCCGTGATCGAGGACGCCGCCCACGCGGTCGGCACCCGACGACGCGGCGGCGAGGAGGTCGGATCCATCGGAACCGCGATCTTCAGTCTGCACCCGATCAAGAACATCACCAGCGGCGAGGGCGGCGTGCTCGTGACCGACGACGCCGAGTTCGGTGATCGCGTGCGACGGCTTCGATTCCACGGTCTCGGCGTCGATGCCTGGGAACGCGGGCAGCAGGGGCGATCCCCGCAGGCCGAGGTGCTGGAACCGGGGTTCAAGTACAACCTGCCCGACATGAACGCGGTGCTCGGACACTCGCAGTTCAAGCGACTCGACGACTTCATCGATCGCCGTCGCGATCTCGCCCTTCGATACCGCGAACGGCTCGCCGGGATACCAGGCATCCTCCCACTCGGTGATTCCACCGAGACCGATCGACACGCCTGGCACCTGTTCATCGTCCGGGTCGACCCCGACGCGGCGGGAATCGATCGCGAAGGCTTCATGGCGGCGCTCAAGGCGCGGAACATCGGCACCGGCATCCACTTCCGCGCCGCCCACGGCCAGCGATGGTTCACCGACCATGCCGATCGTTGGCGGGCCGTCGATCTCTCGAACACCGAGTGGAACAGTGAACGCATCTGTTCGCTCCCGCTCTTCCCCGCGATGCGGGACGACGACGTCGACGAGGTCGCCGAGGCGATCCGCGCGATCGTCCCCTCCACCGGAGGCGTTCCTGCATGATCGACACCGTCTCGATCATCATCCCCGTCTACAACGAGATCGAGAATCTCGACGCGCTCCTGGAGCGGGTGGTGTCGACCTGCGAGGCGCTCCGCAACCCCTGGGAGGTCATCCTCGTCGACGACGGGAGTCGTGACGGCTCCACCGAACGGCTCGAGGCCGCGGCCCGGGTCTACGGCGGCCACCTGCGAGCGATCGTTCTCAACCGGAACTACGGCCAACATGCCGCGATCATCTGCGGCTTCAGCCACGCCCGAGGCGACATCGTCATCACGCTCGACGCCGATCTCCAGAATCCACCGGAGGAGATTCCGAGGCTGGTCGAGAAGATCGAGGAGGGCAACGACGTCGTCGGAACCATCCGCCGGAACCGACAGGACTCGTTCTTTCGGCGGAAGGCCTCCGCCTGCATCAACTGGATGGTGCGAAAGTCGACGGGCGTGGGCATGACCGACTACGGCTGCATGCTCCGGGCCTACCGACGCCCGGTTGTCAATGCGATCCTCCAGTGCCGGGAACGAAGCACGTTCATTCCGGTGCTCGCCAACAGCTTCGCCAAGCGGGCGACGGAGATCGAGGTCGCCCACGCGGAGCGGGCCGCCGGCGAATCGAAGTACAGCTTGTGGAAACTGGTGAACCTCCAGTTCGACCTGCTGACCAGCATGACCACCACGCCCCTGCGTCTGCTCTCGTGGGCCGGTGTCGCGATCGCCCTCGGCGGATTCGGCTTCGGCCTGCTGCTGCTTGCGGGACGCTTCCTCTTCGGCACCGAATGGGCGGAGAACGGGGTGTTCACCCTCTTCGCCGTTCTCTTCATCTTCGTGGGCGCGCAATTCATCGGCATGGGCCTCCTCGGCGAGTATCTCGGACGCGTCTACCACGACGTCCGCGGTCGGCCCCGCTACTTCATCGATCGAATCGAAGGCGATTCCGGACTCGAGCGATCGATGCCCGAACCTCGCCCCGACGGCGTCGTCATCGAAACGGGAATCTCCCTATGAAGGTCGTACTCTTCGCATATCACGAGATCGGCGCCGCAACGCTCGAGGCCCTGCTCGCCTCGGATGCGGAGGTCCTCGCGGTCTTCACCCATCGAGACGATCCCAGCGAGGGAAACTGGTTCCGTTCGGTCGCCCGGCTCGCCTCGGAACACGGCATTCCGGTGCACGCACCGGAATCCGTGAACCACCCCCTGTGGATCGACCGGATCCGGGAGCTGGGACCGGATGCGATCGTTTCGGCCCACTACCGGCGGATGATCGGACGCGATGTCCTCGCCCTCTGTCCCGATCGCTGCTTCAATCTCCACGCCTCGCTGCTTCCTCGTTTCCGTGGCCGGGCGCCGATCAACTGGGTCCTGGTCGAGGGTGAGACCGAAACCGGCATCACGCTTCATCACATGACCGAGGCCGCCGACGCGGGCGACATCGTCGCACAGGTGCCGGTCCCGATCGAGGAGACGGACACCGCCGCCACCCTCACCACGAAGCTCGTCGCCGCGACCGGCCCCATGCTCGAACGGGTCCTTCCGACGATCGCCGACGGCACCTTCGCCGCCACGCCCCAGAGTGGCGGTGACGCCACGACCTACCCCGGCCGATCGCCCGAGGACGGGCTCATCGACTGGGCGGCCGATGCGAAGGACGTCCGCAACCTGATCCGAGCCGTGACCCATCCCTGGCCGGGCGCGTTCACGCACGCCGGCGAGCGGGAGATCCGCATCTGGTCCGCGACCGCGATGAATGACGACCCGGGGGAGACGGCCGGGACCATCCTCACCACGTCACCGCTGACCATCGCCTGCGGCAAGGGGACGCTTCGAATCGATGCCGGCCAGTCCACGGACGGCGTGTGGAGCGGCGGCGATCATCTGGCGGAGGAAATGAACCTCGTCGACGGAATGCGACTCGGAAGCGCCGCGCCGGTCGCGATGGCACGCCCTCGCTCGGTGCTCATCCTCGGGGTGAACGGCTTCATCGGGAGTCATCTCTCGGAGCAGCTGCTCGCCGCCGGGTACGAGGTCTACGGCATGGACCTCCGGGCGACCAATGTGGAACACCTGCTCCACCGCGACGGTTTCCACTTCGTGGAAGGCGACATCTCGATCAATCGGGAATGGGTCGAATACCACGTCCGGAAGTGCGACGTGGTGCTGCCCCTCGTGGCGATCGCGACGCCGATCGAATACGTTCGAAATCCGCTTCGGGTCTTCGAACTGGACTTCGAACAGAACCTGCGGATCGTCCGGGACTGCGTCAAGTACGGCCGACGAATCATCTTCCCCTCGACCAGCGAGGTCTACGGGATGTGCGCCGACGAGTCCTTCGACGAGGATCGGTCGAGCCTGGTGCTCGGCCCCATCAACAAGCAGCGTTGGATCTATTCCTGCTCGAAGCAGCTGCTGGACCGGGTGATCTGGGCGTACGGCGCGAAGGATGGTCTCGACTTCACGCTGTTCCGACCGTTCAACTGGATCGGCCCCCGACTCGACACCCTCGACTCCGCTCGGGTCGGCTCCTCCCGGGCGATCACCCAGCTCATCCTCAACCTCGTCGAAGGCACGCCGATCCAGCTCGTCGACGGCGGCGAGCAGAAGCGGTGCTTCACCGACGTCACCGAAGGCATCGACTGCCTCTTCAGGATGATCGACGATCGCAAGGGTCGGAGTTCGGGCAAGATCGTGAACATCGGAAATCCCGAGAACGAGGCGAGCATCCGCGAGCTCGCGGAAATGATCGTCGAGCGGTTCGACGCCCATCCGATGCGACACCGATTCCCGCCCTTCGCGGGGTATCGCGTGGTCGAGAGCGGTCGGTACTACGGCAAGGGCTACCAGGACGTGCAGCACCGGCGACCTTCGATCCGGAACGCGAAACGGATTCTCGACTGGACGCCGTCGATCTCCACCCGGGAATCGGTCGACCGAACCGTGGACTGGTTCATCGACGACCACGTCCATGCGATGGGCATCGAGGCCGATCCGGCGCGCCGGACCGCCGTCATCACCGCATGAGGCTCGGCCTTCGCATCGACGTCGATACGTACCGCGGAACCCGCGACGGCGTGCCGGAGCTGCTGCGGATCCTCGACGAACGGGACATCCGAGCGACGTTCTTCCTGACGGTGGGACCGGACAACATGGGACGACACCTGCGTCGTCTGGTGCGGCCCTCCTTTCTGTGGAAGATGCTTCGTTCCGATGCCGCCGGCATCTACGGCTGGGACATCCTGCTCCGGGGGACGCTCTGGCCGGGCCCGGTCATCCACCGTTCTCTCGGAGATCGCCTTCGAGCGGTCGCCGAAGCGGGCCACGAGATCGGCATGCACGCCTGGGACCACCATCGCTGGCAGGTCGCGGCCCACCGACTTCCCCCCGCGGTGGTCCGGAACGAGATCCAGCGTGCGCACGACGCGATCGGCGAGAGCGCCGGCGTCCTCCCCACCTGCACCGCGGCCCCCGGGTGGCGATGCACGCCCGAACTGCTCGCGCTCCGGGAGGGTCTTGGATACCGGTTTGCGAGCGACTGCCGGGGCCGCGGCGCGTTCCAGCCCCCGCATGGGCCACCCCAGATCCCCGTCAACCTCCCCACCTGGGACGAAGCGGTGGGGCGCGCGGGCATCGACGAATCGAACTTCAACGCGCACCTGCTCGCCTCCATGAGCCGAGACGACTTCGACGTGCTCACCATCCACGCCGAGTCGGAGGGCGGACGCAAGGCTCCGTTGTTCGAAGACTTCCTCGATCGGCTCGACGCGGAAGGCGGCCGGGCCTGCCCGCTCGGTGAGCTGCTTCCCGAAGATCCGCCCCCGGGCCGGCTCGAACGCGGAACGGTTTCCGGCCGGGACGGCTGGCTCGCCGTCCGAGACGAAGTCGTTCTGGGATGATGCACGGCATGCTCGAACTTCCACGATCGCCCCGACTCGATCGACTCGCGCTGCTGATGACGGTGGTGGTGTTCGTCGGCATCTTCATCGTGCCGTTGGGACTCCGACCGCTGGTGATGCCGGACGAAGGGCGGTACGGCGTGATTCCCGCCGAGATGATCGAGACGGGTGAGTGGATCGTTCCACATCTCATGGGCGTGCGGTACTTCGAGAAGCCGGTGCTCGGCTACTGGATGACCGCCGCCGCGTTCCTCGGATTCGGTGAGAACTCCTTCGCGATCCGACTCCCGGCGGCTTTGTCGACCGGACTCGCCGCGGGCATGGTGCTGCTCTTCGTCCGACGGTGGACGGCGCGCTGGGACATCGCCGCGATCGCGGCGATGGTCTTCATGACCTCGCTCGAGGTCGCGATCCTCGGAACCGCCGCGATTCTCGACGCCCCCTTCGCCGCCCTGGTCACCGCCACGATCACCCTCTTCTTCCTCGCCTGGCGGGCCACCGGTCCGATTCGGTTCGGCTGGCTCTTCGCCTCGGGTCTCGCCTGCGGACTCGCTTTTCTGACCAAGGGCTTTCTCGCGATCGCGATTCCCGGAATCGTCCTCGCGCCCTGGTTGGCGTGGGAGCGCGACTGGAAGGGGCTCTTCACCCTTCCCTGGGTTCCCGGCATCGTGGCGATCGCCACCGTCCTTCCCTGGGGAATCGCGGTGCATCTCGCCGCCCCCGAGTACTGGCACTACTTCTTCTGGGTCGAACACATCAACCGTTTCACGGGCGGGGCCCGTGCCCAGCATCCGGAACCATGGTGGTATTTCGTGCCGATCTTCCTGGGCGGTCTGTTTCCCTGGTGTCTGACGCTCCCCTTCGCGATCGGCGGATTTCGGCGGTTCGGCGGTTCACCGGAGACACGACTGCTGCTGTGCTGGGCGGTGATCCCGATCGTGTTCTTCTCGATCTCATCGGGAAAGCTCGCGACGTACATCCTGCCGTCGTTCGCGCCGGCGGCGATGCTGCTGGCCGTGGGCCTGGTCACCTACTTCAAGGGTGCACCCGGCAAGCGCACCCATGGCGATTGGCTTCTGATCCCGCTCGGCGGGATCCTCCTCCTGCTGACGCCGTTCATGCCCATCGATCCTTCGATCGGAAGCGCGTGGGAGGACGGCGCGGAATGGCGAATGGCGATCCTTGCCACCGCGCTCCTGGTGTGGGGACTCTTCGATCGGCTGTCCCAACGCACCGTCGATCCCGCCGAACGGGTCCTGCTGGGCTGCCTCGGACCGGCGCTGGTGTTCGCCGTGGCCCCCGCCTGCCTTCCCACCGGATGGATGAAGATCTCCAAGGCGCCCGTCGCCTGGCTCGACACGATGGCGCCGATCGCATCCCGGAGCGTGGTGCTGGCGAAGGCGTCGACCATCCACGGCGCCGGCTGGGCCTGGCCGGATGCGGAGATCCGTCTGCTCGGGAGCCCCGGGGAACTCACCTGGGGCGTCGAGAACTTCGAGGAACATGCGGAATGGCACGTGGTCGAGGGCGAGCTCCTCGGGGTGCTCGGAACCGCGACCATGGACCACCCGGTGCTGGTGCTCACCGACCGCCCGGAGGAGCAGCAGGCCTGGCTCGAAGCGACCGTCGACGCGGCCGGACTTCCCAGGCCCGCCTACCGATCGGGACGGGACATCTTGATCGCGATCTGGCCGAAAGAGGCCCTCCGAGCGGACTGATGACGGCGTGATCCGGGCTCAAATCCGCCTCCACGACCCAGAAAGCGGTCTGCAGGCGACCTTGAACTGGTTTGAATCGGAAGACGGATCTCCGACGAAGACATTTTCGTCGGAGATTTCTCGCGCCCTCAACTCTTTGCAAAGGAACGGGACCATGACCCCGAATCGATCGAACAACTCTCGCCGCTGGACCGCCGCCCTCGCCGGTACCGCCGCTGCGATCTCCGGCGTCTTCGTCTCAGCAACGGCCACCGCCGATGTCGGGAACATCCCGGAAACCGCGGTCGCCAGCGGCCGTCTCGACACCCTCGTCGCCGCGGTGCAGGCCGCCGGCCTCGCCGAGGCACTCTCTGGTCCCGGACCCCTGACCGTCTTCGCCCCCACGGACGCGGCGTTCGCACGCCTCGGCGAAGAGACGCTCTCCGGTCTGCTGACCGATGCCGGGCGTCCGACCCTCGTTCGCATCCTCAAGAACCACGTGATCCCCGGCCGCTTCGAGGCCCGCGACCTCGTCGAACGCGAAAGCATCGAAACCCTCGCGGGAACCACGCTGCCCCTCGCCGCGGCCCGCGGTCGACTTTTCGTCGAGGAAGCGGTCGTCGAGACCGCGGACGTCTCCGCCACCAACGGCATCGTCCACCTCATCGACCGGGTCCTGGTACCCGCCCGTCAGGTCTCACCCATGGAGACCCTTCTCGAGATCGCGGTCTCACGTGGCGCCCCCCTCTACAACGATGGGAACATCGACGCCTGCGCCGAGATCTACGCGACCGCCCTCGACGCCGTTTCTCTTTCGGGCGACTTCGGCCTTGACGAGAAGGGCCGGGCGAACCTCGCCTCGCGGCTCAAGGAGATCGCCGGCGAACCGACCAGCCGAGATCGCGCCTGGGCCTATCGCCGAATCATCGACAGCCTGTTCACCGACAGCATGACCATGCAGCCCACCAGCGCCAAGGCGAAGCCCGCGGGCCGAGGCGGGTTCGCACCCCGTGGAACGACCGTCTTCTCGTTCGACGACGCGTCGGAAGCCTCCCGGTGGCAGACCGTCCTCGACGGCGTGATGGGCGGCCGTTCCACCGGCAAGATCGCGGCCAAGGACGGCGTGGTCGTCTTCGAAGGCGCCACCTCCCTTGAGAACAACGGCGGCTTCTCGTCGATGCGGGCCCGAACCCGTGATGGCCTCTTCGCGGGCGCCGATGCGATCCGGCTCATCGTCAAGGGCGACGGTCGCGACTACAAGCTCGGCGTGTCCACCGGCGGCAACCAGCGTGCAGGCGGCTACTGGCAGACCTTCCCGACCACCAGGGACACCTGGACCGAAGTGATCATGCCGATCAAGGACCTGGACCGACAGTTCATGGGGCAGCGTCTGAACGGACGCGTCTCCCCCGAAGACATCTCCGGCCTCCAGATCTACATCTACGACAAGAAGGCCGGCCCCTTCCGACTTGAAATCGAATCCTTCGAGGCGATCTCCCTCGGCGAAGACACCTTCGACGCCTGATCGTTCTTTCAGGACGCTCGACCCGGTCGAGCGACGATCCACCCCCGACGCACCGCCCGTCCGGTTCATCCGGCACGAGCGGTGCCGTCTTGCGCGGATCGCGGTTTCAGAATGGGAAGACCTCGTCGAGCGGACTCGCCGCAAGTTCCGCGAGGAACCGGCCGTATCTCGCTTCAATCGCCTCGAGCAGGAGATCGCCCTTCTCCGCCGTCGCGAGGTGTGGATCCCCCGCACCGGTGTTGGTGGTGAGCAGATGCCAAGGGCGGGTGATCGCCACCCAACCCTCTTCGACGGCCTCGAACCTGGTCGATTTCACCGCGCCTTCGTCCGCCGCGAGTTCACCATCGGGATCGCGGGCGACGAGCTGGGGTCGCGTCGCGAGCAGGATCGACGTCTCCATCTCGCCGGCATGGTCTTCGGGATGCTCGAAGATCGCCGATGTCACGTCGCCGAGGGCGCGAAACCAGTCCACGAGAAACAGTTTCACATCCGGCTCGAACGCCTCGTGAAGTTCGCGAAGCATCCACTTGAAGTCGTTTCCACCGTGGCTGTTGAGAATCACGACCTTGCGAATCCCGTGTCGAGCGAGTGAACCGAGCAGATCCCGGAGGATCGCAAGGATCGTGGTCGGCATCAGGTTGAGCGTCAGTCGGGTACCGGACTGGTTGGTGGTGGTGCCGTAGGGAATCGGCGGCAGGAGGGCGACCTTCGCCCCCGCCCGCCACGCGGCGCCGCAGATCCGGTCACCGATCTCGAGCGACTCGAAGGTGTCGGTCCCGTAGGGCAGGTGCAGGTTGTGCGGCTCGGTGCAGCCGAAGGGAATCACCGCGACCTCGAAACCGGGGTCATCGGGGCCTTCGGCACGATCGACCAGATCGCCGAGCGTGGTTTCGTCGAGCCGCCAGGGTGCATCGGTCGCCATGGAATCCTCCGCTTCGAACGATCGGTCGCCACACGGCGATCCGAATCCCGGTCCGTCCCGCCGACATGGTCGCATGCTCCGAGGCCGTCCGTCGACTCACCCGTCGAGCAGCCCGGGAACCACCACCGGTCGTTCGACGGCGCCCTCCGACATCGCGATCGTCAGCAGCATGCGGGGGAGATGAAACGGGCCCTTCCAGAGATTCCCCTTCACCCGCGACGCGATGGATCCGTCCCGCCGGAGGTATCCGAACCACTCCGGATGGTCGGGGTCGTCGAAATGATCCAGCGCCCAGGTCGTCGCCGCGTACTCGCGGTCTCGATACCGCGGATCCCCGGTCGCCTGGTGCGCCATCCGACAGGCGAGGATCGCCTCGCAGTGCGGCCACCAGTACTTCATCTCGTGTTCGATCGCCGCCGGTGGTCCGCCCGCGAGGTCGACGAAGGCGAGGATCCCTCCGTGCTTCCGATCCCAGCCTCGATCCCACGACCAGTCGAGCATGTCGATTCCGGCGTCGACCATGTCCGAGTCTTCGCGACGTCGCCCCTCTTCCAGCATGAACCACGCACCTTCCATCGCATGCCCGGGGTTCAGTTGACGTGACTCGAGATGATCGATCACCGATCCGTCCGGCGCGACGACTTCCATCACCGCCTGCCGTTCCGGCTTGAGAAAGTCCGTGCGAATCTCGTCGACCGTCGCGATCGCGACCTCGTCCGCGAACGCCCCTCCGACCGAATCACGGAACACCTGCGACACGCCCAGCGAGATCATCGGGTGCCCGAAGGGCTTGGCCGGCCGATTCATCGTCTTGGCCGTCATCATGCCCGGCTCGGTCATGACCCGGCGGGCGAGTCGAAACATCGCCTCCGCGTCGCGAGCGAGTGCGGCATCACGATCGAGGGCGGCGACCTCCGCCATCGCCATCGCCGCGAAGCACTCGGAGTAGGCGTAGCGTCGCTTGCGGATCGGGCACCCGGCGCGATCCAGATGGAAGAACATCCGACCGTCCTCGTCCGCCGCATGTCGTCGTCCGAAATCGAACACCGCGTCAAGCGCGGTGCGCCAGGCCGGACGCGGCTCGATGGTCCGCATCGCCCGGGCGAGCAACCACGCGAACCGAAACTGCTGCCAGACGCCCTTGTCGTCGTCGAGCACCGACCCGTCCCGATCGAGACAGGTCATCAGGCCTCCGTGCGTCGAATCGACGCCCCGGTCGATCCAGAACGGCAGGACCTCGTCGACGAGTCTGGCGAGCGCGACGTCGCCGTTCATCATGGCCGGCCCTCCGGGAGGTCCGACCCCGGGACCAGTCCCGGAATGTCCAGCGACTTGATCTCCTCGAGCACCGCTGCGAGTGCTTCCGGCTCGAGTCGCTTCTCCGGCGAACGCGGCGCCCCGATCGGAACGCCGACCGTCTCCAGGAGCGCCCGTCCGGTGCGAAGTACGCCGTGGCGATGCAACGGCACCACCAACCGTGCGATCCGACGCTGGGCGATCCGGGCGGCCCGCAGGTCGCGCTCGGCGAACGCACGGAAGACCGCATGGGCCGGCTCGGCGGCGTATCCGTAGGTGCTGCCGATCGCGGCGCTGCAGCCCGCGACGAGACCCGCGAGCAGGTTCTCGTCGGCACCGAAGAAGATTCGAAGTCCGTGCGTCTCGGCGAGGGCGACCGCCAGCTGCAGCTGGATGGGATCGTTGCTGGTGAACTTCAGGCCGGCGAGGCCGGGAATCCTCGACACCGCGCACTCGATCACCTCGGAAGCGGGGAACGACACGCCACCGAACGCCGCGATCTCGTAGACGAGGTAGGGCCGGCCCTCCCCCGCCGCCGCGATCCGGGCGTGGTGATCGACGAGTCCCTCGACGTCCCGGGCCCGTCCGAAGGTGGGGTTCATCGCCGAGATCGCATCGACGCCGACCGCGTGGGCGTGTCGCGCGAGTTCCTCCGACTCCGGCAGGGCGTTCGAGCCGACGTGAGCGATGATTCGGATCGATCCGGCCGCGGTCTCCGCCCACGTCTCCAGGATCGATCGCCGCTCCGCCGTGGTGAGCGACAGCGACTCGCCGGTCGACCCGCAGACGTACACCGCCGCGATGCCGGCGGACCGAAGATGTTCGGCATAGGCGGGAACGACCCCGGGGTCGAACCGTCCGGACGCGTCGAACGGCGTGTGGACCGCGGCGATGGGGCCACGCATCGCATGAATCTGGGCGATCGCGTTCGAATCGACGGTGGCCTTCATGCGGGCAGCGTACCGTGATCACGGCCGGGTTAGCATGGTGAACGATGAACACGCCATCGAGTCGCCGTCACCGCATCATCGAAGCCCCCGGGTCGATCCTGCGTCTCCTCTTCCTCACCGTCGTGGTCATCGCGTGCGGAGGATCGAAAGCCGCGGCCGAAGAGGTCGTCGCCGCCGCGGTCCTCGACGTCGATTTCGATTCCACGCCGCCGCTCCCCGATGGCGAAGGTCTCGCTGGGGCGATCGCCGGTCGAAGCGGTGCGACGATCATCATCGCCGGCGGGGCGAACTTCCCGGACGAACCGAGATGGGAGACCACGAAGGTCTGGCACGACACCGTGTCGGTGCTCGACCTTTCGGCGGAATCCCCCGCGTGGACCACGCTTCCGGAGCGACTCCCCCGGGCGATCGCCTACGGCGTCTCACTGACCCATCCGACGCGTGGGGTGATCTCGATCGGCGGCGCCGACGGGCGTGAACATCTGGACGATGCGTTCCTGCTCGCGATCGTCGACGGCGGTCTCGTGCGTTCCCCGCTTCCGGACCTGCCGACGCCCCTCGCGTACGCGGCCGGCGTGCTCGTCGGTGACGTCGTCGTGGTGATGGGGGGCCAGGCGGTGCCGGGCGGACCGGCGAGCGATGCGGTCTTCACGCTCGATCTTTCGGCCCTGAATTCGTCGACCGAAGATCCGATCTGGCGCACCCGGTCCGCGATTCCGAGCGGCGGACGCATTCTCCCGGTCGCCGCGACCCATCAGGGCGAGGTGTTCCTCTTCTCGGGCGTCGCACTCGAATCCGATGGTGACGGTGGATACGAGCGCGTCTCGCCTTATCTGACGGAAGCACTCGCCTTCGATCCGCGTTCGGAGTCGAACTCATGGCGGGTCCTCACCGATCTTCCCCGTCCAGCCGCCGCCGCCGCCGGCCCGGCGATCCCGGTGGGCTTCGACCTGCTTGCGATCGTGGGGGGTGACGATGGTTCCCTCCTCGACCGGATTTCGAGTCTTGAAGACGATCATCCGGGATTTCCCGACGACGTCCTCGTGTACCACCCGATCACCGATCGCTGGACCGTCCGGGGTCGGTTTCCCGGTGATCGAGCGACCGATCGGCAACCACCGGTCACCGCCGCGACGATTCCGATCACCGGAACCGGGACGGCCCTCGACGGTGGCGTGCTGCTGGCCAGCGGCGAAATCCGACCCCGCAAGCGGACGCCGCACCTCACGTTCGTCCGGGCGGTGGTTCCGGTCCAGCCGCTCGCTGCGATCGACTGGATCGCGATCGTCGGATACGGAGTGGTCCTGGTCTGGATGGGCGTCCACTTCTCGAAACGCGAAGAAGGCACCAAGGATTATTTTCTCGCGGGGCGTCGCATTCCCTGGTGGGCCGCGGGCATCTCGATCTTCGCGACGTCGTTGAGCGCGATCACCTTCATGGCGATCCCCGCGAAGAGCTGGAGCACGGACTGGATCTACTTCCTGCAGAATCTCGGGATCCTCGCGGTGGCGCCGTTCGCGGCGTTCCTGCTGGTCCCCTACTTCCGGCGACTCGACGTCGTCACCGCGTACGAATACCTCGAANGACGATTCCACTGGTCGCTGAGGCTCGCGGCGAGCGCGCTCTACATGCTCTTTCAGGTGGGTCGCGTCGCGGTGGTCACCCTGCTTCCAGCCCTNGCGCTCACCGCGATCACCGGCCTCGACGTGACCTGGTGCATCCTGCTGATGGGCGGAATCTGCATCGCCTACACCGTCCTCGGCGGCGTGGAGGCGGTGATCTGGTCGGACGTCCTGCAGGCGGTGATCCTGCTCGGCGGTGCGATGTGGGCGTTGATGATCCTGCTGAACGGCACCGACGGCGGCTTCACCGGCATGCTCGCCGACGCGGGCGAGGCTGGAAAATTGCGACTGGTCGACCCCTCCTGGGATCTGACCCGTCCGTCACTGCTGGTGATCGTGCTCGGGGCGATCTTCGGCAACCTGATCCCCTACGCCAGCGACCAGTCGGTGGTGCAGCGGTATCTCACGGTGCGGGACGAACGCGAGGCGAAGCGGGCGATCATCGGTGGCGCGGTACTCGCCATCCCGGCGTCGCTGATCTTCTTCGGACTCGGAACCGCGCTCTGGAGCTTCTANCGTTCGAATCCGGAGCTCCTGAAGCCCACCGCGAAGCTCGACCAGATCCTGCCGATGTTCGTGATCGATCAACTTCCGCCCGGTATCTCGGGACTCGTGGTGGCGGCGCTGTTCGCCGCGGCGATGAGCAGCCTCGACTCCGCCATGAACTCGGTCGCGACCGCGTTCACGACCGACTGGTATCGCCGGTTCCGTCCGGATGCCGACGACCATCGCTGTCTTCGGATCGCCCGTTTCGCGACGATCGGGATCGGGGTGATCGGAACGGGTGCGGCGNTGCTGATGCAGCGCGTCAACGATCCCAGCCTGCTCGACGTCTGGTTCAAGGTGCTCGGACTCTTCGGATCCGGTGTGGCGGGCGTGTTCCTGCTGGGTGCNCTGACCCGTCGCGCCGGCGCCGTCGCCGGCTGGTCGGGCCTCGTCGCGGGCGCAACCTCGGTCTGGGCGGTGGGCGNATTCACTCAGGTCAGCGGGCTCGCCTACGCCGCCGTGGGAATTCTCGCCTGCCTCACCGCCGGGGTCCTGGTCGGGCTCGTCGATCGTCGCGACACGCCGTTCACGCTCCCACCGCGGACCGATTGATCGAAGAACCCCCGCGACGCAAGCGCCGCGGNGGTCCACCGGAAGAGAAGGAAGGATTCGGATCAGTCCTCGATCTGGACCTGGTTCGCGAGCCGGACCAGCATGAGTCCCGCATCGAGTCCGTCGGTGATGCCATCCTCGTTGAGATCCGCCTGTTCGGTGCCGAAGGACTTGAAGAGCCAGAGGAGATCGGTTCCGTCGACTGCGCCGTCGAGGTTCATGTCCATCGGGTCGTACAGGATTCCCGGAAGCTCCACGTACCCGCACCGATCGGTGCAGAGGAAGGGTTCGGGCATCGGCTCCTTCTGGCTCGCGGAGGACTGCGTCCCGACGGGCGGAAGTGGATTCGCGTTGCGGCCCTTCGAACCCTTCTTCTTCGAACCGTCGGAGACCAGTGCCGGGTGGCTGGCGTCGGGGTTGGTGCCCACCGTCGGCCGGTTCCGAGGCGTCACCTTGCCGGGCGAGTAGGTGCCGGCATCCCGGATCGTTTCACCCGTTCGGACGCCGTTGGAGTTCTTTCGGGAGTCCTGCTCGGCCCGGGCGGTGGTGACGGTCGCGAGGACGACCAGGGTGGCGAGAGCGATCTTGTTGGTGGTCGTGGTGTTCATGGCGGGTTCCTTCCGTGATCAGGTGATGAGGTTGAATGTGTCGAACCATGAACCCGTAGCGGTCGTCCCACACCCTGTGACACGATTCCGTGAGAAACTCTCGAATCCCGCTCCGAATGACGGCGAAGCACGCTGGTGGACCTAGGATGGGGGATTTCCAGTCACTCTCGAGCACCCTCGCTTGTCGTCAGGCCGCCTGCCATCTTCTCCCGCGACGGAGCGCACCCTGACGCTCCGAATCGTGATGGCGACCTGGTGGCCGCTCGCCGCCAGCTGGCTGCTGATGGGCATCGAGATGCCGCTGGTGACCGCGGTCATGGGACGACTTCCCGACGAGACCGTGCAACTCGCGGCGTACGGAGGCGTGTTCTTCCCGATCAGCCTCGCGATCGAAGCCCCGGTGATCATGCTCCTCGCCGCCAGCACCAGGCTGTGCGACTCACCGGAGAACTATCGATACCTCCAACGATTTTCGAGGNGGCTCGGCCTCGCGTTGACCGGGGTGCACGGTCTGATCGCATTCACCCCGCTCTTCGACCTCGTCGTCGTTCCGTTGCTGGACACGCCGGAAGCGGTCGTCGAACCCGCCCGGCTGGGCTTCCAATTCATGCTGCCGTTCACCATCGCGGTGGCGGAACGACGCTTTCACCAGGGCGTGCTCATCCGGTACGGCCGCCAGCGNAAGGTCGGCATCGGCACGATCATTCGACTCGTGGCGGTGTTGATCCCGCTGATGATCGGTCTCGCGATCGGNACCGAANACTCCGCGGCGGTGGCGGGNTTCGCGATCTCGTCCGGCGTGGTGGCGGAGGCGATCTACGCCNGNTGGTGCGTGCTGGAGGTCGAACGAGGTCCGATGCGGGATGCGGTGTCCGAGCGATCGCTCGATCTCGGAACCACGATCAGCTTCTACTTCCCGCTCGCCTTGACGTCGGTCCTCTCGCTCGCCTCGTATCCGATCTGCAGCGCGGGCATGAACCGGATGCCGGAAGCGCTCACCTCCCTGGCCATCTGGTCCGCGGTGACGGGACTGGGATTCTTCTCCCGCTCGAGCGGCATGGCGTTCAACGAGGTGGTGATCCGGCACGCCGGTGATCCCGAAGGACCCCGCGCACTGAAACGGTTCATGCTGATCTTCGGCCTTGGCATCTCGTTGCTCGTCGGGTTGGTCGCAGCGACCCCGCTGGGCGAACTCTGGTACGTCGACCTCGAGCGCATTCCGGAGGACGGCATGTCGATGGCGCGGCTCGCGACCTGGCTCATGGTGCCGATGCCGTTCCTCACCTTCCTCATCAGCTACTGGCAGGGCATGCTCGTCCACGCTCACCAGACGAGAC
>NYSY01000068.1 GCA_002683215.1 Planctomycetaceae bacterium
GTGCGTCCTCGTCCTCTCGATGCTCGTGACTTCGATGGCGCACGCCGGCGAGGAGATCCGGGTCTTCGTCTTCGCGGGCCAGTCGAACATGGAGGGCGCCGATTCGAAGGTGGCCGACGTGGATCGGTTCCCGCCGTTCCGGGGGGTCACGGCACCGCGAAACGACGTCCGCTTCTGGCACGTGATCGGTCGTGAGGACAAGGCCGACTCGAAGGGGTGGGTGCCGTTGCAACCCGTTCGCGGCATGGTCGGACCGGAGCTCGTCTTCGCCCGCGACGTGACCGAAGCCACGAAGGGCGACATCGCGATCGTGAAGGTCGCGGCGGGCGGAACCCATCTCGGCGGCGACTGGAATCCGGAGAACCCCTCGGGCTTCAAGATGTATCCGTTGTTGCTCGAGACCGTGCGAGCCGCGATGGCCGACCTTGAAGAACAGGGCTTCGATCCCGTACTCGAAGGGTTCTTCTGGCACCAGGGCGAGAACGACATGTTCGAGGAGTCCTACCTCCGGAACTACGGTGAGAACCTCGCCGGATTCCTGACGCGGGTGCGGACCGATCTCGAAGCGCCGAACCTCCGGTTCTACGTCGGGGAACTCTGCACCAAGACGATCTGGGGCATGGACCTTCGGCCCCGAATGGCCGACATCGCCCGCGGACAACGCGCGACGACGGCGGCGGACCCGCTCGCGGAGTACGTCCCGACCTCGCATGTCGGCGTCGAGATCGGCGGCGGGGTCGGCCTCCACTACCACTACGGTACGCTCGGCCAGCTCGAACACGGGGCGAACCACGCGGCCGCGTATCTTTCGAACCGGGGCGTGGAACCAGCGCCGCGAGCCTCGATGAAACGGTGGCCCTACTCAAGGACCAGGGAAGTCGATCTGTGGATCCTCGCCGGACATCGCAACATGGAGGGAGAACGCGCCTTCGTCCAGGAGCTCGCCTCGATCGAAGGTGGCAAGGCCCTCGCGAAACCGCAACGGATCCCCTACCGCTACTCCACCGGCGGCGGCGTCCATGCCTCCACCGAGTGGGAGCCGCTCGCGCCCGCGGGGCTCTACGACACCTTCGGGCCGGAAGTCTCCTTCGGCGCCCGCCTGAGAAGACTCGATCGTCGCAGCCCGATCGCGATCGCGAAGTTCACCCACAGCGGCTCGCAGATCATCGACTGGACCCCCGAAGGCAGCGTCGCGAAGGAACGCAATCTCTATCCGGCCTTTCGAGATTTCGTGCGCTTGTCGATGGACGCGATCCGCGAATCAGGCGCCCGACCACGGCTCGCGGGCGTGATCTACCACGTCGGTGAGAACGACATGTCCTTCCATCCCTTCCGGAAGGAAGCGGCGAAGCGGCTCGGGACGACGATCTCGACCCTGCGCGAGGATCTCGGCGCGCCGGCACTGCCGTGGTTCATCAGCCAGCAGCCGCCGACCGACCACGAACAGGTGAACTCGGTCGACGTGGTCGCCGACATGGTTGCGCTGGCGGCCGGGGATCCGCACACCCATCACCGCCTCGTGACCGATCTTCCCCCGCAACCGAAGCAACTGGTGATCGACACCGCGGGCATCGTCCGGATGGGCGAGGGCTGGGCGGACTGGGTGGTCGAGACCGAGCAGGATTGAACGGACGTTCGTCGTCGACCGGAATCCGTTGCTCGCGTTCCGCCGGCCGGGGACGACCGAGACCGGGCATCCACGATCATCACCCCGAACGGGACGTGCACGGCCTTCGTTTCGGATACCTTCGCTCCTCGAGTGACCTCGAAAAGAGACCGATGAGGAGGATTCCGCCAGCATGCATCGCCGTATCGATTTCATGATCGCACTCCCGCTGCTGGCCCTTTCCGCCGTCTCCGTCGCACAGGATCCCCCTCGCCCCGGGGAGATCGTCGTCGAGTCCCGAACGTACGAGACGGAATCCGGAGCGATCGCCGATTACCAGATGGGGACCTTCCACGTTCCAGAGAATCGAGGGGATCCCGACAGCCGGACGATTGGAATCGGATTCTGCCGCATTCCCGCCGCGGACCCCGGCTCGCCCCCGGTCTTCTTCCTCCCGGGCGGGCCCGGGAGCAGCTACCTCGACGATGTGTCGCGAGTCCTCGCACGACGCGGCGGTCCACTCCTCGCCCGGGAGCTGCTCGGCCGGTGTGACCTTGTCTTCGTCGACCAGCGCGGCTTCAGCGAACTCGGTTCCATGCTGAAGGATCGGGAATTCACGCCGCAACCCACCGCACCGGACGCGGACCTCGCCGACCGCGTCGGGGAATTCACGCGATTCACTCAGGAGGTCGTCGACCGCTACGCGGAGACCGAGGTCGATCTGCGCGGGTACTCGGTGCTCGAGTGCATCGAGGACGTCGACGAACTGCGTCTCGCCCTCGGCTATGAAACGATCGCCCTCTGCGGCCAGAGCTTCGGGAGCCAGTGGAGCCTGGGAATCATGCGGAAGCATCCGGGCATCGTCGAACGGGCGCTGTTGACGGGGGTGGAGCCGCTGAACAACGCCTACGACATGCCGTCGCACGTCCTCAACGCGGTGCGCAGGATGTGGAGCACAGTCGATGAGGACGAGCGGTTCGATCGGTATCTACCGGACGGCGGGATGACCGAAGCGGCGGAGACGGTGGTCGCTCGACTGGCGGCCGGACGCATCCCCGTGTTCGCCGAAGGGAGTCCGGACCCGGTGAGAATCCTCGGTCCCGACGACTTCCCGTGGAACGACCCGACCGCGATCCTCGAGCTCTACCACGGGCACCTCGAGGAATGGGACGAGCCCCGCCGCCTGCGGGTCGTGCCGAGGACCCTCATCCAACCGCTCATCGATTCGAGCCTGGGCACGACGCCCGATCGGCGGGAACGACTCTGGAACGATCCGGCGGTCCGCTACGTATCGCGATCGAACTTCGCCCCCCTGATGGCGACCGCCGACCGCTGGCCGAGTCCCGACGTCGGCGATGAATTCCGCACCCCGGTGCGGTGCGAGATCCCGGTGGTCTTCGTCAATGGAGACTGGGACGTCAAGACACCGGTCGAGAACATGCACGAGATCGCCCCGTACTTTCCGAGCGGTCGTCAGGTCGTGGTCCATCAAGCCGGTCACGGCACGATGACCACCGCCACGAAGCGGCAGCATCCGGCCTTCATCGCGCAACTGGCGAAGTTCCTCGAGACCGGGGAGCAGGCTGGAATCCCGGCCGAGATCACGGTCCGACCCACCCGGACCTTCGAGGCCCCGGACTTCCCGATTCCACGTCCGCCCGTGGATGTACCGGACCGCCGTTCACCACCCTGATTCATCGACCGTGCATCGCGGACGGATGCTCNAAGACGGGCCTCGCATCTCGGCGTCGACCGGGGCCTGATAGCGCTGGCGCAGCGTGGATCGCCGGTGTGACGGCGCGCCATCGTCCGTTGCGAACCGATTCTGCGGCCGAACCCGTCGACCTCGTTCGGATCTTCAGAACCGAGCGATCGGGTTGACGTGGACGCGACGGTCGGAGCAAGCCTTGATCGGCCTCGAGCGGCCCCGTTCCGCCGCACGATTCGATCACGCGCCGCAACAACCTGTGCCACCTTGAAGTTCATGAGGGAGCCGAAGCCACGAGAATCGAACACCGTGGGCGCGATGATTCTGGCACAAGCCGGTCTATGTCCCCCCCGACGTACACCGCCACGCCCGCCGCAGCTTGAGCGAGTCCTTCATCTGAGGATCGGCCTTTGTGAAACTCGGGCGACATCGGAATGGTGAGGTGGGTCATGCGGTCGCTGTTGTCGACGACCCNNACATCCAATCCATCGGGAGCACCGATGCCACGAGCGGCCNGGACCGNGCCGGGATCGCTCGTGAAGCGGGCCTTCAACGCCTCGTCCTTCCAGCACGCCGCGAACCGCGACACGAGTCGGTTCTTCCGTTCATTCAACAGGTGCGAGACAATTGCGGTCGTGATGCGACGTTCTCACGACGAGGGCATCTTTCCCATGGTGTTGCTGTCACCACTCATACCCCCCGCCGCGTTGCTCAATTCATCATCCGAAAGTTCTCCATCCTCTCTGGGTGGTGCCGGAATCGTGATGTACACGCAATTGTCGGCATTCTCCACCGTCTTCACATCCACCCCATCAGGAAACTCGATGCCGTACTCGGCGAGGACCGCCTTGGGATCACTCATGAATCGAGCCTTCAGGGCCTCGTCCTTCCAACACGCCGCAAAGAGCGATGCATATTGGTTCTTCGGTTCGGTCATTGGTCTTTCCTCTTTGGAAACAGCGGTGTCAAGGAGCTGGCTGGAAACCTTCGTTCAACACGCGTCAGGCCGTGTAGCAGTCCGAGTCCACGAACTCGAGCCAACGGGACGTGGAAGATCGTATCCCGACGGAGGTCATTCGCACACCAATTGCGGCAACAATGCCTGGGAATGGGGTCGACGAAACAGATTGATCGGGGCGGCGGCCGCGGATCGAGGGTCGGGCGTCCGATCGCGAAGTCCACGCACCACGGCTCGCCGATCATCGATTGAACGCGTAAACTCGGTCGACGTGGCCACCGACCTGGCGGCACTGGCGCCGGAGATCCGCACACCCATCACCCTCTCATGACCGATCTCCCCCCGCAACCGAAGCAACTGGTGTTCGACACCGCGGGCATCGCCGAAATGGGTCAGCGATGGGCGGCCGTCGAGATCGAGCATTAGGGCATCGAAGGCAAGTGCGGGCGCGGCGGCGGAGTGTACGGATGCCTCCACATCTCGGACGGCACGATCATCGACGCCACGGGCACCAATGCCGGCACTGCCTTGCTTCTTTCGTCTTCGACCGCGATCTCGTCCGTGCTGATCAGGCAGACCAACGGCGCCGTGGGCGTGGTGCATGACGATTCCGGAACGATGTACGCCTGTGTGGCGAGCTGTCTTCGCGCGGAGAACGCGACCGCGAGCCCGCGCTTCGCGTCGACGGTCACCGGAGCGGCGACATTCAACGCGCTCGACTGCATCTTCTCGGCCGAAGGACTGGATGACATCACGGTGATCATGAGGACGGAGACCGGCAACCGGAACAGCATCGACGCCGGATGCCGCGCCGACTTCGACCGGGACGGCGACATCGACCACGATGACTCGGATTACGAGCTCGCCCTCATCGGCTCCACTGGATGGGGACTCCCAGCGGACCTCGGCGACGATGCCGACGATCACCTCGAAGCAGTCGCACTTCCCGGAACCTCCTGCGACTGACCAGAACGCCGATGGCCGTACTCGCCTCCGGCCTGCCGATCCACGACCCGGATGCCGAACTTCGATCCGCAGACCGCGGAGGATCGTTCGCCGCCGCCGTCGGGTGGATCGAATTCCGGATCTATGAAACGGCGATCGTGATCGGCAGCGCGGCGTTTCGTTGAACCGCGATGCCGCTACCGGCCGGCCCGTCCATTCGACGCGATCACAAATGCCTCGCATCACCCGCTATTTGACGAAAAGGCGATCGTATGTTGTTGCCGAATCAGCTAAAATTCTCTTCGAACGACAACGACCTTCGCATGCTGGGGAGGAAGGAACTGTCGTGCTCCTCGGAATCTCTCATCGAGTTCCGGCATGCTGTCTGTAGTCGAAACCAAAAATCCAGTTGGGAGTCTTTCGTGATCGATCTTGAGAATGCCGTACTGACGATCGTCGGATTGGCGAGGAACTGCGAATCGGTCATTGGCAGCGAGATCGCGAAGATCGATTCCGCTTTCGACAGTTGCCATTCCCGGAACTGGATCGTCGTGGAGTCGGACAGCGACGATAGCG
>NYSY01000069.1 GCA_002683215.1 Planctomycetaceae bacterium
GCTTCGAATCGCGGAAGACCTCGCGTGGTCCTGGCACGAGCCCGCCCAACGCCCCTTCGCGATGCTCGACCCGATCGCCTGGGAGGCGACGAATCACGCGCCGATCGAGACCGTGCTGTCGACGTCGAAGGCACGGCTCGCGGCCGCCGCGGCGGACGTCCGCTTTCTCCAGACGCTCGAGACCGCCGAGCGCACGCTCCAGGACGTGCAGCGGACGCCGCGATGGTTCAAGACCCGTCACCGCGGACGCGATCGCCGTCTGAAGGTCGCCTACTACTGCTCCGAGTTCGCGATCCACGAATCGATGCAGCAGTATTCCGGCGGCCTCGGCGTGCTCGCGGGCGACCACGTCAAGAGCGCTGAAGACCTCGGCGTCCCGCTGGTGGGAGTCGGCCTGTTGTATCGCCACGGCTACTACCGGCAGCAGTTCGAAGCCGACGGAAGCCAGCGGATCCTGTATCCGACCTACGACTTCGATCGATATCCGCTCGAGGAGACCGGACTGTCCGTGGCCTGCCCGATCGGCCGCCGAAGCGTCACGGCACGGATCATGCGACTGGCCCTGGGCAACACGTCCCTCCTGCTGCTCGACGCCGATCTCCCCGAGAACCGACCGGCGGATCGCCGGCTGACCGAAGGTCTCTACAAGGGCGAACCCGATCTTCGGATGCGTCAGCAGGTGCTCCTCGGGGTGGGCGGCGCGATGGCGCTCGGAGCGATGGACGAACGACCGACCGTCCACCATCTCAACGAAGGACACGCCGCCTTCGCCGCGGTCGAACGGATCGCGCGGCTCGTCGAGGATGGAATCGACCAGTCCGACGCCATCGCCCGGGTCCGGGCGTCGACGGTCTTCACCACCCACACCCCGGTGCCGGCGGGACACGATCGCTATCCCGCACGTGATGCCGCGGCGGCCATGAGCGGCGTCCTCCGACGTGCGGGATTCACCAGCCGCTCGTTCGCCGATCTGGGTCGAGAGACGCCCGGCGACCGGTCGGAACCCCTGTGCATGACGATCCTCGCCCTCCGACTCGCCGAACACGTCAACGGCGTCGCCCGACTCCACGGCGAGGTGAGCCGGGACATGTGGCAGGCGGTCTACCCGGAGGCGAGGACACCGAAGGACGTCCCCATCGGTTCGATCACCAACGGCGTCCACCCCGGCACCTGGCTCGACCCCGCCGCCGCCGCGTTCTGGCGGAAGCACATTCGCCTGAAGCCCGAGTTCGCGAAGCCAGATGAGACCGCGTGGTCGAAGGCGACGACCGTCGATCCCGCCGCCGCGTGGGAACTTCGAAACGACCTCCGCTCCCGGCTGGTCGGATTCATGCGCGATCGACTCGTCCGACAGTCCGTCCAGCGCGGCGACGATCCGGGCGAACGCCTGCAGGCCGGCGCCGGTCTTCGTGAAGATGCGCTCACCATCGGCTTCGCCCGACGATTCGCGACCTACAAGCGTGCCCCATTGATCTTCCGGGACCGCGCCCGGCTCGCCGCGATGCTGAACGACCCCGACCGCCCGGTCCAGATCGTCTTCGCCGGCAAGGCCCACCCCCGTGACGGCGAGGGACAGGAATTCGCCCGGATGGTCTATCGCATGAGCAGACGCCCCGAATTCCGCGGCCGGATCGCGATTCTCGAGGAGTACGACATGCGGATCGGCCGTGAACTCCCCTCGGGTTGCGACGTCTGGCTGAACAACCCCATTCGACCCCACGAAGCCAGCGGCACCAGCGGCATGAAGCCACCGATGCACCTCGGGGTGAACTGCTCGATCCTCGACGGCTGGTGGCCCGAGGGCTTCGACGGCCGCAACGGCTTCGAGATCGTGGGTGAACCGAAGCGGTCCGGGGCTGCGGCCCGCGATGCCGCCGACGCGAACGCCATGTACGAAGTGCTCGAAGACCAGCTGATCCCCGAGTTCTTCGCCCGCGGCCGTGACGGCGTCCCGAGACGCTGGATGAAGCGGGCGCTCCGAAGCGCCGCCACCATCCCCGGGCCCTTCAGCACGCATCGCATGGTCGCGGACTATGTCACCCAGGCCTACCTGCCCGCCAATCGATCCTGACCGCCCTGGATCGGGTCGGCGAAGGCGACGACGAAGGCGAACGGTGCTCGCGAGCATGGAAGGCGGGATGCGTCCGCGAAACTCCGCGTCGGATCAGGGACAGGGGCCCCAGACCGAAAGCATCAGCCCGACGTCCGCGCCGTCGACGACGCCGTCGTCGTTGAGATCCGCCGGACAGGAGGGACACGGCCCCCAACTCGCGAGCAGCGAACCGAAATCGGCCCCGTCGACCTGACCGTCGTCGTTGAGATCACCGAAACAGCCGTCACCGCCACCACCATCGCCGTCGACCACGAAGAACTGGTCGCCGTCGATGTCCTCGAAGTTGACGAAACGGGGGAAACCGAGGTTCGCCGAGCCCCCGAGTCCACCGAGGACCTGGTTGGAGATGAAGTCGTGGCCGCTCCCGTTGACGAACGCACAGACGCGGATGGGGTCGCCGGCGGCGTGCCCGAGGGCGTCGAGCGGGATGTGGATCTCGACGCCGGTGACGACGCCGCTCCCATCGTCGACCCCGTCACCGCCGACCACGCCCGCGGTGTTCGAGTTGTCGATCGCCACGAGGATGCCGTTCTCGGTGAACAGCGCCCCAGCCGCACCCGCCCCTCCGGGGCCAGCGAATCCGGAGATGGCCGTGTCGCCACCGCCGGTGAGCAACTGGGAGTAGTTGATGTAGGTGTCGTAACCGGGCTCGCCGCCCTTCTTGGGTGGCGCGCCCGGACCGCCGGTGAAGGAGATCCAGTAATCGGCGGTGAAGCCGTCGTCGAAGGTGAGACCGGGCTGGACTTCACCGGTGTCGGGATCCTCGAACCGCCCCATCGTGTTCAAGGCCCCGAAGTCGATCTCGGAGTTGTTTCCGAGAATCGGGTTCTGCCCTTCGTTCGGAACCGCGTCGATGAAGATCTCGAGCTTGTTGTAGTTGCTCTCGAGATTGCCCGCGATCACCAGGTGAAGCACGCCNTCCGAGATGTATCCGAANCCGGCGTCCGCTTCCGAGCCGTTCGCGAAGTCGATCGCACCGAGATCCGCGTTCCCGAATCCGGTCGAGGTGTCCTGCACCACGAGCGGTTCCCCGTAGGCCGCATCGGCGACGCCGTCGCATTCCTGACCGTGTGCGGACGCGATGATCGATGCGGCGGTGAGTGACGAAAGAATGCCGGTCACGTGTCTCATCTCGGTTTGCTCCAGACCGGAGGCATCTCCGGACCCGACCTGCGACTCAAGTCGGACCCCGATGTCCGGGACGTTCAAATGTACCCTTCAACCCTCGAGGATCCAACGGGAAGCCGCTGAATTTTGGAGGATGCCGGGCTGGCGAAGCGGATTGCCGATCAGGGACATGGGCCCCAGCGACTGAGCATCACCCCGAGATCCGCACCGGAGACCAGACCGTCGCCATCGAGATCCGCCGGGCAGGCTGGGCAGGAGCCCCAGGCTGCGAGCAGGACGCCGAAATCGGCGCCGTCGACGAGACCGTCGCCGTCGAGGTCGCCCGGGCACTCCGGTTCGGCGGTAGGCACGCCGACCCACTGCGCCCCGGGAATCGTTCCGAAGTCGACGGTCCGCGGCTCGCCGAGGTTCACGCCACCACCGATCGGACCGAGAACCTGGTTCGAGAGGAAGTCGTGGTTCGATCCGTTGATGAAGGCGGTCACGCGAATCGGTCCGNCGATCGCCCCGAGTACCGAGCGCGGAATCGCGAATTCGATCCCGGTACCCACCCCCGCCCCGGAGTCGAGACCATCCCCTCCGGTCACGCCCGCCGTGTTTCGATTGTCGATGGTCGCGATGATGCCGTTGGACGCATGGATCGCCTGTCCGGCACCCGGCCCTCCGGGCCCGGCGAAGCCCCAGTCGACCGACGCGCCGCCCCCCGTCGCAAGTCGCGACCAGTTGATGAAGGTGTCGAAACTCACACCGAGTTCCCCACCGCAGGTGAAGTCGATCCAGAAGTCGGGTTCGAATCCGGGATCGAACCGGAGCCCCGGTGATCCACCGCGACCGCTTCCGCCCATGCGGTTGAGGCCCCCGAACTTCACCTCGGGATTGTCGTCCCGAAGCGTGCCCTGACCCTCGCCCTCGATCGCGTCGATGAAGACGTCGAGTTTGTTGAAGTTGCTCTCGAGGTTGCCGGCGAAGTGGAGGTAGAGCGTCTCGTCCTCGACCCGCGCGGCCAGGCCGTCGAGTTCGGACCCGTTCGCGTGATCGANGAGGCCCAGCGACGCGTCACCGAAGCCGGTCTGGGTGTCCTGCACGAGCAGCGGCGGACCGTAGAGATCGTCNCGGACNCCGTCGACGAGNATCGGACCGTCCTGNTCGTTNCCNNNTCCGGGATCNTCGGGAATCCGCTGCGAGAAGATGAGGCAGGTGTAGGGCGGCAGCTCGAACGAGGCGCTGTGATCCATCCCGTCCCAGGGAAGGGGCTCCGCGAAGACCTCGGTGGGCCCGCCGCCGGTGAACGCATCATCGTACTCGGTCGCGTTTCCGTTGAAGACGCAGTGCCAGGTCCCGCCTCGGGGGAAGCCGATCCGGTAGTCACCGCGGAACTCGTTGGTCCAGTGCGTCACGATCACCACGTCGTCCCCGACGCCACCCTGGTCGTACCGATGCCACGCNCCCACCTTCCCGACATCGTCCAGATGGTGGAAGTTGGTTCCGTTGCCGCAGAGCCCACGGGTCGCCCCGCCGAGATTTCGACGCAGGTGGACGAGGTCCCGGTACAACTCGAAGATCCCGCCGAACGTCTCCATCCGCTCCCAGTCCATCGGGGCCGCATCGGTCCACACCCCGTCCTCGAAGAACTCCTGTCCCTGGAAGATCATCGGAATTCCCGGCGAGGAGAACACCACCGAGGCCGCGAGCGTGGATCGCTTCTTCGCCTCCCAGCCGTCGGCTTTCCCCGGCCAGATCGCTTCGGGAAGCCTGGGCTGGTTCGCCGCCTCGTCATGGCTTTCGGTGAAGACCACCCGCTGCGTCGCCTCACCGTTGAAGTACTTGGTCACCGACTCTCGGAGCGCGAACATGCTCCGGTCCTCGTCATCCACGGTGGTGGCGAGACTCCGGACCGGATGCAGGAAGACCCCGTCCCACTGGCTCCCGAACCCCGCACCACCCTCGCCGACCGTCCGACTCAACCACGACTCGTCGCCCCAGTCCTCCGCGATCGTGAGCTTCCAGGGCTGGGTCGACTCGATCGACTCGTTGATCCATTGCATGAGCGACCAGCCCTCGGGCAGGTCCGTTCCGGCCTCCGGTACCGATCGCATGTACTTGGTGGCGTCGATCCGGAGACCGTCCACCCGGAACTCCTGCAACCAGAGCAGCGCGTTGTCACGGATGTAGCTCCGGATCTCGCCGCGACCGAAGTCGGGCCGGGGTCCCCACGGCGTCTCGGCCCGGACCGGATCGTTGTAGAAGAAGATCCCCCCATTGCCGTTCTCGCTCCAGCCGTCGTACCGCCAGAGGTCGAGGTCGCTCGGGCCCCAGTGGTTGTAGACCACGTCGAGCAGCACGGCGATGCCGCGGTCATGACAGGCGTCCACGAATCGCTTGAACGCGTCGGGACCGCCGTAGGCGCTTTCGACCGACCACGGATGGGCGAGGTTGTAGCCCCAGCTCACGTCCCCCGCGAACTCGTTGACCGGCATCACCTCGACGCAGTTCACGCCGAGCGTTTCGAGGTGGTCGAGATTCTCGATGCAGTCGTCGAAACCGGCCGGGATCGGATCGCCGGGCAACGCCCCGAAGGTCCCGACGTGCAGCTCGTAGATCACGGTCTCGTTCCACGCCGGCGTCGCGAACCCTTTCGCCTGGAACTCGTATGCCGTCGGGTCGTAGACCAGCGGATCACCGACGGAACTGGTCAGTCGACGGG
>NYSY01000070.1 GCA_002683215.1 Planctomycetaceae bacterium
GAACGCCGTCCCCGGCGTCGGTGGCATCGCCGCGATCGCGGGCCTCGGGCTGGTCGGGCGTCGTCGCCGTCGCTGATGGAACGGCCTCGTCCGGTCGGCGTCGTTCAACAAGGTTCGTCAACCGCCGCCTCGGACAATAGTCCGGGGCGGTGATATTGCGCCGACCGAGACCGGGACAGCCAGGCGGCCCGAACGGGCCGCCGCAGCGCTGAAGCTGAATCGTTCGAATCCGGCTTGCGCGGCCTCGCCGCGCCGACCGATCGCGGGAAAGCCAGGCGGCCCGCAGGGGCCGCCGCAGCGCTCAAGTCGAATCCGGCTTTGCGCGGCAACGCCGCGCCGACCGAGACCAGGAAAGCCAGGCGGCCCGAACGGGCCGCCGCAGCGCTCAACTAAACAGTCCGCATTCGGATCGTCTCGGGGATCGATCGCATTCGCTCGGCGACGTCGTCGACCGACTCGGATTCGACGTCGAGGATCACGTAGCTCACCTCGGGATCGGACTGCAGGTACTCGGCCGTGATGTTCGCGTCGATCTCGGCGAGCAGGGTGTGCATGCGACCGAGCACGCCCGGGACGTTGCGGTGGAAGTGCAGGATCCGGTGCCGGTCCGGCTTCGGGCTCGGGAGGTCGACCTCCGGGACGCTGACCGAAGTCCGCGTCGAACCTTCGGTCACGTACCGGGCGATCTTGCGGGAAGCGTCGCGGGCGATCGCGGCCTGGGCCTCCTCGGTCGAGCCGCCGATGTGCGGGGTCAGGATCACGTTGGGAAGTCCGGCGAGCGGCGTCGAGAACGGATCGTCGTTTCGCTTCGGTTCACTCGGGTAGACATCAACCGCAGCGCCGCCGATTCGACCGTCGCGGAGCGCCTCGGAAAGAGCATCGAGGTCCACGACCGCGCCGCGGGCGTTGTTGATCAGCATCGCGCCGGGCTTCATGCGGGCGAGTTCGGTCACGCCGAGCAGACCGCGGGTGGACGGTTCGTCGGGGACGTGCAGGCTCACCACGTCGCTCATCGCGAGCAGCTCATCGAGCGAGGTCGCGGGCCGGGCATTGCCGAGGGCGAGTTTCGGCTGGGTGTCGTGGAACATGACCTGCATGCCGAAGGCTTCGGCAAGCACCGAGACCTGCGAGCCGATGTGGCCGTACCCGACGATCCCCAGCGTCCGGCCGCGGACCTCGTGGGCGCCGGCGGCGGACTTCCGCCAGATGCCGTCATGCAATTCGCGACTTCGGTCGCCAAGCCGCCGATGAAGGGCGACGATCTCGGCGATGGTCAGTTCGGCGACGCTTCGGGTGTTGGAAAACGGGGCGTTGAAGACGGCCAGCCCGCGACGGGCCGCATCGTGGAGGTCCAGCTGGTCGGTGCCGATGCAGAAGCACCCGACGGCCAGCAGCTGCGGATGCCGGTCCAGGAGTGCAGGGGTGATTCGGGACTTCGACCGGACCCCGAGGATCGTCACGCCTGCGAGTGCCTTCTCGAGGGCTTCCTCGGACATCGCTCCGGGCTCGTGAACGACGTCGAGCCCCGCCGAGGTGAGGGCATCGTCGGCATCCGGGTGGATGCCTTCGAGAAGCAGGGCGGTACCGAGCGACATGGGAGATCCTTCGGGTCAGTTCCCGACGACGTCCGGGAGGTCGAACAACCCGGCGGTCAGGTTCAGGGGGCCGTCCTCGGTGATGAGGACGTCGGCTTCGTGGTGCACGCTCCGAGAGCCGTCCGCCGAGTAGATCGGCCATTCGCGGCCCTCGCTTCTGATCTCGGTGGTACTCACCGCGATCATGGGCTCGACGGCGACCAGCATGCCGGGCCGGAAGCTTCGGAACGCGTCCGGCCATTCGCCGGGGTAGGTCGGGACCACGTTCGAGATGAACGGTGGGCCATGGAGGGTCTTGCCGTAACCGTGGCCGCCCAGGCCGCGGACCAGCCCGAAGCCGCACTTCTTCTCCACGTGGTCCTGCACGGTTCGGGCCCAGTCGACGAGTGGCCGGCCGGGCTTCATGGCGTCGACGCCGAGACGAAGTGACTCTCGGCCCGATTCGACGAGTTTCATCGAGGTCTCGTCGGCCCCTTCGATCACATAGGTCCACGCGGCATCCCCGATCCAGCCATCGTGCTTCACGCCGATGTCGATGGAGAGGAGATCACCGGCGACCACCGGGTCGGTGGTCATGTCGTGGGTGCCGTGGACGACGCAGGCGTTCACCGAGAGGCATGCTTCGCTCGGAAAGGGCGGGTGGCCACGGACGCGGTAGTGCTTGAAGGCACTGATACTGTCCAATTCCGCGAGGGTCCGGCCCACGAAGGCGTCGATTTCCGCGAGGGTCTGGCCAGCGCGGAGAAAGGCCACGAGCCGCTCATGGGTCTCGACGACCTTGCGAGCGGCGAGGGTTGCGCCGGCGATGTCTTTTTCTTCGGTGACGAGCACCGAGGAATGGTACAAAAACTGGACACGCGGCACGTCGGGGGTCATCCGACGTGCCGCGGTCGTGGACATCTCGTTCGATGAGGCTCAGGCCGCGTTGGTGGCGTAGCCGCCGGTCCAGTTCATGCCGGGGTGGCCGGTGTTCGTCGCGGGCGTCGTGCCCGGCGTACCGGATCCAGTGCCGGGGTTCGAAGCGGGAACGTTCGCGAAGTCGTTGAACCCGTATCCGGCGGGCTGGCCCGAGGCATTGCCCTCGAAGCCCTGATGGTCGAAGCCCGGAGTGTTTTCAACCGTGAAGCTCGGGTTGAAACCACCGAATCCTTGGTTGCCGTAACCCGNGTNGGTCGGGTTGTTCCAGCCNNGGAAGCCGGGCGTGTTGAATCCGGTGTAGGTCGGGTTGTTCCAGCCCTGGAAGCCGGGCGTGTTGAATCCGGTGTAGGTCGGGGTGTTCCAGCCCTGGAAGCCGGGCGTGTTGAATCCGGTGTAGGTCGGGTTGTTCCAGCCCTGGAAGCCGGGGTTGTAGCCGGTGAAGGCCGGGGTGTTCCAGCCCTGGAAACCGGGGTTGTAGCCGGTGAAGGCCGGATTGAAGCCACCTTGGACGGGGTTGTTCCAACCGTCGGCGGGGCAGGGGCCGGTGCAGTCACCGGCATCGCCGCAGCAGTTGTTGTCGTTCGCGTACGCGGCATAGAAGGGGTTCTGCATGGGTCATCGTCTCCGTGAAGGTGAATTCCGGGAGGAGTGCCGCACGCCGATCCATCGACGAGGTCACTGCGGCGATCTCCTACCGGATCTTGAAAAGTCCATCGCCCCGGGTGGGGGCCACGGAGCATCGGCCGGATGTGCGGCCGACTTCGGTGGGTGGCCGATGATTCGGCGAGATTGAGTGTGGGGGCGTGCGCGTGGCCCGAGGACGGAAGACCNGGTNCGGCGGTCAGCGATCCCAGCCGGTCCGGTGCCAGCGTCCGTCGAGCATCACGCCGATCGGGCCGGGGCCCGCGATTTCGACTGCGAGCGCTCGCTCGTCCGCGGTGTCCAGAAGCAGGAGGTCCGCTCGTTTGCCGATTTCGATCGAGCCGACCTCATGCTGAAGCCCGAGGACGCAGGCGGCGTTGAAGGTCGCGGCGACGATCGATTCCGCCGGGGTGAGCAGGCACTTCCGACACGCCAGCGACATCGCGAAGGGCAGGGAGGGGCTCTGGGCCGAGCCGGGATTGAAGTTGCTGGCGACCGCGATCGCGGCGCCGGCATCGACCAGGGCGCGGCCCGGGGCGTAGCGGTCGTCCAGGCAGAATCCACTGGTGGGGAGAAGCACGCCGATGGTCTCGCTGCGTGCGAGGCGTTCGATGTCCTCCGGGGTGGTCGCCTCGAGATGGTCGACGCTTCGTGCCTTCATCTCGATGGCGAGTTTCGTCATCCCGAGGCTGTTGAACTGGTCGGTGTGGACGCGAATCGGGCAGCCGGCACGGGACGCGGCCTCGAAGAGGCGACGACAGTCCTCGAGCGACCACGCGCTCTCTTCGCAATAGGCGTCGCAGGCGATTCCGGGATGGGCCTCGGCGGCGGCCGGAAGCGCTTGATCGATGATCTCCTCGATCCCTTCCGCTGGATCCGATCGGTCCGCGTCGAGGGCGTGAGCCCCGAGAAACGTGGGTATCACGGTCTGGGGTGTNCGGTCGGCGGCGGTCGCGATCGCCTCGAGCATCTTCATCTCGCTGGCGGCATCGAGGCCGTACCCGGACTTGACCTCGATCGTTCCGGTGCCGAGTCGGGCGGTCTGTTCCAGGCGAAACAGCAGTGCCTCGACGAGGGTGGATACCGAGGCGCTCCGGATGCTCCGGACCGTCGACATGATGCCACCGCCGGCGGCGAGGATCTCGAGATACGAGGCGCCCGCGAGTCGGGCTTCGAACTCGTCGTTGCGGTCGCCGACGAAGCAGGCGTGGGTATGGCAGTCGACGAATGCCGGCATCACCACCCGGCCTCCCGCATCGACGACCTCGGTGTCCGGATCGAACCGCGGTGCCCGGCCTTCGTCCACCGCCTCGATCCGGCCATCTCGAACCACCACCCAGCCCCGATCGATGACGCCGAGATCCGCGAGCATCGCTCCGCGGCGGGGCCGACCGGGCGTTCGACCGCTGGGGGCGAGCGTGAGGACCCGGGCGTCGACGAAGGCGATGGGCTTGGACTGGCTCATGACGAGGACCCTACCAACCCCGGCCTCTTCGGGGCCCCGAGGGGGCCGGAGGGGGGAATCCGTCAGGCGGTTCGGGTAGGCTGGGTCGCTCAGGATCACGCTTCGCGATCCAACGTCACGCCAAGAGGAACGATCCCCGATGACCCCGCCGCTCCCCGATCATCACGCCACGAGCCTTGTCGAGATCACTCGCCACGGCGGGATCCTTCTGGTCAAGCCCTCGGGCCCGAGCATCGGCCAACGGGAGGCGCCGATCATTCAGGAGGCCGTGACGCCCTACGTCGAGGAGATGGGCAAGCGTCTCGATCACCTCGTGATGGATCTCTCCGGCGTGACCTTCATGTCGTCGATGGGGCTCGGCATGTGCATCTCGCTTCGGAATTCCGCCGTCGCCGTCAAGTCCGATGCGATCCTCTTCGGGGTCTGCAAGGAGCTTCTCGGTCTGCTCTCGATGATGAAGATCGAGAAGCTCTACAAGATCGCCAAGGACCAGCGGCATCTCGACAAGCTGATCAAGTGAACGGATGCGGGGCCTGACGAGCCGCGAGGTACCCGNCCAGGCTCAATCGGCTTCGGGATCCTCCGGGGTGTAGACCACGAAGTCGCCGCGAGCGAGGTCCTCGGGGGCGAGTTCCCGACCTGGATCCGAGGTCCGAACGCAGCTCACCACCAGGATCTCCGATCCGGGACGTCGTTTCCGGAGCTCGACGATGGTGCCGCCCTCGAGGTCGCTGTGAAAGCGACCGATCAGCAGCACCACGCGATCGGTGTCGGTCCGCTCGATCGCNTCGACGACCGAGGCGGCCATGGTGGCATCCCAGACCTGCTGGCTCCGGAAGATCGTGGTGACCGCATCCTCGTCGAGATCGTCCTCCCCCCGCATTTCGCGCATGATGTCGGCGAACCGCTGGTAGTACGGTCCCTGGTCGAGTTCGTCCGGCAGATCGAACCAGGCCCGTTCGTCCGCGGGCAGCGCCCGGAGGCTGTCGTACCCTTCGATCCGGGCCTGTCGCACGTACCGACGGGGTGCATTGGCCGCGACCACGGGGGTGCCGGCGACGCGGGCGAGGTCGATGATCGGCTGGTAGTACCGATACCAGGAACCCTTGCCGCCCCAGTTGATCGAGTTCGTTTCCGCGACGAGGGTCTCGGTGTCGATCTCGGCGGCGAGCCACGCATCGACGGTGGCTTGTTCATCCCGTTCGAACATCTCGAGCGCCACCGCGGTCGTGCCGTCCNCGTCGAGGATGGCCGCGTGGAGCGATCGTTGCAGGGCATGCGTGTTGTGATCGTCGTGCTCCTCGCCGATCACCACGATCTCCGCGGCGGCGGCGCGGGCGACCAGCTCGGACCAGTCGGTGGGGGTGCCGTCCCCGAGGAACATGGGCAGGGTCTCCGGGGGGACCGTCGCGGGCGGCGATGCGGAGGGGGCGGGGGTGGTCCGACAACCAAGCGGCACGGCGAGCAGCAGGACCGAAAGCAGATGNGAAAAGCGACTGAGACGCATGACCGGGGCGAAGCATGCTGGACGTGAAGGAGATCCGGGTTGGGCAGTCATGGTGGCATTGTGGTCATTCCTGCCGCCCCGTGTTCGTTCTGGGGGATCTGGTTCGGTGATTCACGCGCGGCGGACCGTCTTGAAGGTCCGTTGCGGGCGTCGGTTTGGTTCGAGGCGGTTGGGTGGCATCCTCTCTTTCGGAGCAGGAGGTCTTGAAACACGGATGAATCTTCGCGGTTCAATTCGAGGGCCGGACGATGCGGTCGGACGGCGTCCGGGGGTCCCTGGTCGGTGGCTTCACGCCTTGCTGGCCTTGGGCCTGGTCACGGGTGTGGCCTCACCACTGGACGCCGGCGGCGGGGGTGGACCGGAATTCTGCCTGCTCCACATCGAGCCTTTCGAGACGTTCAACGCACCCGGCGATGTCGCGGACCCGCGATTCTCGATCGAATGGTGCGAATCCGGCGGTGCCGTCGTTCCCAGCGGATTCTGCCCCACGGGTGGTGCGTACCGACTCGACCCGGGCGACCGACTCGTGGCCCGAGTCGCGTCCGTCGAGTCGTGCGGGCGCATCCGAATCAGCTTTCTCGCGTCGAGCCTCTTCGATACCTGGTCGCGGCTCGAGATCGGGCCGGCGACCGCGGATTGTGCGGGTCCCGTGGTGCGAACCGAGTTCATCGAGGTCTCCAAGGGGGTGTGCGTTCCCTTCGAGATCGACTACGAGATCCCGGAGACGCACGCCGGCGAGGACCTCCTCGTGAAGTGGGTGCACGGGGATGGTGTGGGCGTGCTGCTCCTCGACCAGATCGCGTTCGAGGCGATGGACTGTTGCGACCCGCCGGCCCACGGATGCTGCGAAGTCGGTGGTGCTGGTTGTGACGACGCGGTCATCGAAGGCTGCGTCTGTGCGATCGATCCCTATTGCTGCGAGACCGCCTGGGACGCCCTTTGCATCGACGCGATCGCCGCCGGGGATTGTGGGGCCTGTGCGTCCGACTGCCTGACGACGTTCGAGGCGGACTTCGGTGAGGACTACGTGCCGGGTGGGCCGTGCCTCGCGTTTCCAGCACTCTTCGAGACCTGCACCGGCGTCGGCCCGTTTCTCACGACCTCCGGTGGATGTGCGACCTCCGGCGATGCGGCGCTGCGATTCGGCGGCGGATTTCCCTGGTCGACCCTCGAGACCCGGTGTCTGGACCTGACCGCGGCGGGGGCGGCGGTGCTTCGCTTCTCGTGCTCGACCTCGCTCGGCGTGGCCGGGCCGGTGGTGGAGATCATCGAGCCGGATGGCGAGCCGGTCGAGATCCTCCGGGTTCCGTTCGCGTCCGAACCCGGATGTCGGGATTTCGCCGTCGATCTCGCGCCCTACATCACCGCCCCCGGCGCTCGACTCCGATTTCGGTCGGGGTCGTCGGTGGCGGAATCCACCCGCATCGACGACATCCGCATCGACCTCGATCCCGAGCACCCGGCCTGTGAGAACGGCTCACCGGGCTGTGCCGAGCCCGAGATCGAAACCTGCGTCTGCGATTTCGACGACTACTGCTGTCAGATCGAGTGGGATTCGATCTGCGTCACGCTGGCCACCCTCGCCTGCGGTGCCGACTGCGAATCGATTCCGACCTGTGGTTCCGAGGATTCATGCGGGATCCCGCATGATCAACCCGGATGTCAGGACGAGGCGTGCTGCACCACGGTCTGTCTCGAGGATCCGTTCTGCTGCGTGTCGTCCTGGGACGATTTCTGCGTGGTGCGGGCCGGCATCGCCTGCGTGACCGATCCGCCGGGAGACCTCGACGGTGATGGCGTGGTGGGTGGCGCGGATCTCGGCCTGCTGCTCGCCGCGTGGGGTAGTGTCGACCCCGAGGCGGATCTCGACGGAAGCGGCACGGTCGACGGAAGCGACCTCGGCCTGATGCTCGCGAACTGGGGTTGAGGGGCGGTCGGGAAGCGCCATCGCCGGTACACTCTCGACCCCATGTCGAAACGCAAGGAAAAGAAGAAGAAGTCGGGCAAGACTGACGGGTGGCGAACCGCGAAGACGTCGGACCGGCACGAGCTCTACGAGCTTTCGGTTCAGAACGTCGAAGGTGAGATCGACTTCGTCGAGAAGGTCTGGGCGGCGCTGCGGGACCGTTCACCGGTCCGGATCCGCGAGGACTTCTGCGGAACCTTCGCCGCGGCCTGCGAGTGGATCCGCCGCGGGGACGACAACACCGCGGTCGGCGTCGATCTGAGTCGAGAGGTGCTGGACTGGGGGCGGGCCCGAAATCTACCGACGCTTTCCGAGGACCAGAACGACCGCCTGGAGATCCGCGAGGAGGACGTCCTGAAATCGAAGGCGACCGAGGTCGACTCGGTGCTGGCGATGAACTTCAGCTACTTCCTGTTCAAGACGCGGGATGACCTCCGGACGTACTTCGCCTCGGTTCGCGAGGCGCTCGTCGACGACGGGATCCTCCTCTGCGACTGCTACGGCGGTGGGGATTCCTTCCTCGAGATGGAAGAGGAGCGTCATCTCGACGGCTTCACCTACGTCTGGGATCAGAATCAATACGACCCCATCACGGGGGACGTCGTGAACCACATCCACTTCCGGTTCCCGGACGGTTCTGCNATCGAGAAGGCGTTCACCTATGAGTGGAGGCTCTGGACGATTCCCGAGATCCGCGAACTCCTCGAAGAGGCCGGATTCGGCCGAATCACGGTCTGGTGGGAAGGGGATGACGAGGAAGGCGAAGGGGACGGCGAATTCGAGCCGGCGACCCGCGGCGAGGCTTGTCCCGGCTGGATCGCCTACATCACCGCGGAGAAGTGATTCCGCGGCCAGACCGACGCATCCCGACGCCGTACGCGTCGAAACCATCCTGAGACCCTGAACCGAGCCGGTGGGATTCCTGAGACCCGTCGCCGCCCCGGAACCGTGATGATCGAGATCGACGCCCGACACGAACGTTTCGTCCAACCCCTCGCCACGGCGTTGGAAGCGGTCGCATCGATCTTCGAAACTCAGCTTGCGAGCGAGTTTCCGGCGGTGGAGTCGCTCTGCAATCATGTGGGCCGGTACCGCGGGAAGATGCTCCGGCCCACGCTCACGCTTCTCTCCGGGCTCGCGGCGCGGGAGGGGGACGTCACCGTCCTCGAATCCGACGACCTCCGCCGCCTCGCGGCGGTGTTCGAGATGATCCACATGGCGACGCTCGTGCACGACGATGTGCTCGACGAAGCCGACGATCGCCGGGGCGGGGCGACGGTGAACCGGCTGAACGACAACGAGACCGCGGTGATGCTGGGCGATTACCTGATCTCGAACGCCTTCCACCTGGCCGCCAGCATCGGTGATGCGGACCTCACGGAGCGCATCGGTCGGGTGACCAACACGCTTTGCGAGGGTGAACTCATCCAGCTGCATCACCGGGATGATCTGGGGCTCGACCTCGAGACCTACCTCGCCACCATCCGGCGGAAGACCGCGGTTCTGGTGGGCGCCTGCGGAAGCCTGGGAGCCCGGGTCGCGGGCGGTACCGACGCCGCGGGCCGGGCCCTCGGCGTGTTCGGCGAGCGTCTCGGAATCGCCTTCCAGATCCGCGACGACGTCTTCGATCTCGACGGCGACGCCGCGGTGGTCGGGAAGAGCGTCGGGCGCGACCTCGCGAAGGGCAAGCTCACGCTGCCGATGATCCTGTTGCTCGACGGTGCCGACGCGACGGTCTTTTCGAAAGCCGTCGACGCCTTCCGCGGGCGGGATGCCGGTGCCGTGCTTCGTCTGCTGCAGGACGGCGATGCCATCACCCGCGCAATCGCCTTCGCCACCGAGCAGGTCGCGGTCGCGAAGGACGCGATCGCGGGCGTTCCCTTCGGTGGCACCGAGGCCCTGCTCGACGACCTCGCGGATGCGGTCGTCGCCCGGGATCACTGAGGAGGGTTCGGACACCATCCGGGCTCGGTGCGTCGCGGGCGACGCGGCGACGTTGGTTCACCGGCGGCGGGTGCCGGCCCAGCGCGAGGGCGGTCCCCCGGACGCGGTGGAACCGTCGGCATTCGCCTGGACACCGGGATCGGCCGCGACGATCGCAGCGACGGTGTTCGCGTCCAGGGAAGAAGGGTGACCCTGCCACCGGACGATCCAGTCGGTCGAGATCACCGCGACGTGCGGTATGCCGCGAATCCCGAACGCCGATTTCATCCGGCCCTTCGGATCGAGGGCGAGGGCGTACTGGAACATGGCTGGGTTGAGATTGCGGTCCTCGATCCCCTTCTCGAACTCACGCTTGGATTCGTCCGAGATGCCCACGCACTCCACCTCACCGCGAAAGCGGTTCGCGAGCTCGTTCATGTGGGGAATCGCTCTGAGGCAGGGACCGCACCAGGTCGCCCAGAAATCGATGATGGCCACTTTGCCACGTGCATCTGGTTCGGCGGTCATCCACCGGTCCACCATGAAGGCAGGTGCCTTGCGGCCCCGGAGGTCCGTGGCGGCGCCCACGGATCCACGGATGGGCGGGTACTCGCCGGGCGCGGCGGGGGCCTTCGCCGCGGGACGGGTACGTGGTTCCTTGGACGGGTCGAAGGGTTCGGCGAGCAGTTTGCGGCCGGCTTCGGTGACGCCCTTCGCCGACAGGCCCGCGTATCGAACCGTGCCGTTCCGATCGACGAGGACGTTCACCGGCCGTTTGAAGGCGCCGATCAGGTCGCAGTAGCCACCACTGGCGTCGACCGCGAGCGGGAACGCGGGGCGGCTCCGTTCCACGAACCGCTCGAGCTTGTCGGTCCCTTCCGGCGTGTGCAGAAGCAGGACTTCGAGATCGGCCGCATCGCCCATCGCCTTCACGCTCCGCTCCAATCGCGTCGGAACACCGCGTCCGGCGGAACTCCCGCACGACCAGGTCTGCAGCAGCACCACCTTGCCACGAAGCTTCTCGACGTCGACCTCCCTCGGCTCGATCTTCCAGTCGACCCGTTCGGCGAAGTCGGGCAGTGCGAAGCCGATCGACGCATCGATCGCGGCGCGGTCCGCCGCGGGCAGTCGATCGTGCCAGCCCTTCTCCTCGTCGACCATCGTCGAGGCGGGATCGACCGCCGGCGTGCCTCCCGAAGTCGCGGTGGCGACGGTCGCGGTGAGGGCGAGCACGAGTGCCATGGGGGGCGTGAAGGCGAAGGTTCGAAGCATGTCTGGTCTTTCCGTGGGCGGGTTCGGGACCGGCGAATCGGTGAGCGACCGGCCGCCTTCTTCATCCTAGCGTGGGGTCCGCTCCGCCCACCTCGTAAATCGGTCCCGTGCCGCCCATCCACCCGAATGGCGTCGAAACGGGGAATCGGCGGCGTCAGGACGATGGTCCGAGTTCCAGCGTCCGACGAATCCACCGGACGATCGCGTCGCCCTCCCCGGGGAGGAGCACGAACAGTCCGTAATGCCCGGTGGGATACCACCAACGCTCGGGACGTCCGAGTCGATCGTCCATGGTCGCTCGAGCGGAGGCGGGAATCGCCGTGTCGAAGCCACCTTCGAGCAGCAGGATCGGTCGGCGGGCGAACCATTCCGCGAGTCTCGGATCGTCGAGTCGGACCGCGGCGCGATAGGCCTCAGTGAACGCCGCCGCCGCCGCCGCGTCGGGTCGGGCGCCACGACGGCGGAGTCGTAGATCCTCCGGATCGAGGGTCGTCTCCAGCAGGATCGTGTCGAGGTCCGCGCCGCCGGCGATCAGGACCGCCGCGTCGATCGGCGTCTTCGCATGGAGTCTCGCGGCGACGACCGGGGCGGCGACCGCACCGCTGCTGACGCCGATCATCACCACCGGTCGTGGAAACGTTCCGGGCTCGATGATCGAGGCGTCGAGAATCGCGTCGAGCCCGTCGGCCCAGGCGGCGAAGGCGAGATCGACTTCGGCGGCGAACGTCCGGCCTGCGGCTTCGGGCGCGTCGGCGAGGTCGAGCGTGGTGCGCCCCCCGGTCCGGCCGTCGATCGCGTTCACGGGTGGCGCCGAGGTGACCACGGTGAATCCAGCCTTGAGGAGATCGGCCATGAGGGCCTGTTCCGGCGGCGTCTGTCGCGCGAGACTGCTCATGACGATCGCGGTGCCCACCGGCGGGCGGGTGGAGGGGGTGAGCACGATCACATCGATCGCCCGTCGGCGGGGCACGCGGAGTTCCGACGGCGGATCATCGGTCGGCGCGGTGGTCACCACGATGAAGGACCGGGTCGAGCCGATCAATCCGGAATCGATGGCCGCGATCCAGTTGACGCCCGCATCCTCTTCGCCGAACGCCCACACCTCGCCGTGCGGATGCAAGGTGACGAATTCCATGGTGATGGGCGAACCATCGGCGCGTTCGACGCCGATCCCGTCCGGATGATCGGGGATTCGTCCATCCGCGTCGGCACCACGGGGCGGAATTGAAATACGGGCGGGCCAGTCGAGTTCGGGCGGTGCCGGGAGCGAACTCGCATCCGCGACCCGAGGATTCGCCGCGGGACGCACGCTTCTGCATCCCGGTCCGCCGAAGGTGACTGACAGCATGGCGAGGAACGTGGCGAGCACGATTCCGGACCCACCTCGGCGAAGACCGCTGGTCGGTTCATCCGACAAGGGGAAAGGGTCCGTTGTCGAGGAGGCGGACGGAGCCACCGTCGAAATCGAGTCGGGCGGTGATGATCGCGCGGCCGGGCCGGTCTGGTTCCGATGGCGGGCCAAGGGTCTCGGCATCCCGGATCACCGCGTACTCGACGTCCAGCGCGTGCGCCTCCAGAACCGCTCGCATGGTCGCCTCGGCGTCGCCCGCATCGCGGGTGCTTCGAATCGCTTCGAGTGCCGCGACCAGCCCGCGGGCCCGGTGGCGTGCACCGTCGGGGATGTAGGCATTGCGACTCGACATCGCGACGCCGTCCGGGTCCCGGACGATCGGTCCTGGTCGGATCTCGATGCCTTCGAAGCGAGGATCATGGGCCACCATCGCCCGGATCACCTGAAGCTGCTGCCAGTCCTTCTCGCCGAAGATCGCGATGCTCGGCCGCACCTGCTCGAAGAGTCTGCCCACCACCCCGCACACGCCTGCGAAGAAGTGGGGACGCCCCGCGTCCTCCAGCCCGGGATCGGTCGCCACCGGCGGCAGCGGGACCGACGGAGCTTGATCGACGCCGTCGGGGTAGACCGTCGTTGTCGGGGGGGCGTAGATGACATCGGTGCCGGCTTCGGTCGCCAGCTCGACGTCCACGTCCATGCTCCTGGGGTAGCGGTCGAAATCCTCGCCCGGCCCGAACTGGGTCGGGTTCACGAAGATGCTGGTGATCACGGGGCCACCGAATGAACGGGCGAGACGGATGAGCGAGAGATGCCCCTCGTGGAGGGCCCCCATGGTCGGGACGAATATTCCACCTGCGAAGGCGGAAAGTCGATCCGGCGATTCGAAGATCTCGGCTCGCTTCATGGGGTGGGAGTGTACGCGACGTGGTTTCTCAGACAAGGATGGGGCTTCGGCCGGTAATCGCCCGCCCGCGGATCTCGGCCTTCATCTCCACCTCCGGCCGTTTCGTGGAGATCGGGTGGGGTTTCGGCTAGAATGTGAGTGAATCCGCGTCGGAATCCATTCTCCGGGTGCGGCGAACTCAAAGACGTGCGATCCACCGATTCGGCGCTTGCGGAACATCGTGTTCCCCAGTGTGCCGAAATCGTCCCCGAACCACGAGGCATGAAGCCGTGAATCTCCCCATCTACATGGATAACGCTTCCACCACCCGGACCGATCCCCGGGTCATCGAAGCCATGCTCCCGTACTTCACCGAGATCTACGGGAACTCGGCGAGCCGCAACCACGCCTTCGGGTGGGCGGCGGAGAAGGGCGTCGAGCTCGCCCGCGAGCAGGCCGCAAGCCTGATCGGCGCCGGCCCCAAGGAGATCGTCTGGACCAGCGGTGCGACCGAAAGCAACAACCTCGCGATCAAGGGCGCCGCCCAGATGTATGCGAAGGCACCGATGGGCGAGACCGGCCGAGGTCACATCGTGACCTGCATCATCGAACACAAGGCGGTCCTCGATCCGTGCAAGCGTCTCGAGCGAGAAGGATTCGACGTCACCTGGCTCGACCCGGGGGCCGATGGCATCGTGACCGCGGAAATGGTCGCGGGGGCCCTTCGTGAGGACACCATCCTCGTCTCGATCATGTGGGCCAACAACGAGATCGGAACCATCAACGACATTCCCGGCATCGGTGCGGTCTGCCGGGAACGCGGCGTGGTCTTCCACACCGACGCGACCCAGTGGGTCGGCAAGATGCCGACCGACGTCGAGAAGGACAACGTCGACCTCCTGAGCTGGTCGGGTCACAAGATCTACGGCCCCGGTGGCGTCGGCGCCCTCTACGTTCGACGGCGTCGACCGCGGGTCCGACTGCAGGCCCAGATCGACGGCGGCGGACACGAACGGGGCATGCGTTCGGGCACCCTCAACGTTCCCGGGATCGTCGGGTTCGGCGCCGCGTGCGCCATCTGCAGCGAGGAGATGGAGACCGAGCGGGAACGATTGCTCGCGCTCCGTCTCAAGCTGGAAAACGAATTGAAGTCCCGGATGGACGTCGTCGAGGTGAACGGTCACGCCGATCGGCGTCTTCCGCACCTGACCAACATCTCCTTCGGCTTCGTCGAAGGGGAGTCCCTCATGATGGGCATCAAGGACATCGCCTGTTCCAGCGGCTCGGCGTGCACGAGTGCGAGCCTCGAGCCCAGCTACGTTCTCAAGGGCCTCGGGCTCGGCGACGAACTCGCCCACTCCTCGCTCCGACTCTCGCTCGGCCGCTGGTCGACGGAGGAGGAGGTCGACTTCGCGATCGACGCCATCCACAAGGCGGTGGAGCATCTCCGGGCCCTGAGCCCGCTCTATGATCTTCACAACGAAGGCGTCGACATCACCAAGATCGAGTGGCAGACCCACTGACGATCGTGCTCGATCCAGTCCTCCGGTATTCACAGTCCACAGCGACGCAAGGAACAGTTCCATGGCTTATAGCGAAAAGGTGATCGATCACTACCAGAACCCGCGCAACGTCGGTGCGTTCGGATCTTCCAGCGAGGTGAAGGACCGCAAGGACGTCGGGGTGGGCATCGTCGGCGCCCCCGAGTGCGGCGACGTGATGCAGCTCCAGATCAAGGTCGACGACGACGGCAAGATCGAGGACGCCAAATTCAAGTGCTTCGGTTGCGGCTCGGCGATCGCCAGCTCCTCGCTCGCCACGGAGTGGATCAAGGGCAAGTCCGTCGACGAAGCCCTCGAGATCAAGAACACGAAGATCGTCGAGGAGCTCGCACTCCCCCCCGTCAAGATCCACTGCTCGGTGCTCGCCGAGGACTCGATCCGCACCGCGATCGAGGATTACAAGAAGAAGAACGGCCAGGTCGTGGAGTCGGCCGCCGATCACGACCATTCTCACGCCCACTGACAAGGCGGCCCGGCATCGGGCTCCAGCAAAGGAAGTTGCGAACATGCCAGTCCTTGTGACCGAAACCGCGGCTCGAGAGATCGACGCCATCATCCGCCAGCAGGACCTCGACCCCGAGAAGATCCGACTTCGAGTCGGTGTGAAGGGTGGAGGGTGCAGCGGGTTCAGCTACCTGCTCGACCTCACCGAGGTCGAGAAGGAATCCGACGAGATGTGGGAGTACAGCTTCGAGCGGCAGCCGGAAAAGGCCGCCGCGACGGTCGGCGCCGGCGGGGGCGGGGACGAGGCCTCCGGAGGCGAGTCCTACACCGTCCGAGTCATCTGCGACCCGAAGTCGTACCTCTACCTGAACGACACCACCATCGACTTCAAGGACGAGATCATGGGACGAGGCTTCGTCTTCAACAACCCCAACGCGACCAGCAGTTGTGGTTGTGGATCGAGCTTCTCGGCCTGAAGCCGTTCGAGGCGGGACGATCCGAATCGGCCTGGAATGACAGGACACGCGGGCGGCGCCGGAGGCGCCGCCCGCGTTTTCATCACGTCGTCCAGTCATGGGGCCGGATCATCGATTCGCGGAAGCGTCGAGTGTCATCCGATCACTTGAATCGCGGTGCCGGTGTCCTCGATCAGCGGCGTCGCGGAGAGCGGTCCGCCCACCGCGGTCCGCATCCATGCATCCGGGGTCATGCGTCCGATCGAACAGATTCGACGCGTCTCCGTGGCGAGATCGCGCCCCTGCATGAAGCTGCGGATCTGGTGGCTGATCGTGCGGCCGATCGCGTAGTCGGCGAGGTACAACGGATGCCCCAGCATGTGCTGGTAGGCGCCCAGGATGTGGTAGGGATCGACGCCGTAGTCGTCGACGAAGAACTCCTCCCAGACCGCCTCGGCGTTGCGAAGGACCGCGTCCCGGATACCCGCCGGGTCGCACGCGTCTCCGGTCTCGTAGATCCAGCGCCAGGTCCGCAGCTCGACGAGGCTGGGCCCCGCGATCTGGCAGGCCATGAGCATCGACGCCACCGTCTCCTCGTGGTGGGCCCGTTCGGCCGCCGCACCATCCTCGATGCCGAGCACCCGTTTCGCGAGCGACTGGTAGAGGAAGGCGAACGCTTCGGTGCATGCGGTGTTGGGGACGCCTCGTATCGCCGGACGGGGCACGAAGAACGTCGAGCAGAGTTGTTCGAGATTGTGACCCAGCTCGTGCATGCCGGTGTCGAAGCCGTCCCAGCCGAGCTCGTCCTTGAGGCGGTTGGTTCGGAGCCACGCCCCGTACTCGGGGAGTTGCGGCCGCATCGCGTGGCCGGAACCCCGCGCGATCTCGACCCGGACCCGGGTGCCGAGGAATTCCGCATCCTCGTCGGGCCAGCCGAGGCCTCGCAGGATCTCCGGAAGCTTCGCCTGGAAGCCGGCTTCGTCCGTGCAGAGACGTCGAACCGCCTCGTTCATCGCCTCCGCGTCGCGGGTCTCGAAGAGGTCGTCGAAGTAGATGTCGTGGGCCTCGAGCGGACGGCCCAGCCGATTCGAGAGCAGGCTCGCGAGGTCGCGCCGGACCGGGGCGGCGAGCAGATCGACCAGGAGTCGCTCGACCTCGGCCTCCGGGATCTCGCGTTCGAGGCCGAACTTCCGGTCGATGGCGGTGGGATGGTCGGGATGGTGTTCATCGAGGGCGCGGGCGACCTTGACGTTGTCCATCCAGTGGTCGTACCGGGTGAGATCGAGGAGGGGGCCGGGCTCGCCGCCGTCGATGGTGTTCGCCGCCGGATCCCAGTCGGCGGTGCTCCCGCCGTCCATGACCGAGGCCGGGATGGTCCCATCCACGTGTCGGCCCATGATCCACGCGAGGGCCCGCTGCTTGTGGACGCCGTCGGGATCGTTGTATCCGGCCTTGATCTCCTCCCGAACCAGCCAGTGGGCCAGCAGCGCCCGGTCCGCTTCGAACCAGCGGCGGCCGTTTTCATCGACCATGGTGCCGACGGGGACGTGGAAGTTCGCCACCCAGTTCGAACTCTCGAACTGAAGGGTCCGGGCGAGATCCGCGACGTCCTTGGGGATCCGGGGTCCGAAGGAACCGACGATCCGAGCCTCGGCCCAGCGTTCGGGGGTCCAGTCCGTGCCGTGTTCGAGCATCTCGTCGAGGGTGGACTTCCGGAGGTTCAGCAAGGCGACGAACGCGAGCTTCTGCGCGTACGACTGTTCCGCGAGATCGGGGGCCGGATCGAACGTTGCGAGCAGGGCGTCGGTCTTCGGGAGCGAATCACCGACCAGGTCGTTCCAGCGACGGAGATTCCGACGCATTTCGTAGAGGTGGCCGCGAACCTGTTCGAGGGCGGTCTCGAGGCGGTCGAGCAGCCTTCGAAGGTCCTCGTCCGTCGCGGCGAAGTGTTCCCGGCAGAACTGCTCGAAGGCATCGTCGTCGCCGTCCCGTTCGAGCCATCGTTCGGCGCACTGCGAGACGCCGCGGAGGGCCCGGTCGCGGACGGTCTCTCCATGGGCGGCGACGAGGGTGGTCACGACGCGGTCGACATCGATCCGATTGGTGGAAGTGGTCATGGGCGGATCTTAGTTCATCGGGCCGTGGTCCCGTGGATGCGTTAGCCTCCTCGAATGTCTCGGACCGCCCGCATGCTTCTCGTCGGATGTCTCCTGCTCGCCGCGGTGGGCTGCTCGATTCCCGCCGAGTCTCGATTCGACGCGATTCGTCCCGGTTGGACCGAAGCGGACGTTCGAAGGGCCATCGGCGAGCCGACCGTGATCGTGCCCGGTGAGTCGGACGAGGACGGCGTGGCGATCGAGGGCCCGCGTTGGCAGTACGGCGACACCTTGAGCACGATGACCACCGCCGCGGCCTTTCCGCGGACGGTGCCGGATCGGGTCTGGGTGATCTGGTTCGACGCCGAAGGGTTCGTCCGCCGGATCCGTGGCCCGGTGAAGGCGATCAGGGAAGGGGACGAAGCGGAAGCCGGCGTCACTGCGCCCGACACGCCGCTGTTTCCGCCGGTGATGCCGCCCCGGAATCGATGACGGAATCGGGTCCCCGGCGTCGCAGTGCGAACCGCCGTCGAGGCCGATGCTCCATGAAAGAGGAACCGGCGAGCGTCGAGACGCTCGCCGGTTCGATTTTCGTCGTGAAGTCGGGTCGGGATCAGGCCTCGGCGGCCATCGCCTCCGCCTTCTTGCGGGCGTCGTCGAGCGTGCCGACGTACATGAAGGCACTTTCGGGCAGATCGTCGCCCTCGCCGTCGCAGAGTCGTTCGAACGAGTCGATCGTCTCTTCGAGGGTGGTGGTGACGCCGGGGAATCCGGTGAAGATCTCGGCCACGTAGAAGGGCTGCGAAAGGAAGCGTTCGATCTTCCGGGCGCGGGCCACGGTGAGCTTGTCCTCTTCGCTGAGTTCATCGACACCGAGGATCGCGATGATGTCCTGGAGATCCTTGTATCGCTGGAGGATCGACTGCACGCGACGGGCGACGGCGTAGTGCCGCTCGCCGATGACGTTCGGGTCGAGGATCCGGCTCGAGGAGCCGATCGGGTCCACCGCGGGGTAGATGCCCTTCTCGGCGATCTTGCGCTCGAGCACCACGAACGCGTCGAGGTGGGCGAAGGTGGTCGCGGGGGCGGGGTCGGTGAGGTCGTCGGCCGGCACGTAGATGGCCTGCACCGAGGTGATCGCGCCCTGGCGGGTCGAGGTGATCCGCTCCTGAAGCGCGCCCATCTCGGTCGAGAGGTTCGGCTGATAGCCCACCGCACTCGGCATTCGGCCGAGCAGGGCGGACACTTCCGAACCGGCCTGCGTGAATCGGAACACGTTGTCGACGAAGATCAGGGTCTCCTTGCCCGACGCGTCACGGAACTCCTCCGCCATCGCGAGGCCGGAGAGCGCGACGCGAAGACGGGCGCCCGGGGGTTCGTTCATCTGGCCGAACACCATGGCCACCTTGTCGAGGACGTAGGAGGTGTTGCCCTCGGCGTCGGTGTACTCCGCCTCCTGCATTTCCTTCCAGAGGTCGTTGCCTTCGCGGGTGCGTTCGCCGACGCCGCAGAACACGGAGTAGCCGCCGAAGTTTCTCGCCACCCGGGCGATCATCTCCTGGATGACCACGGTCTTGCCGACGCCCGCACCTCCGAAGAGGCCGATCTTGCCACCACGGACGAAGGGGCAGAGAAGGTCGACGACCTTGATGCCGGTCTGAAGGATTTCGGTCTTCGGGTTGAGGTCGACGAAGGGCGGGGGATCACGATGGATCGGACTCCGCTTGGTCGCCTGCACGTCACCGCGTTCGTCGACGGGTTCGCCGAGGAGGTTGAACACGCGGCCGAGCACGCCTTCGCCCACCGGGACCGTCACCGGCGAGCCGGTGTCGACGCAGGGCTGGCCGCGTCGCATGCCGTCGGTGGATCCGAGGGCGACGCAGCGAACCCCGCCGCCGCCGAGGTGCTTCGCAACCTCGCCCACGAGCCGGATCTTCTGGCCGCCGGCCTCGAGCTCCACGTCGATCGCGTTGTAGATCTCGGGGAGATCGGACTCGGGGAACTGTGCGTCAAAGGTCGAACCAATGACCTGAAGGATGGTGCCGGTCGAAGCCATGAGAGGACGGTCTCCCTGAGGAGGCGAAGGGTGGAGGGACGGCCCCGCCTGAACGAGCGGGGCGTGGATCTTTCGGAGCCCGGGTTCGGCCGTTCAACGGTCCTCGAACGCGGATTCCTGAGTCGGGAAGAATACCGGCCCCGGCGTCCCGGCTCAACCGAAGGGGGCGAGGAAACCTCGTTGCGCATGCGAAAAAGCGGTTCGATCAGGGGAGCCGATCGGGCCGTGGTCGGTGCTGGATGGGCTTGGGCGTCGTGGCGTTCGACGCCTCGGGGCGTCGTTCAGGCCTCGAGATCGAGGTGTCGACCGATTTCGACCCCGGTGGCGGCTTCGATCCGGTCCGCCTGGCTCGTGTAGAGATGCAGCGGGCCCGCCGACGGGGGGGTCGGACGAGGGTTTCGTTCGGCCGGCTGATCGCCGTCGAAGCCGACGCCGTGGTTGACGTCGCTTCGAACCGTTCCCGCGACGAGTCCCTGCATCGCCGTCGTCGGCGCCGACCGAATGTCCACGACATCGACGGTTCCCGCGGCTCGGATCGCCGCCGGGTCCGATGCGGGCTTCACGGGCGCCGGTCGCCCGAGTCCGTAGGCGGCGGCGGCGTTGATCGGGATGGGTCCTCGGACGTTCATCGGTGAGGAGTATACGAAGCCCGTGCGACCTCGTTCGCGTCCACTCCGGTTATCGATGGATCCGGTTCGAATAAGACCGTAATGGGGGCTTCCCAGACCATTCACGGCCCGGGGTTCGGAGGATCCTCCGTCGAATCGCGAGGATCGACGTCCTTCGAGGCCGACGCGTCCGCTTCGGCGAGGTGTCCGAATCCCACCGCCTCGGCCTCGAGCGGGCGATACGACCGCGGAACGAGGCGAGGGTCGACCTCGAGGACCTGCGGTGACGCATCGTCGGGGAATCCACCGAGCCATTGCAACGCCGTCGGCATCGTCGCGGCCCACCAGAGATTCGGGCCGAAGTCGATCGAGGCGTCGGGCTGGTCGTCGATGAAGAGTCGCGCGAGTCCGTTCACCTTCCACGTGACGAGGTTGCCGCTCGCCCGGACGTCGGTCGCCGTCGCCCATCCCGCGGCCGGCCGTCGCAGTTCGAACACCGCGGCACTCGGATCGACGATGGTGCACCGCTCGATTCGAACGTCCTTCGCGGAGCCGATCGTCACCGGGATCGCGATTCGTTCGAAGATGCAGCCGTCGATGACGAGCCCGTCCACCGCGGGCGTCGGCGTCGATGCTTCCGGGGCCGGCGACGACGGGAGGCCGGCGGCGACGCCGGAGCCACCGATGATGAGCAGGGCGCTCTTCTCGATTCGCGTGTTCCGCACGCCTTCGTTCATCCGGACGCCGGTCGAGGCCTGGCGATCGCCCTGCAGGGTCAGTCGAGCGACGCGGACGTCCGACGTGTTGCGAAGTTCGATCGCGGCCCGCTGCCAGCGCGTGACGCGGAGGTCGAGGAGTCGGAGATCGTGAACGTCCTCGGCGTCGACCCCGACCGGGACCAGCACGCCCGGCGTCGGCGTGATGAGGATGCTCCGGAGTTCGACGTTCCGGGACGGGGCGTCGGTGGCACCGCGGATCCGGACGGCGCCGGACCCGCCGGAGATGACCATCAGCGTGGAGATCTCGAGGTTCGATCCACCCTGGACGTCGAGGCTCCAGGCGTCGCCGACCAGGGCGGACGGCTGCGTGGGATCGACGGAACCGATCCGGATCGGCCGCTCCGGCGTTCCCGAGAGGAGGAGCGGTCCGACGTTCTGGTGGATGCCCGGGGTCAGCAGGATCCGGTCCCCGGGGGCGACCTCCGCCGCCGAAGGCCACGGATCGCCGGGTGCCATGACGTGATCGGTCGC
>NYSY01000071.1 GCA_002683215.1 Planctomycetaceae bacterium
GACGGATGATCTTGCGGTTGGTTCGCCTCGATGGGTCGGGAGGCAGACGCGCGACGTCCCGCGGATGGGCTGACACCAGGGTGACCACCCACCTTCTCGAGGCCTCCCGTGCCCGGCTCCGACACGGCTACGAGCTCAAGCGTGGCTCCACGCTCCTCTCGACGGCCACCACATCCCTTGCCTGCGTGGATGCGGACGGAAGCCTTCGGGAGATCCCGATCGCCCCGGACTGAGTCACGCGAGGCACGCGGCGTGGCCACCCTGGTGTCAGCCCATCCGCGGGACGTCGCGCGTCTGCCTCCCGACCCATCGAGGCGAACCAACCGCAAGATCATCCGTCGGTCAAAAAAAGAAAGTGGCCGGCCCGTGAGGGCCGGCCACTTGTCTTCACGAGAGAGAGAACTCTTTCGTCTGTCCTAACTCTGCGGGAATCAGCGTCGGCGACGACGCATTCCGGCGAGGCCAAGGCCCGCGAGGCCAGCGATGGCCGGCGAGGGAACCACGATCAGGAGATCCTGATTATCGGGGTTCGTACCGCCGAACACCCAAGGGTCAGTGGCGCTGTACCACCAGCCGCCAGTGCCGAGACTGCTGATCATAGATGTCGCCAGTGCGACGATGCCTGCGCCAGCAGTGTCCTGGGTGATCTGCATGGCGCCCAGCGAGATATCGAGTTCGCCCTTCATGGCATCAAGCGTCGAAGTCGCAAAGTTCTCGTGTGAGATTTCCCAGATGACCAACTGGAACGCAGCCTGCTCAGCGAGGTAGTCGCCCCAGTTCTCCGCGGTATCTTGGGCCGCGACATCGACGTAGTAGCGGTTGTAAAGGTCTTGGATCATGTAGGACTGATTGGCGCTCATGTTGCCCGGGGGAGTCTCCTCGGGAACATCCGTCAGATCAGAAACCGTGTAGTCAATCGGGTCGTCGGGGAAGCCTTCGGCGATCTCGACACAGAACGTCTTCATGGTGCCGACGTAAGTATTGCCATTCAGTGCGGTGACATCCCACCCAATGAACCCCGCAATCGCCGCACTGGAACTGCCGGGCCCGACGTTAGACGCGCTGGAGGACCGCGCACTGTCGAAGCTGTACAAGACGTTGAAGCCATCGCTAGACCTAGCGGTGAGCGTGTAAACATCGCCCACCGACATGGCGGAGGCACCGGATGACAGAGCCATCCCACCGCTAACCGCGGCCAAGGTGATCAAATTTCTCATCTCTCTCTAGCTCCTTAAATAATGAGCAACGCAAATCTAACTCGGAGGCTCTCGTGAGCTTCCATCGCTGAATTGTTGCACAAGGCGAAGTCTCATGCAACGGTCTGTATCAGTTTTTCGGAATTTCGGCTTTTCGAGCATGGGCTCGACTTGATAGGGGGCCAAAACCCCTCGTTCTGACTCCCCAGAGCAGATTTCCAAGGTACGCAGGGCTTTGTATTATCGGGCTTTCTTTGTTGCAGGGCTTCCGTTTTCCTCTGCAAACAACCCTTGGCCCCCCTCACCGCAGACGGCCGCCCACTTGATCAACCAACAATCCCCGCCGAATAGACAGGGTCTTGACAAACATCAGGGAGATTCATTTGCGGTCGAGCCCTGAATCGCCCTGCCTGCCAGACGACGCCCCAGTGGCTGTACGGCCGCCATGCAGGCCACCGCGGACGCACCGAACATCGCAGTCGTCCCCGCGATCGAAACTCCGGCCGGTACCCGAGCGGATGCCGCAGGAGCACTCATTGCGACCAAGCACCCTGCAACCGCCATCAGGCATCCCGTGATGATGGCGGCGGGCAACAGCGTGCCAAGGCGATTGAAAAAGAACCGGGCAATTGCGGGAGGCGCCACGAGCAACGACACGACCAGAATGCTGCCGACCGCCTCGAATGCGACCACACAAGCGGCGGCAACCAGGATCATCAAGACCTGATTCATCACCACCGAAGAAATACCCTGAGCATCAGAGGTCGCCGGATCGAACGACGCGACAAGGAGTTCCTTCCAAAGAAACCACACCATCAGAATCATCGCGATGACCACGGACAGCAGCCAGAAAACAGATCGTGGAATCATAAGACCTGAAAATTCAATCAGGTCCAGCGGAACCAGTTCAACCTGACCGTAGAGGACGCAGGCAGGATCGAGGTCCACGGAATCCGCGACCTGAGCGATGAGCACCAGGCCAAGGGCGAAGAGCGTCGAGAAAACCACTCCCAACGCCGCTCCACGGTCGACGCCCGCGATCCCCCTCAATGCCTGCGTGAGCATCGCCGTCGCAAGCCCGGCGAGGNCCGCCCCGATCAACATCCAACCGCCGCCGCGGCTTCCGCTGATGAGGAACCCGATCGCGATTCCCGGGAGCACGGCGTGGGCCACCGCATCGCCGAGCATCGCTTGTCGACGAACCAGGAGGAACGAGCCGGGAATCGCGCAAACCACCGCGACGAGCGATGTGACGAGGATGATCCAGCCGTCGTAGGACCACTGCCAGTCAGGGAGGATCGATGTCATGAATTCGATTCCCCTTCGGGAAGGGCGGGATCATGACCGAGTGGGTGAGGGCTCCGGGGTGATTCGGCGGTGCCGGCGGATCCGACCTCGATCTCGAGGCTCCGAATCAGCACCGGATCGAGCACGTGCTCGATCCGATCCGCAGCGCGATCGACGTGCGTGGCGGCGATATCCGCGTACTTCAGCAAGTAGTGCTCCCAGAGCCGGTGATTTCGAACCAGTGCCGCGGCTTCGAGGGCGCCCCGCTCACTCAATCTCCAGATCCCGGGCTCGACCTCGATCACTTCGCCGGCCCGCCGGCCGGCTCGAAGCGCGGTGGCGACCTCGGCGGCGGTCCACATTCTCAGGCCTTGAATCGTCCTCGACTCGATCTGCGTTGCCTCCGTCAGCTCCCGATGCTCCAGCATCGATCGAAGGAGATGGTCACGACCAACCCGGCGCCGAAGCTCGCGTCCGTCTCGCCACCGCGGAAAAAGCCCTCGCGTACCGCCGAAACAAAGCGCGATGACGAAGAGCCCGGCCATCGAAAGCACGATCATCGCGCCCGCCGGCAGGCCGGGGGCGATCGCGCTGAGCGTGACACCGACCCAGCACCCGGCGGCGCCGATGCCGGACGACCAGATCACCGTGACTCGAAGATCGTCGGTGAGGAATCTGGCGGCCGCGGGTGGAATCACCATCACGGCGACCACCAGGATCAGGCCGACCGCCTGCAATCCGATCAGGGCCGTCATGACCGTCATCGCGAGGAGCGTGACATCCAGCAGTCCGACCCGCCGTCCGAGGCTCGCGGCGAACCCCTCGTCGAAACACAGAAGCCCCAGATCCTTGAAGAGCAGGACCGCCAGGCCGGACACGAAGATGCCGCCGATCGCGATGACCTGCACGTCGGCCGTCACCATCGAGGCCGTCTTGCCGAAGACGAAGTCCTCCAGGCCGGCCTGACCGGCACCCCCCGTGGTCTGCACGATCGAAAGCAGCACCACGCCGAAACCGAAGAAACCCGAGAGCACGATGGCCATGACCGCGTCGTCACCAAGTCGGGTCGCCCGACGAAGCCAGAGGACGGCCAGCCCTGCAAGGGTCGCCGCGACGGCGCCACCGATCAGGAGTACCAGGAGATTTCGCGCGAGACCGATCATCTGCAGGACCAGAAAGGCGCCCGCGACCCCTGGCAACATGGCGTGACCAAGGACATCGCCGATCAAGGCCCTTCGACGAAACATGAGGAAGGTCCCGACGAGACCACCCACCGCCCCAAGCAGCATCGCCCCAGCCACCACGATTCGAGTGTTGAAGTCCTGAAGCAGCAGCACCCGCAGCAGACCCTCGGCCTCCGGTCCGGGCAGCGGTATCGAGCCCGTCATTGCTTCAAGCCGCCGGCCTCACCCATCGCACGCCCGGCATCTTCGAGCAAGGTGAGCCGCCCGCCGTAGGTCGCGCGGAGATGGTCCGGCGTCCAGGCTTCCTGCATCGCGCCGGAGGCGACCAACCGGGTGTTCAGGAGAACCAGCCAATCGAAGTACTCGCGGGCGGTCTGGAGGTCGTGGTGCACCACGACGACGGTGCGACCGGCATCTCGAAGTTCGCGAAGAACCTCGAGGATCGCCGTCTCGGTCGCGGCATCGACGCTCGCGAACGGCTCGTCCATGAAATAGAGGTCCGCTTCCTGCACCAACGCCCTCGCGAGGAACACCCGCTGCTGTTGTCCACCCGACAGGCGGCTGATCTGTCGTTTCGCGAAGTCCGCGAGCCCGACCCGATCGAGCGCGACCATCGCGGCATCCCGATGTCGACGTCGGACCGGACGGAACCAACCGATGCGGCGATACAAACCCATGCAGACGACGTCGAGCGCGGAAACGGGGAACTCCCAGTCGACCGACTCCCGCTGGGGCACGTATCCCACCTGACCTCGAACCGAACGCGGGTCCTGCCCGAGCAGCCGGACCGAGCCGCTCAACTTCGGAATGAGCCCCAGACAGGCCTTGATCATGGTGCTCTTGCCTGCACCGTTCGGACCGATGACCGCGGCGATCACGCCCCGGGGAATGTCAAGGTCGAGATCCCAGAGGACCGGGCGCCGCTGGTACGCCACGGTCATGTCATGAATCGAGATCGCCGCATCAGGATCGTGTTCGGGGCCGATCGCAGAATCCGATTTTCGTCGTTGGACAGACATCGTCAGTCCGATGCCTCGACTTCGGAATCACCCGCATCATCCTGACCCGACCGCTCCCGCCATGCTCGAAACCCACCGTCTGGAACACGCCCGCCGAGGGCGCGGCCGATGGTCGAGACGTTGTGGTCGATCATGCCCGGATAGGTGCCTTCCCAGGTTCCCGGCGCACCCATCGCATCGGAATAGAGTTCACCCCCGACGATCACCTCGTGGTCGAGGGAGGCGGCGCCCTCCACGAGGGCCATCACGTTCTTCTTGGAGACGCTTGATTCCACGAAGACCGCGGGGATTCCCCGTTCCGCGAGCATTCGGACCAGTCGGTTCATGTCCGCGAGCCCGGCTTCACTCTCCGTGGAAAGCCCCTGAATCCCGTGCACCTCGAGACCATACGCCCGGCCGAAGTAGCCGAATGCGTCGTGGGCCGTCACCAGAACCCGTTGGTTCGAGGGAACCGTCACCACCACCGAACGGGCGTAGCGATCCAGCGCTGCAAGATCCTCGAGCAGGCGAATTCCGTTCGCCTCGAAGACCTCGCATCCTTCAGGATCGGTCTCACAGAGCCCGCGAACGATCGGTGCGATGGTCTCGGACCACGCCAGCACGTCCATCCAGACGTGCGGATCAGCATGCCCGACGGCGTCGGGCGGATGAAGAAGCGTCTCCTCCGGGAGTACCTCGGTGACCGCGATGGAGCGGGCGAGTGGTCCGTCCGCACTCGAAAGCACCGTGCCCATCCGACCTTCCAGCATGAGCCCGTTGTGGAAAACCACATCCGCCGCCAACAGGCGACGTACGTCGGACGCGGTGGGCGTGAAGAGGTGAGGATCGATCCCCTCCCCCATCAGGACGGCCACCTCGCCTCGATCACCAACCACCCCCCGCACGAGGTCACCGATCATTCCGGTCGTCGCCACGATCCCGATCTCCGGCACGGAATCACCCGCGGCGGTCTGAGGTTCGATCTCCGTGCCGGGATCACTGCAGCCTTGAAGGACCACCACCACCAAGGCAAGCGAAGCGAGTTTGATCATGGCGAACGGTTTCACGTACGGCTCCTGGATTCTTGGATTCTTGGATTCTTGGATTCATGAACCGGCGGCCGACGCAGGTTCAAGCCAAGCCTGCGGTTGACGCCTGGATTTTGTAGCTGACGCTACACTGTAGCCTACACTACACTGTTCGGGGGTGACAATCAACCCATTCCCCAGTCCGACGCCGGTTGACCACCAATTCTGGGCCCGATTCCTGATGAACAGCCGCCCCAATCCTTTCGCCAAGACCCGGCGGGATCACGCCGATGAGACCGCCGAGGACTATGTCGAGGCGATCGAGGACATCGAAATCGAGCTGGGAACGTGTCGGGTGAAGGATCTTGCGATCCGCATGCAGGTGAGCCACGTCACGGTGACCCGGATCCTCAATCGACTTGCGGATGAGGGGCTGGTGACCCGAGTCCCCTACGGGCCGGTCGGCCTCAGCGACCCAGGACGGGAGATGGCTCGCGCAAGCCGAGATCGCCACGAGATCGTGGTGGCCTTCCTGCAGAAGCTCGGCGTGGCGACCTCCATTGCCGAACGCGATGCAGAGGGGATGGAACACCACGTGAGTGATGAGACGCTCGCTGCGATGCGGGCTCATATAGAGGATGCCCGGTAGTGCGGGCCTGAGTCACCGGGAACGTCGATTCCAGGCCTCTGGCTCAATCCCGGGTCAGGGAACCGTCGATTTCGAGCTTCACCCGGCGCAACGGTGACCGGAAAGCCAGTCTCAACTCCGCCAGCAGCCCGTTGCGCAGCCGCTGATCGAGGTCGTAGCTGGTCGCCGCATCCTGCACGCCGACGCGGGCGACACCACCTCGAATCCCCCGCACCCGGGTCGCAGCGGCGATTTCCGAGGGAACCACGGCTTCCCAAGCGTCGAGAAAGGTACCGGCGCCCCGACGAGCCCGGCCGGCCTCACGGCGGAATTGATCGACCATTCCGCCGATCTCGAGATTTCGCTCCGGACGACATCGATGACGCCGCAATTGCTCGATGGAGGACTCCGCGAAGGCGGAGCCCTCGCGGGTCTCGGTTCCGACGGGGATGGCAGGGCTGGTGTGATCCATCGAGGTTGCTGATTCCGCTGCAGAGCATAATCGACCGATCGACGGACATCGTCGGAAGAAACACGATCCACCGATGTCCCAGAGGGAATCCCGAATCCGTCCATCGGCCGTGATACCGGCGGCGTGGCCACGGGTCCGGTACCCTCCCGGCACTCATGACCGGTGTCTCCATCGTCAATCTCGTGAAGAAGTTCGGATCGACCGTCGCGGTCGCCGGCGTCGATCTGTGGATCGAAGCGGGCTCGCTCTTCTTCCTGCTCGGACCATCCGGCTGCGGCAAGACCACCCTGCTCCGCATGATCGCCGGATTCGAGCGACCAAACGCCGGCATGATCCGGTTCGGGGATCGTGATGTCACCCGGCTTCCGCCTGAGAAGCGGGATGCCGGGATGGTCTTCCAGGGCTACGCCCTCTGGCCGCACCTCTCGGTCTTTGAAAACGTGGCGTTCGGCCTTCGGGTCCGGAAGCTCCCGAACGCCGATCTTCAGCGTCGCGTGGGCGAAGCGCTCGAGCTGGTCCAGATGACCGGGTACGCGGATCGAAAGCCGACGCAGCTCTCCGGTGGCCAGCAACAGCGGGTCGCCCTCGCAAGAGCGTTGGCCTTCCGGCCCAGCGTGCTGCTGCTCGACGAGCCGCTCTCGAATCTCGACGCGAAGCTTCGCCTCGAGATGCGGCATGAGATCCGTCGCATCGTCGACGACGCACAGATCACGACGGTCTACGTGACCCACGATCAGGAAGAGGCCTTGTCGCTCGCCGACCAGATGGCCGTGCTCCGGGACGGACTCCTCGTGCAGGCAGGTCCGCCCCGCAAGCTCTACGACGCACCGAATTCCCGATTCACCGCGAGTTTCCTCGGCGAGACCAACTTCGTGGCGGGAACCATCGAGTCGATCGACGGCGATTCGACGGTCATCAAGACGCCATTGGGCGCTCTGCGGTCGGCCCACCGCCTCGAGAAGGCGGGCGTGGGTGACGAGATCTCGGTGTCGCTCCGACCCGAGGCTTTCCGACTGGGAAGACCCACCCAGGGTTCGAACCCCGTCTCCACCACCCTTCGGCGTTCGATGTTTCTGGGCGAGACGGCACAGCTCGAGGTCGCGACCACCACCGAATCGATGTTGAAGGTTCTGGAACTCCACCCCCGAACCGATCGTTCGAAGGGGGAGAAGATCGAACTCGCGATCGATCCCGCCGACGTCGTGCTCCTGCCAGAGTGATGCTCGTTCCGTCGTCTCGATCGGTCGCACGGAATCCATGAGACGTCATCTGCTCATCGCGGCTCGACTGCTTCTGGTCGCCATCGGTGTGACGGCCATCGCCCTGCTGGTCGATTGGCGAACCGTGGC
>NYSY01000072.1 GCA_002683215.1 Planctomycetaceae bacterium
GCGGACCGGGCTGGTCTCGGCGAGATCGGCGGATCTGACCACCTGCTGGTACCACTCCGCGTAGTTCTCTTCGCGGGCGGGGGGGATGGCGGTCTTGGGCTTGCCGCCCTGCTGCTTTTGCTTCTGCTTCTGGCTCATGATCCGCAAAGGGTACCGAGGACCGCCCCCCGGGGAGTCCGTCCGGGTTTCGGGCTGCTACCTTCACGGTGATGCCGGCCCCGCCTCCATCCTCGACCTGGCACCTCGTCGGTGATGGTGCCGTCGGCATGGCCCTCGCCCATCGGCTGCAGGCGACCGGGGAGCCGGTCCGGCTGGTCGCCCGGAGGCCGCTCCCGGATCCCGTGGAGCTGGTCTACCAAGATGGTGATGGGTCATCGGTGACCTGGTCGTGTCCCACGGCGTCATCGACCGGAGGGTCGGTCGCCTCCGGCAGGTCCGTGCAACGATTGGTGGTCGCGACCAAAGCCTATTCCGTGGGCGACGTCCTCGATGTCTGGGGCCCGCGGCTCGCACCCGGAGCCCGGGTCTTCTTTCTCCAGAATGGCACCGGGTTTCGACGATCCGGCGATCTTCCCGTGGACGTCCACGCCCTCGACGCCGTGAACATGGGCTTCGCAGCCTTCCGGTCCGGGGAACGCACGGTGACCCAGACGGGCAACGAACCGTTCCGGATCGGAGATGCGATCGGTCGAAGCACGCCCGCGGTCGATTCGATCGTGGATGATCTCGATCGCCTCAACCGGGCCGGAATCGAAGCCATCTGGACGCCATCGATCCGGGAGCACCAGTGGCGGAAGATCGCCGCGAACGCCGTGATCAATCCGCTCACCGCGATCTACGGATGCCGGAACGGCGTCCTGCTGGATCGCGCAGAGACGTCGGACCTCGTCGATTCCCTCTGTGTCGAGAACGATCGCGTCCTCGAGGCGCTCGGGTTCGGGGCGGCGAGCCGGGGACTTCTGGAACGAACCCGACACATCATCCGGGCGACCGGGTCCAATGTCTCCTCGATGCTCACCGATCTGAATCGAGGCGATGGGCGGAGCGAACTCGGCTACATCAACGCCGCGTTGATTCGAGCGGCGACCGATCATGACGTCGAGGTTCCGGTCAATCGGTCGATCCACGACCGGGTCGCCGAACGATTCGCCGCCTGCCGGTCCCGATGAATCGGATCACTCGATCCGGTGGCTGGTCCTCGAATCCCGACTGGTACCATCAAGGCCGAACCACCGACCTGGAGACCCCCACCGTGTCCGCGCTTCGCGTCATCGCCGACGACATCAAGATCGCCCACTCGATCTTCGCCCTTCCGTTCGCAGTGCTCGCGGCGGCGATGGCGGCCTTCGCGGCGGGTGGCGGCCGAATCGAGTGGGCCGACTTCGCCGGTCAGCTCGCGCTGGTGGTGGTCGCGATGGTCTTCGCCCGGACCGCGGCGATGCTCGCGAATCGAATCCTCGACCGACGCATCGATGCGGAGAACCCCCGAACCGTCGGACGCGCGATTCCGTCGGGACGATTGTCGACCCGGTCCGCGGTGGTCGCGTTCGTGGTCTCGTCGCTCGTCTTCTTCCTGATCGCCGCGCTGTTCGGCATCTTCTACGGGAACTGGTGGCCGGTGATCCTCGCGGTGCCGGTGCTCGGTTGGATCACCGCCTACGGACTCTTCAAGCGATTCACGTGGATGTGTCACCTCTGGCTGGGCGCGAGCCTCGCCCTGAGTCCGGTGGCGGCGGCCATCGCGGTCGATCCGGCTTTCCTCGCGTCGCCGCCGATCTGGCTGCTTGCGGGCATGGTGCTCTGCTGGGTGAGCGGTTTCGACGTGATCTACGCCCTGCAGGACGTGGAGGTCGACCGGCGGGACGGGCTCAACAGCATCCCCGCGCACTTCGGCGTCGACGGGGCGCTGCGGATCGCACGGCTCCTTCACTTCTTCGCGGCGATCCTGCTCTTCGCCGTCTACCGGACGGAAGCCGCGTTTGGTGGTGTCTTCCTCGCGGCGGCGATCATGGTGGCGATCCTCCTCGTGCTCGAGCACGCGACGGTCCGTCGATGGGGGACCACCCGCATGGCGATCACCTTCATGACCATCAACGGCGTGGTCAGCATCGTGGTGGGAATCGCGGGGATCGCCGAGCTGACGGTGCTCGCGTCATGAGCCGCGGCGGGGTGCCGACCGCCACGCCGATCGATCCCGATCGTCCGGTGGGCGACGAATTCCGCCGGGTGCTCGTCGGCGAACTGCGTCTCGCGATCGAGGCGTGCGATTCGCACGGCTCCTGGGAGGTCCGGCGGCGAAGCGAAGCGATCCGGCGGACCCGCAAGGCCTTGAAACGATTCCGCGCGGTGCTGGACCTCGTCAAGGGATCCGTCCCGGCCGAGGACCATGAGGCGATGCGGATCGCGGCGCGGGACTTCGGGCGTCGCCTCTCGCCGCTTCGGGATCGGGACGTGGTGCTGGACCTGCTCGACGGCCTCGGCGAACAGGTCACGGGCCGTCGCCGCCGCGAGGCGGTCCGGATGACCGGGGCGGTGCTCTCGGCCGCGAAGGCCTTGCCGGTCACCCGTGATCACCGGGAGGACGAAGCGGTCATCGACGAGGTCCGGCATGGTCTCGAGGACCTCGCGGGTCGGCTCCGATCGGTCGACTTCGACGCGGTCGATCGAGCCTCCGTGATCGATCGATTCGATCGGGCCTGGCGGCACGTCCGGCATCGATTCCACGACGACGTGGATGAAGACGACGATCTTTCCAGACTTCACGAGAACCGGAAGCGGGTCATCCGGCTGCAACTCGGCCTCGCCGCGATTCGTGGCGTGAATCCCCGGTCGATCCGCCGCGATGTTCGTGCGTTGAAGCAGGTCGCGGGATCGCTGGGGCGCGATCGTGATCTCGCGATGTTGGAAGCACTGGTCGTCGAGCACGGCGATCGATTTTCGGAGGCCGATGTGCGACGCCGCATCGAGGACGAGATCGCGGATCGACGACGGCGGCTGCAGCGGGACGCGATTCGAGCCGGCCGTGACGCATCACGCCGACCGCCCGTGAAATTCCGCAAGCGGCTCGAGAAGTGGTGGTCGAAGGGTGCGAGCGAAGGCGGAACTCAGGTCGCGAAGAGCTGACCGGGGTCCTTGAACGCCTTGAACTCGAGGGCGTTGCCGCTGGGATCGAGCAGGAACATCGTCGCCTGCTCGCCCGGAAGTCCTTCGAAGCGAAGATACGGTTCGATCACGAACCGGACCTCGGCGGCCTTGAGCCGGTCGGCGAGACCGTGCCATGCGTTCCATTCGAGGACGAGCCCGAAGTGCGGCACGGGAACGTCGTGGCCGTCGACCGCGTTCGCGTCTCCGTCATCTTCACCGTCACCGTCACCGTCGGCGGGTTTCTCCGGTTCGGGACGATCGACCATGTGGGCGACGATCTGGTGTCCATGGAAGTCGAAGTCGATCCAGCGATCGCTCGAACGTCCCTCGGCGCAACCGAGGAGTTCGCCGTAGAACCGGCGGCTGGATTCGAGGTCACGGACCGGGAACGCGAGATGGAAGGGGGGAATGCTCACGAGGCGATGTCCGCGGAGGGGGTCGTCGCGGGATCGACCCGCGGGAAGAGGGCGATCTTCCGGGTCGTCGCGCCCTTCAGGGTGTCGCCCCAGGCCGCGACCGCTTCAAGGTCGCCCCGACTCGGATCGAGGTCGCATCCGAGGGCCGGCCAGAGGGTCTCCATCCGGCCGGGAATCACCGGCCAGAGCAGCACCGACGCGATGCGAACCGCTTCGACGCATCGGGCGAGGATCGACGCGAGTTCATCGCGACGGTTTTCGTCCTTGGCCACCTTGAAGGGCTCGGTCGCGTTGATGAAGGCGTCGACGGTCCGCAGCAGGCCGATGCCCGCGTCGCAGGCGCCGTCGAGGGCGAAGTCGGCCATCGCCGCCCGCCATTTCGCGACTGCGGTGCCCGCGGCACCGGCGAGATCCCAGCCGGGAAAGTCGAAGCCGGTGTCCGCCGGGACGATCCCGTCGAAGTACTTGCCGAGCATCGCCGTGGTCCGACTCGCGCAGTTGCCGACGGTGTTCACCAGATCGGTGGTGTAGGTCTCGTGGAAACCCGCGGCCTGGAAGTCGGCGTCGGTTGCGCCGAGCGGGCCGTTGTTGACCATGTACCACCGCCAGGCGTCGAGGCCGTAGACGTCGACGTATCGCTCGATGGTCGGAAGGTCGATGAAGTTCCCGAGCGACTTCGACATCTTCTGGCCTTCGCTGATCCAGAAGGAGTGGGCGTAGACGCACGCGGGTTGCGGGAGTTCGAGGGCCATCAGGACCGCGGGCCAGATCACCGCGTGGAACCAGAGGATCTCCTTGCCGATCACGTGGTACGCGGCGGGCCAGTGGCGATGTCGATCCGACGCGTCCTCCGCGAGTTCGAGCGCGGTGGCGTAGTTCAAGAGGGCGTCGATCCACACGTAGATCACATGCTCCTCGTCACCCGGGAAGGGGATCCCCCAGCTGAAGTTGGTGCGGGTGATCGGGACGTCCTGAAGACCACCGCGGAGTCGGCCAAGGACCTCGTTGCGTCGGGCGTCGGGCTTCACGAACCCCGGATTGGTCTCGAAGAGGGATTCGAGCCGGTCCTGGTAGGCGCTGAGCTTGAAGTAGTAGTTCCGTTCGTTCGCCCGAACCAGCGGCTTTCCGGAGATGGGACTCTTGAAGTCGCTCTCCTTCGCCTTGGTCTCGGTGACGTACTCCTCCTGGCCCTCGTCGTACCACCCCTCGAACTCGCCGAGGTAGACGTCGCCGGTTTCGAGGAGTCGCTTCACGAGCGCCTGGACCTGTCGCTCGTGCCGCGGCTCGGTGGTCCGGATGAAGTCGTCGTTGGTGAGGTTGAACATTCCCATCACCTTCTGGAACTCCGCGGCGTTCTCGTCGGCGAGCGTCTGCGGTGCGATGCCCCGGGCCGCGGCCGACTTCTCGACCTTGACGCCGTGTTCGTCGGTGCCGGTCAGGAAGAAGACGTCCAGTCCCTCGAAACGCATCGCCCGCGCCCAGACGTCGCACAGCGTGGTGGTGTACGCGTGTCCGATGTGGGGTCGATCGTTGACGTAGTAGATCGGCGTCGTGATGTACGCAGGGGCGGATTGGGTCATGGGTCGTGGATTGTAGTGGAGCGTTCGAAGCGGTCCGGAGGGGTCTGAAAACCGGGGTTCGGGAATCGCGGCGTGGAGTGGGGTGGCATTCCGAGGCCATCGAAGGTCTAGGATGGTCAGGAATGCTTCTTCGACCATCGAAACAACGGTTCGCGACGGGTGTCCGCCCGAGGCCTCGATCCCGGGGTTCGGCCCGGATCTCGGTTCCTGCGGTCCTCGCCGCGCTTTCGATGGTCGCCGCGTCCGTGCTCTTCGGGATCTATGGCCCGCGCATGCAGCAGCGGGGGGTCCGGGTCGCGGGAACCCCCCTTGCCGATCTGATCAAGGCCGTCTCGAGGTCCGCGGCGAGCTATTCGCCTCCCCGGGCCGAACGCGGCGAGAATCGTGACGACGGGGCGACGGAGGCGGACGGCTTCGCGAAGGCGGGGGCGTCCGGATCCGTTCGAACCGCGATCAAGGACATGGTGGAAGTCCTCGGACCGGGCGTCGAGCCGCCGTCGCTCCTGGCCCTCGAGCTCGCCCTCGTCGGCTCGGCGATCGAGCGGAATCTGGCTGGTGCAGGGGGTGTTCGGCTGGTCTACGAGTCCGACCGATCCGGAGATCGAGTCTTCGTCTTCGAGGTTCGAGATGCGATGCAGTTCACGCACTTCGACACGCTCGGCCGGTACCTCCCGCTGCTCTCCGGCACCCGGATCGAGGAAGAGCTCGAACTCGGACCGACCCGCCTCGGCCTCGTCATCCTCGGTTTCGATGACCGAGTCACGGTGATTATCGCCATCGACGTCGAGACCGCGGTCGAGGTGGCGGACACGATTCGCCCGGTATTGAGGCCCGAGGAATCCTCCGTGGAATCGACGGGCTCGGAGCTATCCTGAAGGGGGTCGAACGGCCGATGAACAGGGGCGGTTCCGCTCGTCCCTCTCGGCCCGGAACGGACCGCAGGCTTCCCTGATGATTGGAACCAAACAGATGACTTCGATGATCCTGATGTCCCGCAGCCTCCGTTTTCGATCGATTTCGCCCATCCGCGATCTCGCGGTCGCGTGCATCACGCTGGTGGTGGGTGCGAGTCAGCTCGACGCCGCACCGCAGCGGATGTCCGGCCAGCGGATCGGTGGGCAGCGGCTCGGGGGTCAGGTCGGCGGTAATCCGGCGGGGCAGGCGCTCGGTGATCCCAGCGGCAACGTGCCGGATGGTCAGTTGGGCCGCGACGCACTCGGATCCGGAGATGCGCTCGACAACAACCTCCGCGTGGGTTCGGGTGGCCGAAACGGATACTCCCCCCGCGCGGCGGCGTTCAGCTATCAGGCGATACAGGCTCGGAATCTCGTGGTGACCAACAACGTGGCCGGCGGGCGGGGCTTCCGAAGCGATCCGGGTTTCCTCGGAGGCGTCGGGTACCTCGCGCCGCGTGATTTTCGCGGCACGCTGGGCGGCGATGCCAACTACGGGTTCGAACGCGATTCCGCGCTGGGCAGTCTCGACTTCCTGATGAGTGACCGTCGCATGGATCCGTACGACGCGGCCAAGTCGGGGGCGTTCCAGTACCGGCGTGACTTCACGGCGGTCCCCGAGGTCGGCAGCGACTTCGGCGCGCGGCGTCTGGATGATTCCCAGATTCGATTGGACCGTGTGAATTCCGCGATGACTTCAGGATCGATCTTGACGACCGCCGCGGCGCCGGAAGATGCCGAGATCGTGCGCGACGCCCAGGGTCGGGAATTCCATCAGATCCACTCCTCGGTGGAGGGGATCAAGGTACGCGGGTTGAGTGAGGGAATTCCGGTCGACTCGATCTACGAGCGAGCCATGGCGAATTCCGACCGTGACGCCGTTTCGGTTCGACCGTTTCGGTCGCCCTGGGAGGATGAAGACGGCAATCGAATCAAGCCCGATGAGCAGCTCGAGGGAAGAGTGGCGAGTGGTATCGCTCGCGGTAATTCATACGACTCGATCGTTCGGCGGGTCGAAGCGAACTACAAGGGCCGTGCGGACGTGAACGTGGACAGTAGTGGCGAACTGTCGTTGCGGGACCGCCGGCGGCAGGTGCAGGCGAGAATCACCCGGCCGCGAATCGGGACCTTGGAAGACGCTCGTCCGTCCGACAGTTCGGGAAACTTCGAGGGGTTCACTCGGCCGGAAGGTGATCCGGAAGCCGGAATCGGTCCGGAGTTTCGACGTTCGGCCACCGGCCTTCCGCTTGACGAGCGTGAAGAGGGGGAGCCCCCCGCGGCGTCCGATGGGTTGGGACGAGCGAAGGAGGCATCCGAGGGTGAGCCGGAATCGGCTCGCAAGCTGCGTTCGCCCGAGGAGCTCTATGACATCTACCAGCACCGGACCATGGTGGCAGGCGTCGACGACGGACAACTCTCCGAACGGGCGATGGAGCTCGTGGACCAGGCGGGTGCATACATGGCGAAGGGGCGATACGCCCGAGCCACGGACCGTCTCAAGGATGCGTTGCGATATGCACCGGGAAATCCGCTGATTGAAGCGGCCCTCGCGAACGCTCAGATCGGTTTTGGAGCCTTCTTCTCGGCGGAGCTCACGCTCGGGCGGCTCTTCCGAAATCACTTCGAGGTCGCGGGTGCGGTGTTCGATGGTGAGGATCTGATTCCCAACCGAACGAATCTCCTCCTGAATGCTGCTGATATTCGCGACCTGATCGCGACTCGGAAGCGGGAGGGATCGCGTGCCTCGGGTGGGTTGGGACTGGTGCTCGCCTACATCGGATGGCAGGTCGATGATCGCGAGATGATCAAGGAAGGCCTTGAAACCATGAAGGGGTCCCGGCGTGAGGGACTCGTCGAAGGTCTCGAGGTGGTCTGGCTTGCAAGCCCCCCGGCCGACGAAAAGAAGCCCACTCGGAGCGAGTGAGGGCCGGTAAGAGCCGCTCTGACAACCATTCTTCCCGATGGGCTCGAACCCTGGGACCGTTTGCTGGACTCGGTTGTGAAACGACGCCGATGTAGGAGACATGAGTCTCTTCGGCGTACCACCCGAAATTTCAGCGCTTCAGGCGACGCAGGCGCAGCGTGAAGCGGCGAAGGCCCGCGATCGATCTCGTTTCGCATCGGAGCGTGGCCGNCGAAGCGACGAGGATTCGGGGAAATTCAGAGTCTCCGAACTTGAAGACTCCGCGGACATCCGCGGGCTCGACGAAGAGGACTCGAACGCCGATGAAAGAGGGCGCCGTCGTCGTGAGTCCGATCAGGAGGGTCTCACGTCCCGAAAGCAGAAGAACCGGGATGCCGGGGAAGACGCGTCCCACATCGACATCACGGCCTGACCGCGATCGACCCCCGACCCGGNTTCAGGCCGGGCGTNGCCGNAGGCNNCGGGCNCTTCGAANNCCGAGGCTGCGGTGGATGCGAAGCGTCGCGTCCGACTTGTTCAACGTGTAGAAGTGGATGCCGTCGACATCATGATCGAGAAGATCACGGCACTGTTCCGACGCCCAATGCAGTCCGATCTCGGCAACGGCATCCTCATCATCGTGGTCGGCACGAGCCAGCGCCCGTTGCAGTGATGCCGGAAAGACCGTGCCTGCCGCGAGTCCGGCCATCCGAACCACGCTCCGCCTGGTGCTGATCGGCATGATTCCGGCGATGATCGGGACATCGATTCGCTCGATACGGCAGCGATCCCGCCAGTCGAGGAAGGCGTGATTGTCGAAGAAGAGCTGAGTGCAGATCCAATCCGCGCCCGCGTCGACCTTCGCTTTCAGGTGAGCCATCCCCTCNAGCGTGTTGGGCGTGGCGGGGTGTCCTTCCGGAAATCCAGCAACCCCGATTCTGAAGGGGTGCCGATGCCGGTCACCAAAGCGTTGGATGTGTTGCACGAGTTCCGAGGCGTACTCGAATTCACCGGAATCCGGATCACTCCCGTCCTGCGGTGGATCTCCCCGGAGGGCCAGAATGGCGGTGACGCCCGCCTCGGCATACCGCTCGAGAATCACATCGATCTCGTCCCGGGTGTGGCCGATGCACGTCAGATGGGGGACTGCGGGGATCTCCGTCTCTTCCAGCAGGCGGACCACGAGATCGTTCGTGAGCCCTCGGGTGGATCCAGCNGCACCGTAGGTGACGGAGACGAATGACGGCTCGAGCGGAACGAGCTCGTTGATCCGCCGGTCGAGGTTCATCCAGCCCGCGGGCGTCGACGGCGGAAAGAACTCGAATGAGATGGTCGGAGCGGTACCGGAGTCCAGGTCGTCNATGCTCGAATGATACGGGGGGTGGTGGATGGTGTCCCATCCTGCAAGGGTCGATAAGATCGGTGTGATGACTTCCCGGCAGCAGATCCCCGGCCCCACCGTCAAGCGACTGACGCTGTATCTGCGCGAGGTCGACCGGCGTCTGGCAGCGGGCGAGACTCGGGTGAGTTCTCGTCGGCTCGGCGAAGAACTCGGCGTGACCGACACCCAGATCCGAAAGGACCTCTCGTGGTTCGGGCAGTTCGGTCAGGCCGGCGTCGGCTACCTGCTCGAGGATCTGGCGGATCGGCTTCGGCGGATCCTTGGGAAGGATCGGACCTGGAAGACGGCGCTGGTGGGTGCGGGACGGCTCGGGCAGGCGATCATGTCCTACGGTCCGTTCGCCCGGGAGGGATTCGAGATCGCCGCGGTCTTCGACGCCGATCCCGACCTTGTCGGAACGGAAGTGGTGGACCGCCGCATTCGGCCGATGGAAGATCTCAGTCGTCTCATCCGTGAACGGGAGATCCTGCTCGGGATCATCTCGGTCCCGAAGGAAGCCGCCCAGCCGACGGCGGATCGACTGATCGAAGCTGGTGTGCTCGGAATCCTGAACTTTGCGCCGGTTCGGCTCGAAGTGGGAGATCGAGCGAGCGTGGTGACCGTAGACTTCTCAGCCCGGCTTGAACAGCTCGCATTCCAGGTCTCTCTGGGCTTGAAAGGATCCATCGATGGCGATGACTGACCGTGGTCGCTCCTTGGGAATGACCACCTTCGCGGCTTTGGTCGCGACGGGGTGCGCTTCGGCCCGGTTGGGTCCGAGCGATGGAAGCGTCGAGCGTTCGACCCGGATTCGCGAACTCCAGGATGAGGTCGCGGGGCTCGAGGCGGAACGCTCCCGGCTGCGGATCGAACTCGAGACGGCCAGGGCTGCATCGCCGGATGAGGTGGCCCTCGCGGGGCTTCCGACGCCGGTTCGCGTCGCCAAGGCGTCGGGATCGACCGTCCGCCTCGACCCTTCCGGGGCGGAACTTCGCCTTCGGGTGCGAACCGAGGATGCTCGAAATCGCTTTCTCCAGACCACGGGTCCGGCGACGGTCTCGGCGATCGGATTCGACGCCGCTGGCGATGCCGTCGAACTCGGAACGTGGGAAGTGGACGCGGCTCGATGGGGCGCGGGACTTCGAGAGGGCTTCATGGGGACCGCCTATGCGATCGACCTTCCGATCAACGCGTCCGAGGTGTCCGGGCTGGGCGGGGCCTCGCCGAAGATCCTGGTTCGGATCGAGATCATGGATCCACGAGCCACCGCCCCCTACCGGCTGGAATTCGCGGTCCCGGTGACCCGCGCCGTGGAAAGGAATTCCTCGTGAACGAAGTCCGTCCGGGCCCGCCCGCCCAATTCCATGGCCAGATGATCTGGTCCCTCGTGGTCGCCGTCGGGTCTGCCGCGGTCGTCATGTCGACCGGCTGCCAGAAGCTGTTGTTCAAGCCTGAAGATCCGAGAACCCAGTTCGAGGTCCACGATCGGATGCGTCAGCGATACATCCCGATCGAGGAAGAGGACGTCTTCGGCGAGCCGCAACCGGCGCTCCGTGCACGACTTTCACCCGATACGTGATTTTCAGCAGGGTCCGGTATCATTCCGACGAGGCTTCCGGGCCGGCTGATTCGGTCCAACCCTCGAACTCCTTCCTCCCGGATCCTGGTTCGCGGTATTCCCGCGATTGACGAATGTTCGCTCGTCGTGCTGACCGATGAGGGAGACAGAGCGAGAAAGTTCCCGAACGGCGGGAACGAAGCGTGGGGCGGGTCCGCAAGGAAAGCGGACCGGAATGAGGGCATGGATTCCGTGACGCAGCATCAGGAACAGGTCGTTTCGGGAGGCTTCTCCCGTCCCCAGATCGTCTGGATGGCGTTCATGGCGAGCATGACGGTTTTTTTCGCCTTCTTCATGCTCACCACGACGACACCCCGCGAGGGCATGAGCGACCTGCCGTCCGCGTCGGTCCTCGCCCCATCGGATGCCGACCGAGCTCGATCTCGGATGGGGCTCGAGCCCGCACGAACCAGCATGTCGACGGTCTGGACCAAGATCGTGGTCCACGACTCGGGCTTCTACTTCGATGATGCGGACGACATCGCTCGCCGGCACGTCAATCAGGGCAGTCTCCGAGAGATCGGATACCACTTCGTCATCGGCAATGGCAATGGCAGCCTCGCCGACGGACAGATCCACGTCACCACTCGTTGGGACGCCCAGCGGGCCGGCGCGCATGTCGCCTCGCGACGTGGTGCCGATCCCGCAGTGGCGGACGGCCTGAATCGGGTCGCGATCGGAATCTGCCTCGTCGGGAACGGTGATCAGAAGCGATTCACCCAGGCTCAGACCAAGTCGCTCGCACAGCTGGTGACGACGCTGCAGTCGCGTCTTTCGATCACGGATGAAGCGGTGCATCTGCACTCCGATCTCAGCGACGTGAACAGCCCCGGCCGGTACTTCCCCGTCGCCGAATTCGAATCGCTGCTGGCCGGTCGAAACTGATCGCCGACCGCATCGACGCGAAGGCGAACCGGATCGACGCTTTCGCCGTGCACCGACCCCGCCAACTCATCGCGACATCGCACTGAACGGGGATTGCCATGTCGCATCCAGTCGAACTCTTCGGATACCCGGTGGTCGGCCGGCTGGGGGAGGGCGCTGCAAGCACCATCTACCGAATTCGCGACCCGAAGTCCGGGGCCGAATACGCGATCAAGCATGTCGTGAAGCGATCCGACAAGGATCAGCGATTCATCGACCAGGTGATCGGCGAACATCGGATTGGAACATCGATCAAGCATGAATCGATCCGGCGGATCGGCCGTCTGTTCCGGAAGCGGCGTCGATTCAGGGTCGTCGAGGTCGGTCTGGTGATGGATTGCGTCGATGCCCCGGCGCTCGACACGCTGCGGGATCTCTCGCCGCTTGAACAGGTGAGGATCTTCATTCGACTCGCGGAAGGTCTGATGGCGATGCACGATGCCGGTTACGTCCACGCGGACATGAAGCCGACGAACGTGCTCGTCGACGGATCCGACGTGCGGATCATCGACCTCGGGCAGGCCTGCGAGATCGGAACGACGAAGGATCGCATCCAGGGGACCCCGGGTTACATCGCTCCGGAGCAGGCGCACCGTCGTCGAATCACGGAGCGGACCGACGTCTACAACCTGGGTGCGACGATGTACTGGGTCGTTTCGGGCCGCCTGATTCCGACCGCGCTGCCACCGAAGGGCAGCAAGACGGAGATTTCGTCGGGGCCGCTCGGCCCCGACCGCATCGCGATGCCGGTGCCCCTGCGGGAGGTCGTCCCCGGAACCTCGCCCGAACTCTCGGAACTGGTGCAGGATTGCATCCGGGTGTCGCGCGGCGATCGTCCGGCGACGATGATTCCGGTGATCGACCGACTGCTGCGAGTCGATCGGGCGTTATCCCGCTGAGGCCTTGCGATCCGAGCCGGGTTCGGCCACGATCGCCTGAATGCCACTCGAATCTCCACCGTCCGTGCTGCTCGATCTCGACGGAACGCTCGTCGACTCCGTCGACGGGATCCACGCGGCCTGTGTCGTCGCCGCCATCGAGATCGACCGCGAGGTGCCGTCGAAGGAACTGGTCCTGCGGAGCATCGGGCGTGGTGCGGATCGGCTCCTGCATCGAATCCTCCGACTCGAACACGAATCGGAGCTGGATCCGTCGACGCACGGGCGAGCCCGTGTGATCTTCGATCGCGCCTACCGGGATGCATGTCTCGAGGGAACGGTCCTGAGGGATGGCGTCGTCGAATCACTCGGCACGCTTCGCCGCCTGGGGCACCGACTGTGGATCGCCACCAACAAGCCACGTGTTCCCGCCACGCGGGTGGTCGAGCGGCTCGGTCTCGATGACATGGTCGACGGGCTGTGTTGTCCGGAGGATGCGGGCGTGCTCAAACCCGACCCCCGGTTCATCGGGGCGTTGCTCGACCTCGATGGTGGCGCGCCGGTGCACGCGGTGCTGGTCGGAGATTCGAGTGTGGATGCGCAGACCGCGGAGAATGCGGAAATCCCGTTCATCGCGATCCGAGGTGGCTACGACGAAGGCCGGGACATCGGTCGTCGCATTCCACGACCGGATGCGGTGATTGATTCACCGCGCGATCTTCCCGAAGCGATCGCGGGCGTGACGGCGAGATTCCGCAACGAGGACTTCTCCCGACCTGAATGAAGAAGAACGCGTCCGTTCGACTCGTGAGTCGAACGGACGCGTCGTCGATCGGGGTTGTTCGGGCGACCGGGCGTCAGGACGCCTGGCGGTCTCCGAGTCCGTTCGAGTCGAGATCATCATTCGACTCGGTTTTCGGCTTCCCACAGAAGACGTCGAAGGTCGTCTCATCAAGCAGGGAGTTCATGGCCTGCTCGACGCGTCCGATTCGGTTGGAGAGGTCGCCTGGGGCGGAAACACCGCAGATCTCGCTACCGACGAACGCCACGCGGCTGCCGTCGGGACGCTCGAAGAGCGCCCAGACATCACGGAGCGTGATCTCTTCGGGCCCCTTGGCGAGGGCGTATCCGCCGCCGGGGCCGGGGGAGCCGCTCACGATTCCCGCCTGGCTCAGCGTCGATAGCAGTTTCGCGACGAAGGGCCGTTGCAGGCCTCGTCCGTCCGCGATGTCCGCGGCGGAGACCCTTCTGGTCGCTGGTCCGTCCCAGAGGGCGGCCAGGTAACTCACTGCAGCGATGGCGGTTTCGGTTTGCTTGCCGTACATGGATTAATGTCTCTTCAGATAAGAATTTCGGCGTTCATGCCAGGCATTGAAGGAACGATGACCACCCCAAACGTTCGAAACGATCATAATTGAAACGGGGCGTTCGATACAAGGTCAGTCTCGAGGAACCACATGAATCAACCAAGGATCCGTCTGGAGCTACAAGTCGAATCGATCGACGAGCCGGTTTCGTACGACTTCGCTCCCGGCGAGGAAGTGACGATCGGAAGAGACGAGTCGGTTGGCTTGAAGCTTGTCGATGACACCGTCAGCCGCCGCCATGCGGCGGTGCATCATCTGGGTGACGGAAAGTTTCTCATCAAGGATCTGGGTAGCCGGAGTGGGACCAACGTGAACTGGATCCGCCTCGAAAGCGGTGAATCGATACGGATTCGAACGGGAGACCGAATCCGATTCGGATCAACGGAAAGTGTCGTCCGTCTTCCGGCAGGGGATGGACCAGATGAGGAAATCGCACCGGTCAAGCCGGAAATTTCCGGGTCTGCGGACCAGGCCCGGCCCGACGTTGATGAGTTCAAGACGCGCGGGAGCCTTCTCCTTCGACTCAATGCATCGGGAACCCTGGAACGGGAGATCGGTTGGCGGGATTTCTATGACCGCTATGTACCCCTCATCAAGGGATTTGCAGGTCGGGCTGGCGCTGGTGGCGAAGAGGCGGAGGATGTCGCCCACGAAGTGGTGGCGAATTTCTTCCGTGCTTCCCATCGATTCGAGTACGACGCTTCGAGCGGCCGCTTCCGGGGTTATCTGAAGGCAGCGACGTTGAACGCCATGCGTGCGCGGTGGCGGAAGCGTGGTGATCAGGTCAATCTCGGCGAAAACAACGAGGTTCGGATCGACGATCCCGGCTACGTGGACGACGTGTGGGCTCAGGAGTGGACGCGATCGGTCATCGAACGGGCGCTGGAAGCGGTTCGATCGAGCGGTAACCAGAGCGAGCAGTCCTGGGAGGCGTTCGACCTCTACGGACGTCGTGGCGTGCCGGCCACGGAGGTGGCGGAACGGCTGTCGATGTCGCCCGAGGCGATACGTCAGGCGAAGAGTCGGATCTCACGGCAGGTTCGCGCGGAGATCGAGCGTATCCGCACGGAAGAAGGCTGAACGGTTCAGTCGCGGCGCTTGAGTTCGAGGAACTCGACCCCGGCTTCCTCGAACACCGTCCGGCTCTTGTCGATCGAATCGAGCCAGTGGTCGTCCCCCGCTTCGGGGAGATACGTCACGACCGTTCGGATACCGGCCTGGACCACTGCGATCGCGCAGTTCACACAGGGAAAGAACGAGGAGTAGATCGCACAGCCGATCGGACTGACGCCGTTGCGGGCGCACTGGATGATCGCATTCATCTCGGCGTGCACGATCAGGTCGTACTTGACGGGCCGTTCGAGGCGTTCCGGGCGATCCTCGACGCCCCGGGGAAGCCCGTTGAAGCCGGTCGAGACCACCTGCTTGTTCGCGGAGACGATCACGGCGCCGACGCCGCGCGAGGGATCCTTGCTCCAGGTCGCGATCTGCTCGCTCAAGGCGAGGAATCGTCGGTGCCATTTCTCGTCGAGGGGGATGGTCATCGCTTGAAACGCTCCGGGGGTATCGGTGCGAAGGTAGCGGATCCGGGCGGTGACCACCTCAGGATCAGGTCGTCCTGCCCGGTCCCCTCGAAATAGTCGACTCGGATCGGATGAAGACCGGCTTCCAGTGCGATCGCCCCGGATTTTTCGAGTGCCGAATGGAGGCCGTCGTTGTCGACGACCATCGAATCGTGGATACGCAGGGTGCTTCCGTCGTCCGAGTCGAGGGCGAACGTCCAGATCCCCGTCGTCGGGATCTCGATGAATCCGGTGAACGTGACGGCGAAGTTCTCGTCGCGTGGTTGCATGGAGAGGTCGACCGTCGCGACGACGCCCTCCCGCTCGACCGGCGCCTCGGCGAAATCCGACACGCGTTCGAATCCGCCCAGGAACGTCCGCCAGGCGAGACCGTCGCGAATCACGAAGGGCTGCACCGAGGCGACCGGCATCACGCGTTCGAATCGACGCTCGACGACGGCGCCCACCGGTACGCCATCGAAGAAACAGGCGGTCCGAAGCGTGGTGGTCCGGTCGATCTCGATTTCGTCGACGTCGATTCGAGAATCGAACGTCGGATCGGATCCATCCGTCGTCGAGCGAAGTTGCACGGTCGGGTCCGGTGACTCGATGGTGACGGTGAACGGCTCGATGAAGATGCCCGAGTCCACCGTGATGCGCGGACCATCGACCACCAGCGCGGGGGCGACGAGATCGAGAATCACGACGGTGTCGATCGGATCGACCATCGCGTCCGCGGGCAGTTCGATCGCGAGGTCCGCGCCGTCTCGTTCGACGGCAAGCCTGCCCGCACCGGGCGCGGCCAGGAGGTAGGCGGCCTCGTGCATGGGTCGGGTCAGGAGGCCCGGGAGTCGAATCACGCCGTCTTCCGGGCGGTCGAACACGTGGAGATACAGACGCTCACCGCCGCCGGGAAGGGATGCCCGAGTGCACCGACCCCACTCGAGCGTCGAGAACGGAGAAGCCCGGGTGCCATGGATGGAATCATCGTTGAACGACATCCAGCGGCCGACGCCCGCCAGTCGTTCCTTCGCTTCCGCGGGGAATCGACCACGTTCGTCCGGTCCGACGTTGAGCAGGAAGTTCCCGCCCTTGCTGGCGATGTCGACCAGTTTTCGAACCAGGTCGGAGGTCGTCTTGTAGGCGAGGTCGAAGGACTGGTATCCCCAGGACCGGTTCATGGTCATGCAGGTCTCCCAGTCCACGCCTTCGGGCAGGCCCGTGGTCGGGATCTCCTGCTCCGGCGTGCCGAAGTCACCGCGGTAGCCACCCGATCGGGTCAGCCCGGCCATGCCGGTCCGGCCGGTGTCGACCCGGTTGTTGACGATGATCCGCGGATCGATTCGACGCACGAGGTCGTAAGTCCGTTGTCCGTCGTCGTGCGTCCAGGTGCCTTCCCATTCGCCGTCGAACCAGAGCACGCCGGGTCCGTATCGTTCGATCAGCTCTTCGAGCTGGCGATGCAGGTGCTCCACGTACCGGTCGTGATCGCCTCCCGGACGATCGTCCCACGCCCGACGGGGCAGGTAGTCGGGGTGGGTCCAGTCCATGATCGAGTGGTAGAGGCAGGGGACGACGCCTTCGTTGCGGCATGCTTCTGCGAGCTCCCCGAGAATGTCCCGCGCGAACGGCGTGCCTTCGACGTCGAAGTCGGTGAACGCGCTCGGCCAGAGGCAGAAGCCGTCGTGGTGCTTGCTGGTCACGACGAGGTATCGCATGCCGGCGTTGTTCGCGATCATGGCCCACTCCCTCGCGTCGAAGTCGACCGGATCGAACTGGGACTGGAGCGGCATGTAGTCGTCGGGGTGGATCTTCACCGAATTGAGAATCCACTCGGCACCACCGGTACGACGCCCCTCCCAGTACCCACCGGGAATCGAATAGAGCCCCCAGTGAATGAACATCCCGAAACGAGCTTCGCGCCACCACGCCATTCGAGCGTCGAGCTGTGCGGGCGTCTCCTCGAGGGGGGTCACCACCCGCGAAGGAAGATGCCGGGGCCACCAGTCGGCGTCGGGTGGCGGGGTGGGACTCGATGGCGTGTGCGACGCGGCAAGTGCGATCGCGAGGAGCGTGGTGTGCAGTGGCATCAGTCGGATCTCCGCGGGAAATCCTATCGGAGCCAGGGCCGGCGGCCGAAGCGCCCGGTGGGTGTTCAGCGGATTTCCGACGGATCTCCATCCCCGAGGGCGAGATGCCAGTACCCGATGTCGTTCCAGCGGCCGGCCTTCCACCCCACGGCGGGCAATCGACCGGCCTCCCGATAGCCGACCCGCTCGTGCATCCGGATGCTTGGATTGTTGGGAAGCGTGATGACGGCGACGGCGGTTCGGTAGCCCGACGCCCGAAGTGCGTCGAGAAGCGCGATCGCAAGCTCGGATCCGACGCCGCGTCCCTGCGCCGCGACGCTGACGTAGACGGAGGTCTCGGCGGTGAAACGGTAGGCGTGACGTCCACGGAAGCCCGTCGCGTACGCGTATCCGACGATGTCGCCGTGATCGTCTTCGGCGACCAGCCACGGATGTTCCTGAAGGGTGCGTTCGATTCGTCGAGCCATTTCGGCCGCATCGGGGGCGGTCGACTCGAAACTCACGGTGCCACCCTCCACGAACGGCGCGTAGATCGCGGCGATGGCGGATGCGTCCCGGGATGTCGCAGGTCGCAACATTGCTCAAAAGGTACCATCACAAGCGGTTGGTCAGCGACGCTTCCGTGGCCGGGCGGCCGACCGGGAATCCCTCATGTCGAACGTGACGATGAACCGCACGCTGGTCAGCACGGTCACCCTGATCATCACGAGCCTGGCGATCGCCGGCACCGCCCATGCGGATCCGCCGTCGCTGCGAATGGTGCCATCGGCGTGGAGTGACGCGGCGTCGGATCTCACCGACTACGACGGCTTCGCGTGGTACGTCCTTCCGATCGAGGTTCCCGCCGAATGGCAAGCGGCGCCACTTCGCCTGGAGCTGGGTGCGATCGACGATGCGGACGAGACCTTCTTCGACGGGGTGCGCATCGGCGGAACGGGTGGCATGCCTCCGCAGCCCCGGAGTGCGTGGCAGTCGTCGCGCCGGTACACGATTCCCGCGTCGCTGGTACGCCCGGGTCGCATCAGCATCATCGCGGTCCGCGTCCACGATTCCGGGGGTGATGGTGGGATCTGGGACGGAACGCCTCGGCTCGAAGGTCCGGACGGAGCACTTGATCTCTCCGGTGCGTGGGGCTTCACCGTCGGTGATGAACCCGGTGCCATCGATGCGGCGGCCGGTCCGGTTCTTCACGCGAGTCTTCAGGCCGCGGCGGCCGCCGCCGGCATGACCCCCGCGGGGTCCGTGGCGGCCGGGTGGATCGCGGCCAGCCGTGATGAAGCACCCAGCGGCGACGTGCTCTGGTACGAACGTCCGGCGGAAGCGTGGACGGAATCACTCCCGATTGGAAACGGCCGGCTCGGCGGAATGGTGTACGGCGATGCGCTGGGCACGATCCAGGTGAGCGAGGAATCGGTCTGGGCCGGCTCGCCGATCGATCGGCACCGGACGCCATCGCCCGGTGCGCTCGAACGAGCCCGCGAGCTCTGGTTCGCCGGCGACGTTTCGGGTGCGCAACGGATCATGCAGCAGGAATTCATGAGCGAGCGGCTCACCCGCAGTCATCAGACCTTGTTCACGGTGGGAACCCGCTGGGTCGACGATCTCGATGCGATCGGCGACTACCGGCGTTCACTCGATCTCGGAACCGGCGTCACCGAGACCACGTTCTCCTCGGACGGTCATCACTATCGTTGCCGGATGTTCGCGAGCGAAGCGGATGACGTGATCGTGGTGCGGTGGGAGACCGACGCGCCCGAAGGGATGCACGCCGCCGTGGCGATCGGGCGGGATCGCATCCACGACGGTGGCACGACGGCCGGTGGTGAGGGATCCGCGACGCAGGTTCGAAGCTCCCTGATGTTGCACGGAAGGGCGATCAACGGAACCCATCCGGGGGTTCGATACGCCGGGATCGCGGTGGCGAGCGGGGATGCGCTCCACGAGGCCGGCGAGGCGATCCCCGTTCCGGAGGCCGCGATCCTCGGACGCGTCCGGGGTCACTCGGATCTCGCTCGACGCGTCCGTGCGTACACCGTGGTGATCGCCGGCGCGACCGACATGCCCGGGCACGGCGTCGCCGATCCCCGCGCGGAAGTCGAGCGGCGGGCGGAGGCGGCGCTGGAGCGTGACTTCGACGAACTCCTCCGTCGGCATCTCGAGTCGTTCCAGCCGCCGTTCGAGCGGGTGACCATCGATCTCGGGACCTCGCCGCAGGCGACGAAGCCGACTGATGTGAGACTGGAGGAACTTCGAGCCGGCGCCGAGGATCCCGCGCTCTTCAGCCTCTACTTCCAGTTCGCCCGATACCTGATGATCTCCTGCTCACGACCGGGAACCATGCCGGCCAACCTTCAGGGCATCTGGAACGAGCACCTCGAAGCACCCTGGAACGCCGACTACCACGTCAACATCAATCTCCAGATGAACTACTGGCCCGCGGAGATCGGGACCCTCGCCGAGTTCCACGAGCCGGTGTTCGATTTCACGGAACGTCTGGCGGAACGTGGGCGGGAGACGGCCCAACGGCTCTACGGCGCAGATGGATGGATGGCACATCACACCTCCGACGCCTGGGCCTTCACGGTCCCCATCGGTCGAACCGTGTGGGGGATGTGGCCCCACGGAGGGGGATGGATGACCCGGCACCTCTGGGAGCACTATCTGCATTCGGGCGACGAGGTCTTTCTTCGCGAGCGGGCCTGGCCGCTGCTGCGCGGGGCGTCCGAGTTCTACCTCGACTACCTCTGCGAGGACCCGGCGACCGGCCGGCTCGTTGCCGGTCCCAGCAGTTCACCCGAGAACACCTTCATCACCGAAGACGGGCAGCGTGCGGACATCGGCATGGGGAATGCGATGGATCAGGAGATCATCTGGGACGTCTTCACGAACCTGATCGATGCGGCGACGGTTCTTCAAACGTCGGACGACGAGGTGGTCGTCGCCGCGATGGCCGCGCGGGACCGGCTCGCGATGCCGAGGATCGGGGACGACGGCCGGCTGATGGAGTGGTCGCGACCCTTCGGCGAGGCGGAACCGGGACACCGTCACATCTCGCATCTTTACGGACTGCACCCGGGCGCCCAGTTCAATCACGAGACCACGCCCGAGTTGCTGGCCGCGGCTCGGAAGTCGCTCGACTTCCGGCTCGCCAACGGCGGTGGACACACCGGATGGAGTCGCGCCTGGCTCGTCAACTTCATGGCGCGGCTGCACGACGGTGAAGCGGCCTACGAGAACCTGCGGCTGCTGCTGGTGAAGTCGACGCTGCCGAACCTCTTCGACAACCATCCGCCGTTCCAGATCGACGGGAACTTCGGCGGGGCGGCGGGCATCGCGGAGATGCTGGTCCAGTCCCACGTTCCACTCCCGGACGCATTCGCACCGGGGGTTCCTCCGAGATTTCAGATCGACCTGCTGCCGGCGCTGCCGGCCGCGTGGCCCTCGGGCGAGGTCCGGGGACTTCGGGTCCGAGGCGACCTGACGATCGCCCGGCTGACCTGGACCCCCGAGGACATCGAGGTCGAATTCACGAGCGACTCGGCGACGCGGGTCCAGGTCCGACCCCCGAAGAACGGCCGACTGGTCGAGACGGGCACCCGGGACGGGCGAATGACGTTCACCTTCGAGCGATGATCGTCCCGGTCGACGTCGAGCAAGACAACAGGCCCACCGAAATCATCGATTCCGATGGGCCTGAATCAGGGCGACAGGATTCGAACCTGCGACCTGCGACTCCCAAAGCCGCCGCTCTACCAAGCTGAGCTACGCCCTGAACGATCGAGGATTGTACGCTGGGGATCGGTGCAGCGAGTCGACCAAGCGTCGTCGATCCCCACCCGGAGTCCCGACATGCGGATATCGAGGCCATCGAGCTCGAGCGCACAGGGAGATTCCCGTATCGCTCGAGGCCAAGGGTGATTCGATCGCATGCTCGTTCTGGTGCAGCAGGAGCGGGATCTCGTTCCGGCCGCGGTCGGCGAGGAGCGTGCGGCGTTGGTGCAAGGCGTCGCGGCGGAACATGACAAGACCATGGACGCGCTTCGAGCGATGGTCGCTTCGGGATCCGGCTCGGCGATCGAAGCGGCTCAGGACACCGCGGTGGAGATCGTGGATCGCGCGATCGGCGGACTGCGTCTCATCGTGGGCGCGGGATTCGGAGGTCTCGTCATCTTCGGCCTGGTGTTGGTGCTCATGCTTCGTCGGGTCGGTTGCGCCGCCCGATCCTCGATCGCCCGGCCCGATCCATGCTCAGGCCGACGTGGCGGCGAACGGGCCGGTGGCGAGCCACTTTCGGGTCCGTTCGGCCTGGAAAAGATGCGGATAGTGCCCGGTGCCTGCCATCCGCTCGACCTTCGCGTCGGGCCGGCAGGCGACCAGCGCCTCGACCGGCATCCGACCGTGCTCACCGCCGAGACCGTGGACGGGACAGTCGGTCGATTCGAGTGATTCGGTGATCGGCCACTGCACGCCGCCCGCGATGGTCAGGGCGGCTTCGACCGCCGGTGCGAAGAGGAATCGCCGCTCGATGTGCAGGCGGACGGGGCCCTGATCCTCCAGCGAGAAGAGATCAGGGACCCACGACGAGGCTTCCGCGATCCAACCGGCCTGCGCGAGGAGTCGTCCGCCGGACGCCGCCCGGTCAACCCACGGCAGCATTCGATCGAGGTCGTCGCGGCATTTCTCCGGCAGCATGGGGGCGTTGCCATCGAGGAGCACGATCTGCCGGATCGCCAGATCCGGGTCCTTCGCCAGGACGCAGGCCATGGCACCGCCCAGGGAGTGTCCGATCACCGTCGCCCCGACGAATTCGGCATCGATGATGGTGGTTCGAACCCGGTCGAGGATGCCGTCGGCGAACTCCCTCGCCAGTTCCTTGCCGGCGTCGGGATCGGGCTCGGTCGGCCAGCGTTCGAGGTCGAAATCGCCCCCCGTGGGCATCCAGGAGATCGGCAGGACCGGCCCCGGCAGGGCGGCTCGAATCGAGTCGACGTCGTCGGCTCGTCCGCACCAACCATGCAGAAAGACCACGGGATGAGTTTCGTTGGTGGCTTCGGGCATGCCTAGAGCGTATTCGGGTGGCTTCGGCGATGCTCCCATGGCGGATCCGCCCGTCGCGATCAAGCCGGGATCGGTATCCTCTCCAAACGCCCGGCGGATCGCCGGTCCGCTCCGCATCGTTTTCGGATTCAGGTCCACCCATGATCACCCTCGCACTCGACGGCATCACCAGCTACATCCCGGTCGGGGTCATCATCGTGATGGCGTTCCTGTTCATCGTCATCAACATCGTGGCGACGTCGCTCATCGGCCCTCAGGCCCAGGGTGCAGTGAAGGGTCTCGCCTACGAGTCCGGAATGGATCCGATCGGATCGGCCCGGAAGCGATTCAACGTCCGGTTCTACATCCTTGCGATGACCTTTCTGGTCTTCGACGTCGAGATCATCTTCCTCTACCCGTGGGCGGTGACCTTCGCGAAGCTGGAGCCGCAGTCCTCCGAGTCGGCACTGTTCCTCGGTCGCATCATGTTCTTCATCGCGACCAGCGTGGTGGCGTACGTGTACGCCTGGAAGAAGGGCGTCTTCCGCTGGGATTGACCCGGGGCTGCCGGGCCCGCCGTTTCCGGTCGAGCATTCGAACGATCACACCGAAGCCCCGCATCGCCGGGGTTTCTTGGTCACGCTTGGGCCGGCTCAGTTCCAGTCGATGAGCAGGAGACCGAGGTCGGCGCCGTCCACTCGTCCGTCGTCGTCGAGATCGGGGGGGCAGGGGGCGGGACAGACGCCCCAGGCCGCGAGCATGATCCCGAGGTCGGCGCCGTCGACGGATCCGCTCCCGTCGAGATCCCCCGGGAGTCCGGGCGGGTCGTATCCGCCGTTGCTCATGATGATCATGGAATCGTCGAGTTCGTCGACGAACACGAGGTCCAGATCACCGTCACGGTCCATGTCGACCGGAAGCGAGCAGCTGGCCGCGATCGGCGCGTCGAAACTGGAGTGGAACTGAAAACCGCCCATCCCGTCGTTGAGGAACAGGAACCAGTCGCCACCGTAGCTCGAGGTGATCCAGTCGAGATCTCCATCACCGTCGAGGTCGCCGAGATCACTGGCGAGCGGGAAGGGGTCGGTATCGTGGCTGACCCCGGGACGAAGGCCTCCACGGCCGTCGTTGAGGAAGACGAAGCCTTCGTCCGCGAAGGAATTCACACAGGCGACGTCGACCGCCCCGTCGCCGTCCAGATCCGCGAGGTTGAGCTGCCAGGTGCGTCCGCTGACCGAACGCGTGCTGTGATTCGCGAACCCGCCGCCTTCGTTGGCGAGCAGGACCCGCACCTGGCTCTGGCCGCCGATCACCAGGTCGAAGAGCCCGTCGCCGTTCATGTCGTCGGCCTGGATGCTCCATTCCCCGTTGATGCCGGGATTGAGCGAGGTCAGTCCGCCGAACACCCCGGTGCCGTCGTTGAAGAGGAGTCGAAGGTTGTTCGAGTAGTAGGCCGAACTCGCGATGTCGAGGTCGCCGTCGCCGTCGAGGTCGAGGACGGTGATGCCACGGGCCCCGTCGCCGGTGTCGAGGGTCTGGGCCGGACCGTAGGTTCCGTCGCCGTTGCCCAGCAGGACGGAGACGCTGTCGCCGGCGATGTTCGCGATGCAGAGATCAGGCAGCCCGTCGAAGTTGAAGTCCGCCGCTTCGGACGGACTCGGTACCGAACCGACTGGATTTCCCGGTTGTAGAAAAGCATCGACGCGACAGGTGGCGTCACCGGCATTCATGAAGACTCGGACATCGTCGGTCGCTTCGTTGACGATCGAGAGGTCGATCCAGCCGTCGCCGTCGAGGTCGGTCGCGGTCCCGCCGTAGGGGACCACGTCTTCGCCAGGGAAGGCGCGGGTGGTGATCGATTGCGCGATCTCGAACTGGAGATCGCCGGCGCCGGCCTGCGTCCAGTATCGGAACTGATGACCTCGTGTTCGCAGCGAGGATCCATCGAGGCCTCGCAGGCCGTGGCCGAGCGTGACCGTCACGGGTTCACCCGGAGTCGCGGCGCGCAGCGGCGTGAGCGAGACGGTTCGTCCGTCCCGGGAGATCGACAATGATCCGACGAGCGGGCCGCCGCCTCGGCTGAACGCGTGGAAGGTCTCGACACCCAGCGTCGCCGGATCGACGGCTCGATCGAAGGTCACCTGGATGATCGCATCGGTGTCGGCGTCGAGCACGGCGCGACGTGGCGTGGTCTCGACCACGGAGAGATCGTCTCGCGCCGAGGCGGACGCCGTCATGGAAAGGAGGGTCGCGAGGACCGCGGAATGCGCACACGTCTTCATGGGTCGATGCTCCAGAACGATGATCGCACGAAGGCGGCGATCGCCACAACTCGATTCTTCGGAATATCGATGGATGTCCCGTCTCGCCTGCGGTTCCGCGATTTTCGGAAACCGGTCGGTCGATCGGGCCGCTTCCCGGATCAGCAGGTCGAGTCGATCCGACGGGCGGCGGCGATCAGGGTTTCGGCGTGACAGGCGACACAGGGCCCGTATTCCGCCAAAAGCATGCTTCTCGCAGCGCGAAGGCTGTCCGCCGACGGCATCGGGCCGTCGTCTTCGGAGATGAGGCCGCTCGCGGTCACGTCGCAGTCACCGGTCCGGGGTGGTGCGTCGATCTCGATCGGGCGGCTGATGATCTTCTTGCTGGTGCTTGAAGGCATGTGTATCGATAGATCGGCAGAATTGGGTTCGATACCCGCATACTTCACGCGTGGTTCGTGGAAAGAGGGGTTACGGGTCCCAAAACCCGTTTGACGTTCAGCCGCCGAACGATTCATCGAGGACGTCGCAGAGGCGATCGACCTCCTGGACCGTGTTGTAGTGCACCGCGGAGATCCGGACCACTCCAGGGTCGACCGGAACGCCCAGTCGCTCGCAGAGCCGGTAGGCGTACATGTGCCCGTGCCGGATTCCGATGTCGGCGGAATGGGCGATGGAGACGATTCTTTCGGGATCGAGCGATTCGTGGAGCATGGAAATCGTGGATACGCGGACACGTGTGTCCGACGAATTCGGTCCGATGATTCTCACGGAATCATGCCGTCCGAGCCGTTCGAGGAGCCGAGCCTGAACCGGTGCTTCCATCGCGGTCATGGTTTCGAACGCGGTTCGAACCGTGTCGAAGTCGCAGGTCGCCGCGATGTCGTCGGCGGGTTCCTCGTCTCCGGCGAGGATGGCGAGGAGCCGGGCGAGGCCGCAGATTCCCGCACAACCTTCGTGGCTCGCCCCACCCAGTTCGAACTTGTACGGGATCTCATCCCGGGGGATGAAGAAGTGGTTCGGCCCTTCTAGTTCGCTGAGTGCCTCGTCCCGCGCGAAGAGTCCACCCATGTGGGGTCCGTAGACCTTGTAGGTGCTCCACGCGTAGAAGTCGACGTTCCAGGCGCGGACGTCGATGGCCCGATGGGGGGCGTAGGCGACGCCGTCCACCACGACGCGACCGCCGGCGGCGTGGACCAGTCGGGTCGCCGCTTCGACGTCGACGATCTCGCCGAGAAGGTTCGAGACATGCGGGAACGCGACGTACCGGGTTCGATCCGAAAGCACTCCGCGCAGGGTGTCGAGATCGAGCGATCCCGTCTCGGGATCGACGGTCCACCACCGGATGACGGCACCGCGGGCTTCGAGTTCGAGCCAGCAGCCGATGTTCGCCTCGTGACCCTGTTCGCAGACCACGATCTCGTCGCCGGCCTCGACGGTCGGTGCGATGGCGTGTGCCAGCATGTGCATCAGGCTGGTGCAGCTCGAACCGAGAATGACTCGCCCGATTCCTTCGCCGTTCACATAGCGGTCGAGGAAACGGTGCGCGCGTTCGACGGTGGCCGTGGCGCGGTCGCTCGCCGGATAGCCCGCGCCGAGCTGGACGTAGTCGTGAAGGAGGTGATTCCGGATGGCGTCGGCGACGAACGACGGGACCTGCGAACCGCCGGCGTTCTCCAGCAGCACCGTGTCGGTTTCGAGTCCGGGGTACAGACGGCGAACGGACTCGATGTCGGGGATCGAGGGGCTGGTCGTGCTCATGGCGGCGGTCCGGCGAAGAGGAAGGAGTGAAGAGGTCGTCGAGGGACCGCCACAGTAGCCGCGGCGTCTGATTCAGTCGTCCTCGCCGCCGAAGAGATTTCCGAGTCCCTGGCCGATCGCCTCGCCGATTCCATTCTGCAATTCGTCGGGAAGTCGGATTCCCGTCTCCGCTTCGAGTCGGTCGAGCCCCCGGCCGACCTGTTCGTCCGCCTCTTCCCGAGCGCGGGACGCGAGCGCTTCGGCGCCGGCATCGCGGAGGGCGTCGGCGAGCCGCCGGTCGTCGATCATGATCGCGGGATCGTCGAGCCGGCCGAGGACGTCGATGCGGACCGGAAGTTTCCGGATGAGCGCGGATTCTCCACCGATTCGAATGGTCGCATCTCGAAGCGTCACGTCGAGCGGGGCGGTGATCCGGACTTCGGGTCGAAGGCGGAATACGCCGGCGGTGCTGGCGTCGATGCTGCCGCCGTCGAAGGGGGACGGATCCGTGGCCACGAGCTGGTTCACGATGATCCCGGCGGGAAGATCGCGCACCGCGAGTTCGAATCGGTTCTCCGTCGCGTTCCGAGCGAGCCCGCCCAGCACGACGTCCACGCGGAGGGATTCATCGCGTGCGGCGAGTTCGATCCTCGGTGGAGCATCCACCAGCGCCGGTTGGGTGGAGAACGAAGCGGCCACGAGGTCGAAGAGATCGCCGAAAGGGCCGTCGTCCTGCCGGCGAACCCCGAGGGCCTCGATCCTGCGAATCAAGAGGGTCGGCGCCGTGTCGATCAGATGCGTCGCGCGAACGCCCGCGTATCCCAGTCGGTCGACTTCACGCTGAAGCCAGGCTTCGAAGGAGTCGGTCGCCTCGGTGTCGTCGTCCTCCGTCCCCGCGGTCGCTTCGGTGCCGTCGAGGGACGCCGGAATTCGATCCACGAGTTCCTCGAGCACCCGGTCGAGCTGCTGGAGTCGTTCGCGCCACTCCCTCGCGGTCCGCAGGTAGGACGCGAGATCGGTTCCCGGAGGCGGATCGCCGGCTTCCGCTTCGGGGGGGCGGGTCGTTCCGTCATCGGGGGGCGATTCGGTACCGGGCGCGATTCGTCCGGGGCGGGTCCGGGCGACGTCGCTTCGACCGTCCTCGACCCGGACCAGTTCCACGACGAGTCTTCGCCGGAGCACCGCGCCAAGGTCGAGTTCGGCGGTGATTTCCCCGGCCTGCAGGAGGTTTCGGTCCAGCGCCGAAGAATCGCAGACCGCGAGTCCGAGGATCGTGGTCTTCCCCCGGAACCAGTCGATTCTGATCGCCTCGACGTCGACGGTGGCGCCGTTCAATCGCGTGAGCTCCCGTTCGAGCCCCCGCCGCGCCAGATCGCCCGAGGCGAGCCATGCGGTGATCGCGATCAATCCCGTGAGCAGGACGACCACGATGGTGCCCGTGATCCGGATCGGTGAACCGCGGCGATCGGCCATCGCCGAGAAGCCACCCTTCGGAATTCCGCCGAAGAGGATCCAGGCCGCGAACTTCGTGGCCCGACGTTCCGCGAGGAACGCGACCAGATCGTTCTCGCGTTCGAGTCGACCGAGGGTGTTCCGGATGTCCCGGACCATTCGCCCGACGATCACGCCGACCAGGAAACCCGTCACCAATCCGACCGCGAGCCCGCCGGTGACCAGATACGCGTCGAATCCGAGCCAGGCGGTGACCGGTCCGTTGGCGAGCAGTCGTGCGACCGGCTCGGTCGGACCGTCGATCAGGAATCGGCCGACTCCGAAGACGAGTGGTGCGGCGGCGAGGGACACGATCTTGGTCCCGACGGTCACGAGGCCCGCGAGGAAGATGTTGGCGTTGAGCACCAGCAGGAGGAAGACGAGGACGATCGATGCGGCGAGCCCGGGCCCCGGGACCGGCAGGAACCCGAGCATCGAGCCGATCAGGCATGCGAGCAGGATCTGCATCGGCGTGGCCACGCCCAGCATCGTCTTGAAAAACCGTCGTATTGCGAGCATGAAGACCTCCGGAAGGACCACGGTACCGCGTGGATCCGGATCCGTGCCACCACAGCGGCGCGGTACGCTCTTGCCCGCACGGCAAGGGGCCGTCCACTTCGTCCGACCGGCAGGAGCATTCGACATGCGAGGCATCCCGATCTTCACCCGTTTCGGAGCCCGTCTGGCTCCGCTCGCGATCGTCGCCCTGGCGGTGTTGTCCGGGGGTTGTGCATCACAGGATCCCGCGGGCATTCGGATCGCCGTCGGCGCCGACGGGACGGGCACGATGACCGTCGCCGCACTGACCGCGCCCGCGATCGCGTCGATCGGTCCGAAGGCGTCCAAGGACGTGGTGTGGACGGACGGCGTCCAGCTCACGATCACCGTCGGGGACTTCAAGTCGCTCGACGACGTTTCGTTCGAGGACCTGGTCGTGGATGCCGCGGACTTCGCCGCGGACGGTGGTACCGTCCGGGTCGTGATTCCGCGTGGCCCCGACGCTCGCTGGTATCACGCCCTGCACGTTTCCGCGAAGGCGCGAAAGACCATGGCGAAGGCGCTCGCTCGCACCATCAAGAAGGTGGAATTGAATGAGAATCTCACCATCGCGGTCGAGATCACCGGCGCCGCGGTCGCGGCGAATCTGGTGCAGACCGTTCCCGGGGTGAGTGTGACCTCGAAGCGCGGGGTCGCCACGATCGTGATACCGATGGAAGTGCTCGAGCAGTCCGGAGCACCGATGGTCCTGGCCATCAACTGGGAGCGTCCCGGCAGGGCCGCGTCCCGGCCCTGACCTCGGCGGTACTTCCCGCATGTTCTCGGCACGGGCCCCGCGCGTCGATCATTTCGAGGCTGGCAGAAGTTCGATCGTCTCGATCGCGGTTCCGGGCAGCATGGGGGCGGGATCGGCATCCGCCCACGCATCGTGACGATCCGCGAAGTGCGGCGATCGCGGGTCGCCGGATTGTCCTCCCGGGACGGTGAGGATCGCCTTCGATCGATCCGACGGCGACACGATCATCCGGGCCGAGGCCCCGAACGATCCGCTCTGCACGCGGACGGCGCCCCAATGTCCCGGCTGTGGCACCGAGGGAAGATCGAAGCGATCACCGATCAGCGGGTTGATCGCGCCGAGGGGATTCGGGAAGACGCCTCGATTCCGTTCCGACCACGGGGTGTCCGGATCCTCGACGTACGCGTCGATCGCCTTCTTCGCCGCACCAAGAAGCACCTGATCCCAGGAATCGAGCCGCGCGGGAAGCAGGGAGGGATATCGCCGCTCGAGCGTCGCGAGACAGATGTTCTCGCCGATCGCGGAAGCGGCGGATTTTCGCGTCGATTCGTCGAGTGCGGGGGCCGACGTCACGCGGTCGAAGATCGCGGTTCGGGTTCGTCGAATCACCGCGCGACGGAACGCCTCGACGACGGGCACCGCGACGCTGTCGGCCGCGGCGCGGCCGTCCCAGTTCCGCACGATCTCGAGGGTGGCGTCGCGACCCGGTTCCGCGGGCATCGACTCGAGGGCCTCGATCAGAAGCCTCCGGAAGGGGAGGAATCGCTGGATCGTCTCGTCGAGCTGGATCCCCAGGAGATCGAGTTCCGAGGCGGGTTGCGTCGCGGCGAGGTCTTGTCGGATCCGCCAGGCGCGACCACCGTCCGCCCAGTTGCTGCCGATTTTCGCAGCGGCTTCGAGCGGAACGAGCCGGTTGTTGGCGGTGAAGAGGAAACCCGACTCCGGATCGACCACCCGGGGGCGATCGGCTTCGGGACGCGGTCCGAACCAGCCCGTGTTCGCGTCGTGGATCACGGGGCTTCGCCCGTCGTAGCCGCGGCGATCGGGAAGCCATCCACTCAGGGTCCAGCCGATCCGACCGTGGCGATCGGCGATCAGGACGTTCTGCGACGGGCCGTACCACCGGGCCGCGACATCGAGCGCGGCATCGACGTCATCGACCTCGCCGAGATCGACGAGTCCGAGGTTCACGGCCCCGGGCTGGTCCGAGACTCGAAGCAGGCTCACCGGTCGATCCGACCACGGCGTGTCCTCCAGCACCGGACCCCATCGGGTCCATCGACTCTCGAGGATGACGGGGTCCGCACCCCGGACTTCGATTTCGACCGGGCGGACGTCGAACGCCTCCCATCCGCCGGGAACGCGATATCGCTCGGGGTCGTCGGGATCGACGTCGATCAGCACCAGATCCTCGAAGTCGCCGGTGGTGTTGGTGAGTCCCCACGCCACCGACTCGGTGGAGCCGATCGGGAACCCGGGCGTTCCGGGGATCGTGATGCCCACGAGATCGACGTTCTTCCAGGCGAGTGCGGCGGGATACCAGATGCCCGGCGTCGAGTACCGAAGGTGCGGATCGTTCGCGAGGATCGCGCGTCCNTCGGACGTNNGTCGACCCGCGACCGCGAANCTGTTCGAACCGGGCCGGAGGTCGGGGGTCGGCGGATCCGCAAGCCATGCCTGCCCGGCGTCGGGTGCGGAGGCTCCATGGTCGGGTGGATCGGGAATGATCTCCGCGTCGGTCGGATCGATCAGCAGGGCGTCCCATCGTCCCTGCACGCTGAGGAGCCAGGCGGCGACTTCCGGGGAGACCGTCTCGCGAAGAAGCCCGACGTCCGGTTCGCCGTCCGCGGATCGCTGAAGGCTGTCGAAGAGGGCGAGCATCACCAGCACCGAGTCCGAAGGGCGCCATGGCTCGGGACGGATGTTGAGCAGCCGATACTCNGCCGGCGGGGGATCGATCGACGCGATGGCCGCGTTGACGCCGCGGGTGTAGTGCTCGAGGAGGGTCCGTTCGGCGGCGGGAAGTTCCCTGACGATTCGTTCCGCGAGCTCGCGGCGCCGCTGAAGCGTCGGAGTCCGGTCCGCCGCCACCATCGCGGGACCCACGAGCGCCGCCAGCTCGCCGGCCATGCTGCGTCGGGTCAGGTCCATCTGAACGAGTCGATCCCGCGCATGCATGAATCCGAGGGCCGCGAAGGCGTCGTTCCGATCAACCGCCTCGATCGACGGCGTCCCGAGGGCATCGAGTTCGATGCGGACCGCGGCCGAAAGTCCATCGACGGGAATCGATTCGGAGGCGGTCGGCGCCGCCGAGGTGGCGGGGACGCCACCATCGAGCGTCAGGGTGGCGAGGAGTGCGAAAAGGCCGGCAAGCGGGATCGACATGAAAATTGCCCTGAAGGGTTCGGCGAAGGTCGCTTCCCGCACCGTAGCATGTCGACATGACACCGCCGAATCCCCGCAGAACCCTGATCTTCGTCACCACCCTGGGCCTCACCGGTCTGCTCTCGTTCGTCGGGGCTGGGTGCGAAGGTGAGCCACCGGCTTCTCTCGATTCGGCAGGGTCCGCAGTCGATCCGACGGTGGAGATCGTGGGCCCGGTCACTGCCATGAAACCGTCCGATCCGCCCGCCCCGGCCGAGCCCGGTGTCGCCGGGCCACCCGCGCCGCCCGCCCCGATCGACGCCGGTGTCGCCGGGCCGCCCGCGCCGGCCGCCGAACCGAACGCGCGGCCTTCGCCCCGATTGCTGATCACGGGGGCGACGATCCTCACCGACTTCGTTCAGGGTGAGAACGGGCGTTGGGAGGCGATGGCGCTCGACGAGTCCACGGTCGCGGTTCAGGACGGCGCCGTCGAAGGGATCTATGCGGCCAGCAACGTGGTGATGCGACCGAACGACGTGGTGGTCACCGGTCGTGGTCGATTCGTCATGGTGGCGCCGCTGGTGATCGGTGGGGGCGAGGGATCCGCCTGGCTCGAGGGCGGCCGTCTGGTCGACGCGCTGCTGGCCGGTGTCGGCGGGATCATCCTGCCCGATTCGATCGTCGATTCCCGGGGCGCGCGATGCGTCTCCGCCCGGACGCTTCGGAAGGAGATTCCGGCCGCGGAACTGATCGCCGCCGCCGAAGACGCGGGAGGGGAGGACGAGGCTCCACTCCCGACCTTGTCGACCGACGGACGCGTGCTGGACGCGTTCTCGAAGATGCTCGCGGCCCGAGTGCGTGGCGGTGAGTCGAACATCGAACTGCTCGCCAATCTCACCCGAATTCCCGCAGAGGCGAACGGGCGCCCGGAGCTCGGGACCATCACCATCGGGGCTCGGCCGAAGCTTCTCGTGCTCGAAGCGAATCCGATCGAGAATCCGCAGGCGATCCTCGATCCCTTCGCGATGGTCATCGATGATCGGGCGGCGCGGAAGGCCGAGATCCTCGTGCTCCGACAGGCTTCCGATCGTGGACTCGGGGTACGTGAGCAGGTCGCCGGGGAACGGCCGGCGGTCGAGTCACCGGGTCCGCTTCGCTGGTGGTTGAACACGACGCAGGGTCAGGTGTTCGGTGGCGCCGTCGCCTCCGTCGAGCGAGGGCGACTCGACTACGTCGCGGTGAGCGGCGAACCGCGGTTCGACCGGGCCGTCGGTGTCCTCCGGCTCGATCCCGAGGCGGGACAACCGAATCTCGAACTCGATTACTCGGGCCCGCCGGAGTCTTTCCGCATCGTCACCACGCCGACGGAGGACGGATTGGCGGTCGATCTTCAGATCGTGTCGCGTGAGGCGATCGAAGCCGCCTCGCCCGGATCCTCGTTTCCACCGATCGTCGATCTCGCGATCGATCTCGACCTCCACCGCGAGCGTCTGATGGCGAGCGAAGGCGTCCTTGAGATCGACCTTCAGGAACTTCTCTACGGGAACGGACCGATCGGCCTCGGCCCGCGGCGATTCCGGTTCACGCCGATCGAACCCGAGGCGTGCCCGCCCTGTTTCGAAGGCTTCGAACGGGTGTGGTCGCTCGAGGTTCTCGACACGGACGCCGAGCCGATCTCGGTCGCCGGTACCGCCACGGTCGCGTTCCGGGCGGGACGTCCGTCCCGGATCCAGTTCATGACCGGGATCGATCCGGTCTGGGTCGACGAGTACCCGCAGGTCGATCGAATTCCGCTCGACTGACTGGAAGCGTCAGTCGGCCTGCGAACGGATCCNCGCGAGGAGGTCTTCGACGATCGTCGCGATCTCGTCCGGGCGTTCCACCATGGTCGAATGGCCGGCCCGTTCGATGACGGTGAGATTCGCATGCGGGATCGCCGCCTGCCAGCACGGGGCCGCCGACGGATGAATGATCCGGTCGTCGCCGCCCCAGACGATCTCGGTCGGGCAGGTCACGGTGCGGAAGCGGTCCGCGCTTCCGAGCATCACCTCTTCCAGGTTCCGCAGAACGATCTCGTGATCATCGGCCCGGTGCGCCGCCTCCCGGGCGACGACGCCCTTCATCCATCGCGGCATCCAGGGCGCCTTGGTGAAGTTCAGGTCGTAGACCCGCTCGAAGTGCTCGGTCGAATCGATGCGGAGCAGATGTTCATCTCGCTTCGCCGCGGCGAAGACGTCGGTGTCGATCGGGGGTTCGATCCCCGCGGGCCCGATCACCACCAGTCCGGCGACGGCGTCGGGGCGGGAGGCGGCGTATCCGCCGGCGATCGCTCCACCCATGCTCGATCCGACCAGCACCGGGGGCGGCAGGTCGAGGGTCGAGATCAGGTCGTCGATCGACTCCAGCAGATGTGGGAAGTCGATCTCCGCCGGTTCATGTCGCGGGTGGAGACCGAAGCCGGGAAGGTCCGGGATGATCACCCGATTCCGCTTCACCAGTCGCCGGCCGAGTTGCAGCATGGTGGTGCCATCCACGCCGAAGCCGTGAACGAGCACCACCGGCGGATCGACGTCCCCCGGTCCGCCTTCGAAGCGGGGCCACCCTCGATCCATGACGGGTCGGAGACCCGTGAACCGGGCCGCCTGATGGATGAGCCGCCGGAGGAGTCTTCCGCCTCGGGTGATCGGTTCGACGAATGGTTCCTTCGAGTCGGATCGCATGTTCGATTCCCTCCGCCGGCCCGAGTCGGATTCAGAGTTCCGGATGCCGNTCCACGACGTCGAAGCGTCGTTCGAGTTCACGCCCGAGTCGGCAGAGCGTTCCCTCGTCGAAGAGTCGTCCGATGAGCGTGAACCCGTGCGGACTTCCGTCGTCGAAGGCGATCGGCTGGACGAGGGTCGGATGGCCGGTGGCGTTGGTGATCAGGAGCAGGTTCGCCGCGAAGGCGGGCGTGGCGAGCGCGTCCACGCGGTCCATCACGTCCGCCATCATGTCCATCGCCTGCCGGCGGACGCGATCCGCCTGCACCGCCTCCACCGCGGGGATGAACCATGCCTTGCGGAAGCTGTTGGGCCAGGCCTGCGGCGCCTGCCACTTCAACGCATCGTCCTCGCCCGAGCGGGTGAGCGATTCGAAGGCGGCGGCCGCCTCCGCGTACAGCGTGAGCAGCAGCGTGTCGTAGGGAAGATCGGGAAGTTCGACCTCCACGAGTTCGCAACCCGCCTCGCGAAGAAGATCGACCGCCAGGCGATCGGCCGGATTCGCATTCTCGAACCAGGCGGGATTCCACCCGATCCGGAGACCTGCCACCCCTTCGGTGGGGTCGTGTGCGAAGGGGACGCCGACGCTCGAGGCATCACGCGGATCGAAGCCGTTGATCGCGTCGAGGACGATCCCGGTGTCGTTGACGCTTCGGCAGATGGGGCCGATCTTGTCGAGTGACCAGCAGAGGCTCATGGTGCCGGCTCGCGACACGCGTCCGAAGGTGGGTCGGAGCCCGGTGGCGCCGCACCGCATCGAAGGTGAGACGATCGATCCGAGGGTCTCGGTTCCCAGGGCGAACGCCATGAGCCCCCCGACCGTCCCACTGGCGCTCCCGGCGCTCGAACCGCTCGAGCCCTGTTCGAGATTCCAGGGATTGTTGGTGCGGCCGCCGAACCAGATGTCCCCGTAGGCGAGGGCGCCCACCGCGGTCTTGCCGAGCATCACGGCGCCGGCCGCGTCGAGCTTCTCGATCACCGTCGCGGTCGTGGTGCCGACGCGATCCTTGAACGGGGTGGCGCCCCACGTCGCTCGGGTTCCTTCGACGTCGATGATGTCCTTCGCGCCATAGGGAATCCCCTGCAGCGGTCCGCGGTCGATCCCGGCCCGGCGATCCGCATCGGCTCGCCTCGCCTGTTCGAGGGCGTGATCGGCGGTGACCGTGATCATGCNCTCGAGCTTCGGATCCAGTCGCTCGATTCGTTCGAGGTAGATTCGAGTGAGTCGTTCGCTGGTGAGGTCGCCACGTCGCATCCAGCCGGCGAGTCGTTCGACGGTCGAGAACGCGATGGCCTCGTCATCGGTGGGAAGGGGACCCGGATCGGCGGGGAGTCGATCGGGATCGCCGGTCGAAGTCGCGAGATCCAGGGCTCGGCCGGGGGGAAGCGCCCGGAAGACGAGCGCGGGCGCGAGTTCGTTCGGCATCGCGCCGGCGTCGACCCGCATCGCGAAGAGGTCGATCTGTTCCGCGACCGTCGCGGCGATGGTCGTGCGTTCCGCGTCGGTGAACTCGATNCCGGCGAGCCGCTCGGCGGCCGCGATGATCGCAGGCGTGATCTCCGAGTCGGGGGACGCGTCGGGTTTCGAGTCGGACGCGGGTCCGGATGGCATCGGGGTCGCCCCCTCGGTGACGGNGCTCGCGAGGGGAAGGGCCGCGAGCCCCGCGGTGGACATGAGAAGGCGTCGGCGGTCTGGATCGTGCGTGCTCATGTACGCAGACTACCCCCGACCGCCGGCGACGCCCATGAGCACGTCTCGAGACCTAGAGCGGCGTCTTGAATCCCATGGCGCGAACCGCGCACCACCCGCTCCAGCCTTCGAAGGTCATGAAGCCGCCGCTGCCGAGCAGTGCGATGCCGATGAAGAGCATCGGTCCCTCCATGCCCCCGATCACGAGCACCAGCACGCCGGCGAGCAGACACGTGAGACCGGAAAGCAGGCGGACGGCCTTTCCCTTCGCATCGATGTTGCATTTCATGACCGAAGCCTACCCGTTGGCGTCGCGGTGGTCCCGGGCGAAGGTCCGCAACGCCTCGAGATCCTCGACNCCTTCNGGATACTTCGGNTCGANCTTCTCGAGGGTGGCGAGGATCAGCTGCGACACGATGGCGTTTCGAACCCACTTCCGGTCCGCGGGAACCACGTACCAGGGCGCCTGCTTCGTCGAACAACGTTCCAACACGTCTTCGTAGGCGTCGCGATATTCGGGCCAGTCGGCGCGGGCGGTGAAGTCCGACGGGCTCAGCTTCCAGTTCTTCCTCGGATCGTCGATGCGAGCGTTCAGGCGTTCGAACTGCTCCTCGCGGGAGANGTGCAGGAAGCACTTCACCACCGACGTCCCCTCGTCGTGCAGCATCCGTTCGAAGTCGTTGATGTGTTCGTAGCGACGCTTCCACACCGGCTTCTCGACCAGCTTGGCGACCCGGGCCACGAGGACGTCCTCGTANTGGGATCGGTTGAAGACGCCGATCCGTCCGCGCCGGGGGACGCGGGCGTGCGCCCGCCAGAGATAGTCCTGGGCGATCTCGTGCGGGCCGGGCACGCCGAACTGGTGGATCTCGAAGGCGGCGGGGTTCACCCCGGTGAAGACCTTCCGGATGGTGCCGTCCTTGCCGGAGGTGTCCATGCCCTGGAGCACCAGCAGGACGGATCGGCGGCTTTCCGCCCAGAGGCGGCCCTGCAGTTCGTCGATCCGTTCGACGTTCGAGGCGAGGAGCGCTTCGCCATCGGCCTTCGAGTCGAGCCCCGCGTTCTGGCGGGTGGGGATCTTCGAGAGGTCCGGTCGATCCCCCGGCTTCACGCGATGCTGGTCGAGATCGATCATTCGAACGTCTCCGTCCCGGAAGTCGCGTGGTCGCGAGTCAGAAGTCGGCCGAGCCCGGGGTGCGGGGGAACGCGATCAGGTCGCGGACGTTGGCCATGCCCGTGGCGTAGGCGATCAGGCGTTCGAGACCGAGTCCGAATCCCGCGTGCGGGACGGAGCCGTAGCGCCGGAGGTCGCGGTACCACCAGTACTCCTCCTTCGAGAGGTCCATCTCGTCGAGCCGGGCGTCGAGGACGTCGATTCGCTCCTCCCGCTGGCTGCCGCCGATGATCTCCCCGATGCCGGGGGCGAGGACGTCCATCGCGGCGACGGTGCGTCCGTCGTCGTTCATTCGCATGTAGAAGGCCTTGATGTCCTTGGGGTAGTTCATCAGGACGATGGGTCTTCCCACGTGTTCCTCCACGAGGAACCGTTCGTGCTCGCTCTGCAGGTCGGTGCCCCACGAGACCGGGAACTCGAACTTGTGACCGCCGGCGATCGCCTTCTCGAGAATGGTGATCGCGTCGGTGTAGTCCATCCGTTCGAAGGGATGCTCGAGGAAGGATTCGAGTCGGGAGATGCAGGTCGGCTCGATCCGTTCGGTGAAGAATTCAAGATCGTCGGATCGTTGATCCAGCAGCGTTCGGAAGCAGTGCTTGAGCAGTCCTTCCGCAAGATCGGCGTCATCGGTGAGATCCGCGAACGCGATCTCGGGTTCGACCATCCAGAATTCCGCGAGGTGTCGGCTGGTGTGGGAGTTCTCGGCGCGGAAGGTCGGCCCGAAGGTGTAGACCTTGGAGAGCGCGAGGCACCAGCATTCCACGGCGAGCTGGCCCGACACGGTCAGGTGCGACTCACGTCCGAAGAAGTCCTGGGAGAAATCGACGGCACCGTCCTCGGTTCGCGGGAGGTTCTCCAGGTCGAGGGTGGAGACGCGGAAGAGGTCGCCCGCACCTTCACAGTCGTTGGCGGTGATGATCGGCGTGTGGATCCACTGGAAGCCGTCACGCTGGAAGTAGTCGTGGATCGCCATCGAGAGGCAGTTCCGCACCCGTCCGACGGCACCGAAGGTGTTGGTGCGAGGTCGAAGGTGCGCCACCTCGCGGAGGTACTCGAAGCTGTGCTGCTTCGGCGTGATCGGGTAGGTGTCGGGATCCTCGACGAATCCGGCGACTTCGATGGAGGCCGCCTTCAGTTCGATGGACTGGCCCTTGCCGCGGCTTTCGACGACCTCTCCGGTCACGATCGCGGACGAACCGGAGGTCATGTGAAGGACTTCCGACTGGTAGTTGGGGAGATCCCCGGGGGCGACCACCTGCATGGTCGCGAAACAGGAGCCATCCGAGAGCTGGAGGAAACTGAGCCCGGCCTTGGCGTCCCGGCGGGTCCGGACCCACCCTCGAATGGTCACGGTCTGGCCGAGGTGGTCCTGGGGGGCGTCGAGCAGGGAGGCGATGGTGTGGACAGGCATGGAGCGGGATTCCGGGCGTTCGGGGGCGATGTGAGGTTTCTGGACCGAGGTGGCGAGGTGATCCTCGATTCGGGAAGCGAACAAGGTACGCGGAAGCGGGGGGGATTGACACGGCCCGCGGCCGAGGCGTGCCAGTTTGGCAGCGAGGGAGCGTCATCAGGCCCTGCCCGAATCGATGAGCCCCGAGGCCAGGGCCGAGCCATCGAGGGCACGGTGCGGCTCGAACGTGGCTCGATTGGTTGAAAACCCCGCGTTTCGGCCTGATTCCACGGTCTCGGGGGCGGGCCGTGGATCGGGATCCCGGCTCCTTCGGATCATCTGGTGGCGGATGTCCGGGCTTCGAGGTTCGGCACGCTGGTTGTTCCCGGTCTGAACTCCTGATGTCCGAAATGAACCCTCCAACCTCGCCCGGGACCGATTCGGTGGCTCGCCGCCGGCTCAACCTGCTCTTTTCCGCCACCTGGCGGGAGGGTGGCCCGACGGCGGAGCTGCCTCGCCTCCTCGACCCCCTCGGCGTTCGCTGCCTCGAGGCTCGGAGTGGCCGGGAAGCGGCCCGCCTGGTCGAGCAGGAGGAGATCCACATCGCCCTGATCGACCTTGAACTCCCGATGGAGGCCGATGGCGACCGTCGGGCCGCGGGGGAGAAGGTCCTGCAGATCCTCCGTCGGGTCGAGCCGGCCCCGCCCGTGGTGCTGGTGCGTCCACCCCAGCCGAGCCGGCGAGAGAGCGTTCGAGGACTCAGTGACGCCCTCCGCGACGGTGTGTTCGCGGTGCTCGATCGACCCCTGGGCATCGAGCCGATGCTCGAGACCCTCCGCCGGGTGGTCCGGCGGCACTATTCGGATCAATGGCCGGCCGCGTGACCGAGAGACGCCCATCCGGGCGCGTCACCCGACTGGCAAGAACCCCGGCGTCGGACCGGGACCTTCCCCTTCCTGTTTCTTTCTTCGGAGTCAAGTACCTATGAACGTGCGACCGCTCGGCGACAAGCTCATCGTCCGGCGTGAGGAGGCCGCGACCCGGACCGAGTCCGGCATCTTCCTCCCCGAATCCGCCAAGGAC
>NYSY01000073.1 GCA_002683215.1 Planctomycetaceae bacterium
AGAAGGAACTCGCTGACCGATGCTCGGCTACATAGTGCGCCGCCTGTTCCTGATGATTCCCACCTTGCTTGGGATCACCTTTCTCGTGTTCATGCTGCTGGCGCTCGCGCCCGGCGGGATCGGTGCAGCGCTGCGGGCCGCGGGTGGCAACGTCGATGCCGACAGCAAGGCGAGTCTCCAGCTCCTCTACATCGAGGATCGATACGGACTCGACGATCATCCGGTGGTCCAGTACGGCCGCTGGCTGGCGAGGATCTCGCCGGTCAAGTTCGGGCGGCGGTCGATGCGGAACTATGCGGGCGATCTCGAGGCACCGCCGCGGAGCGTGAAGGAACTGCCGATCGGACCCGACTGGTTCGGTGACGCGTACGAAGTGCCCGACGACCTCGTCGCGAAAGCCGAAGCCCGGAACCGCACGGTGGCCGACGATGCCGGCGCGACCCGGGTGGCCGCGGTGGTCGAGGCGAAGGCGGCGGCGGAGCTTCGCCGGTCCGAAGACCTCGCGGTCGGCCGCGATCCCGCGGCGATTCCCGAGTACAAGGAATCGAACAAGGTCTACCTGCGGGCCCGGGCCGAGTACCTGATGTCGACCCGGTCCCTCGCCAGCGCGATCGCCAACTACGCGGCCGCGGACTCGACTCGAGCGATGGGCATCGAACGGGACCGTCTGGTCGGCGAAGGGGTCGACGAGAAGGTCGCCGCCCGGATCGCCGCGGAGTCGGTCCGATCGAAGTTCAACGACGTGGTCGGCGACGGCAACGTCATCGACTACCCGCGTCTCGAACGCATGACGCCCGAGACCACGACGCCGGAGTGGGGCGCGGTGGTCGACGCGTATCGGGACATGACCGAAAAACAGGCGGAGGCCGCGGCTTCGCTCGTTCGCGTGAACACGGCGTACGAGCGGGGTCCGTATCCGCTGGCGGGCGTGGGCGCCGGTGACGTGGTCTCCCTCGACTGGCCCGATTTCGGCAAGAGCTTCACCCTCGGGCGACCGGTGCTCGACCTCATCGCCGAGGCGCTTCCGGTGACCCTGCTCCTGAACATCGCCGCGATCCCGATCATCTACCTCGTGGCGGTTCCCTTCGGCATGCAGGCCGCGGCCCGGCACAACCGCCTCTTCGACAAGATCTCCGGCAGCATCTTCGTGATCTTCTGGTCGATCCCGGTGGTGTGGGCGGGCGTGCTCGCGATCGGGTTCCTCGCGGACGACCAGTATCTCGGTCTGTTCCCGGTGTCCGGGCTGCACTCCAACGACGCGGACGACATGGCGTTCCTCCCCGGTTGGAACGGCGAGCGTTTCGAGATCGGCTACATGCTCGATACCGCGTGGCACATGGTGCTTCCGGTGATCTGTCTGGTGTACGGCGGCTGGGCGGTGCTCGCCAAGCAGACCCGTGCGGCCATGCTCGACACCTACACCATGGACTTCGTCCGGACCGCCCGGGCCAAGGGCGTCTCCGATCACGACGTGAAGTGGTACCACGTCTTCCGCAACAGCCTGCTCCCGGTCATCACGATCTTTGTGCTGGTGTTCCCCGCGATGCTCGCGGGCTCGGTGGTGGTGGAGCGGATCTTCAGCATTCCCGGCATGGGCTCGCTGATCCTCGGGGCGATCTTCAACCTCGATCGCGACGTCATTCTCGCCAACGTGTTCATGATCGCGGTGCTCAACCTCGTCGCGCTGCTGCTCGCCGACGTTCTCTACGCCGCGGCCGATCCCCGCGTCACCTTCGATTGATCCGGAAACGCCCCCCTCGATGACTTCCTCGAAGCAAGATTCTGAAAAGACGATCAGCGGCATCGACGTGATGCGGGGCGTCGGTGCGTCGAAGGCGAAACCCTTCTGGGCCGATGCCTGGAGTCGGGTCGTGGAGCGTCGCGGCGCGCAGCTCGGCCTCCTCTGGATCGGCATCATCGGATTCTTCGCGATCTTCGCGCCGGTGCTCGCCAACGGGCTCCCGATCTGGACCATCCAGCGGAACGGCAACGGCGACATCATCGATTCCTGGTCGCCCCTGCTCGACTCGCTCACCTCGACCGACATCCTGCTTCTGCTCGGCGGGGTGCTCGTGCCGATCCTGCTGCTGCTTCCGCTTCGGGTGACGCGACAGTGGCGGCTCGGACTGGTGTGCGCCTTCGCGACGATGGCGGGTTCGGTGGTGGTGCTGATCGCGTTCGTCCAGTACCTCATGGCCGGCAGCGATCCCGAGGTCCTCTCCGCCACGTGGCTTCCCTGGACCGTTTCCGCCGGGGTTTCAGCGGTGGTCCTGTGCTGCTTCTTCTGGTTGGTCCCGGTTCGCGGCGTGGGGTTGAAGCTCGTGGTGTCCGCGATCCTCCTCCTGCTCACCGGTGCCATCTGTGCCGATCGCTGGGTCCAACCGGTCGTGACGCCCGATCGATTCGTGCGTGGCGAGCGGGACGGCACGATGGACAACATCTACACCCTGGTCCCGTGGTCGCCGACCCAGTCGGAAGCGATCTTCTACTCGCGCCGTCCGACGACCACCGTTTCGAACGCCTACCTGATGGTCGCGGAGGAGCAGGTCGACGACGGCATCGCCTTCTTCATCCGCACCGTGGCGTTCAACATCTCCCCCCGGATCGAGGGGCTCGCCATCAGCAATGATGCGAGATCGAATCTCGTCGAGTTCGTGGCCTCGGGCGACCGGGCGATGGAGGCCGGCCTCGTCGAGGCGGGCATGTCGGACGCGTACGTCGCCCGATTCCTCGAACTGTCCGAAGACCTTCAGGCCTATCGGGACGGAATCGACGAGGGCGATGCGGAGGCGGCGAGCGCGGCGGCGGATGCCGCCATCACGATCGTCGCCGGCATCGAGGCGGCGAGCCGGAACTCGAAGATCATGATCGCGGATGCGAGCGACGAGCTTCGCGACAAGGTCGAGGAGCGAATCGGATTCGTGCAGGACGCCGAGGCGCGGTCCGAAGATTCCTACGGCCGTCGCGACTTCCATCTCGGAACGGACCCCATCGGCCGGGACGTCCTGACCCAGATGCTGCATGCCTGTCGGCTCTCGATCTCCATCGGACTGGTTTCGACGGGGATCTCGGTGGTCATCGGCATCGTGATCGGGTCCCTGATGGGCTACTTCGGCGGCTGGGTCGACCTGGTGCTCTCGCGAATCGTCGAGATCTTCATGGCGATCCCGGTGCTGTTCCTCCTGATCGTCGCCGCGTCCGCGCTGCCGCGGAACACCTACGTGATGATGGCGATCATCGGTTGCGTCACGTGGACCGGTTCCGCCCGATTCATCCGGGCCGAATTCCTCAAGCTTCGGAACCAGGACTTCGTGCAGAGCTGTCGGGCGGTCGGCCTGCCGCTTCATTCGACGCTCTTCCGGCACATGCTGCCCAACGGCATCACCCCGGTGCTCGTCCAGGCGTCGTTCGGCATCGCGGCCGCGATCATCGCCGAGGCGACCTTGAGCTACCTCGGGCTGGGGCCCTACGGCCAGTCCTCCTGGGGCAAGCTGCTGTCGCTCACCACCGGCGAGACCGGTATCTTCCTCTGGTGGATGGCGGTGTTTCCCGGGGTCGCGATCTTCCTGACCGTGCTGGCGTACAACGTGCTCGGGGAGAACTTCCGCGACGCGATCGATCCGAAGATGCGGAAGGCGGCCCACTGATGCCCGAGGTCACGAAACCCGGAAGGCCTCTGCTCGAGGTCCGCGACCTCGCGGTGAGCTTCCAGAACAGTTCCGACCCTGCGGGGCCGCGGATCCAGGCGGTCGCGGGCGTGAGCATGACCATCCACCCGCGTCAGACCCTGGCCGTGGTGGGGGAGTCCGGCTGCGGCAAGAGCGTCACGGCGATGAGTGCCATGCAGCTGATTCCAAGGCCGCCCGGTCGATTCGATCGAGGCAGCATCAGCTACAAGGGCGATGACGTCCTGCAGTACGACGAGAAGAGGATGCTGGGGATTCGCGGCAAGGACATCGCGATGATCTTCCAGGAGCCGATGACCAGTCTGAACCCGGTCTACACCATCGGCGACCAGATCATGGAGGCGGTGCTCCTGCATCAGAACGTCGATCGATCGCAGGCCGCCGAGATCGCGGTCAAGGCGATGGACGACGTGGGCATTCCGAATCCGGCTGCCCGCCTCAACGACTATCCGCACCAGTTTTCGGGCGGCATGCGGCAGCGGGTGATGATCGCGATGGCCCTCGCCTGCGATCCGACGCTGTTGCTCGCGGACGAACCGACCACCGCGCTCGACGTCACGATCCAGGCTCAGATCCTCGAACTGCTGCGCAATCTGCAGCGGACCAAGGAGATGGGAATCATGTTGATCACCCACAACCTCGGCGTCGTGGCCGAGAACGCCGACGTGGTCTGCGTGATGTACGCCGGTCGGGTGGTCGAGTACGCCAAGGTCTACGACCTCTTCGATCGTCCGCTGCATCCGTACACCCGGGGTCTCTTCAATTCGATTCCGCGACTCGGAGAGGCCAAGCATCGTCTCACCACGGTGGAAGAGGTGGTGGAGGACGCGGCGCAGTTCCAGAGGCTTCCCGGCTTCGAGGAGGGCGTCGTCCCCTGGTGGCCGGATCCGCCGGAGGGAACGACCCCCGAGCTGGTTCCGAATCGCGACGAATACGTGCTCAACGAGATCGAACCGGATCGCTGGGTCGGCTGCTTCAGGTCCCCCCATCTCGAGGATCACGTCTGCCGCCCGCCCGACCTCGACTATCGCAAGGACGATCTCGCCTGATCGAGCGGATCCGTCCCGGCCCTCGTCCACCATCCCGCAACCGTCAACCGGAGGCTCGCGCCATGTCCCTGATCGAAGTCGGTAGGAAGGCTCCCGCATTCACGCTCCCCGATCAGGACGGTGCGAAGCACGCGCTGAAGGATCTCGCGGGCTCGCCGGTGATTCTCTTCTTCTATCCGAAGGACGACACCTCCGGCTGCACCAAGGAGGCGTGTCAGTTCCGGGATCAGCTTCCCGACTTCAAGAAGGTGAAGGCGCGGGTGTTCGGGATCAGCCCCGACTCGGTCGAGAGCCACCGGAAGTTCGTCGACAAGCACGAATTGAACTTCACGCTGCTCGCGGACGCGGCCCGCGACGGCGACGAGAACCCGAAGATCTGCCTGAAGTACGGCGTCTGGCAGGAGAAGTCGATGTACGGCCGCAAGTACATGGGGGTGGTCCGCACCACCTACCTCATCGGNCCNGACGGCAAGGTCGCGGANCGNTGGGACAAGGTGAAGGTCCCNGGGCACGCCGACGCGGTGCTCGAGGCGGTCCGAGGGCTCTGAGCGGCGTCGGCCGGCTTCCCGGCTCGCTCACCGCAGGCCGCCGAAGACGAAGGCCGCGGCGGTGACCATCAGGAAGATCCCGACGAGCAGCCAGGCGGCACCGAGGAGAAACTGGAGGATTCGAGTGAGCGAGAACCAGTCGCGTCGTTGCAGCCGCTGGAACCGGGGCATCGCGGCGGTGGCGAGCCCGCATTCCGGGCAGGTGGCATCCCACGGAAGATTCACGAGCAGATGCCCGCAGCCTCGACAGCTCGGGTGATCCCGGTCGGGCGGGCGGCCCGGCCCGGTGAGTCCCGCGACCTCGCCGCATTCCGGGCAGGGGGTGCCCTTGGAAAGTCGACGAAGGTCGTATCCGCAGTGCCGACAGGACGTCGTCGTGATCCGGGGTGAATTCCGGCCTCGGATCACCGAAGCGATCACCGGCACGGCGATGAAGAAGCCCACGAGAAGCAGCATCACCAGCATCGACATGTCGTGTTGGTTGAACACGTGGCGTCTCCGGTCCTGCCCCACGTCCCGCCCCACGTCTCGCCCCGGTGGATCGTGACGAACAGAGCGTATCACGGAAGTGGGCGCACGCGGATCTCATGGTCGGATCGACGTCAAGGACCTGGGTCATCGGCCACTCGGGCCGGCTTGCTGCGCTCCGGTCCTTCGGGTGGTGGCGTCGCCGTGGTCCGCTCGAGGGCCTGCCGCTGCGCGGCTCGAGCGGCCCTCAAGGCGTCGTAGCGGGACGGCGTGGAGGAAAAGCCTCCCTCGCGGACGATGACGATCGTGAGTGCGAGCCAGCTCACGAGCAGCACGCCGCCGAGCAGGCCCCTGATCGAATACGAGATTCTTCCGCGCCCCGTCGTCCTCATCGGAGCCGTGTGAAGTCTGCTGCCGGGACCGCCGTCGCCGCACTCGATTGCTTCGAGATCGAGTTCGCGCGCTCGACGATGCATTCGTCCCGAATNGAAGGAGGTGCTTCGGCGCGTCCCGAGAATCTCCTCGCATNTCGGGCAGGCCCNGCCGCCGACGAGCGCGTCTTCGCAACTCGAGCATTGCCGCTCGGTGGCGTTCGTCCGGGCGCGATGCATCTGCAGGATCGCCAGAATGGGAAGGCCGAGCCATCCGAAGGTGATCAGTGATTGACTGAGATCCATGGGGCTGCCCTCGGGGACGATATCCTGTGGACATGTCCCAGCCTCTGCTCCGATTCAAACGACTCGATCCCCGAGCAGTCCTTCCCGCCTACCAGTCCGAGCAGGCGGCGGGTCTCGATCTGTCTGCCGTGCTCGACACACCCGTGGAGATCTCCGCAGGCGCGATCCTGATGGTTCCGTGTGGTTTCGCGATGGCGATTCCCGCCGGCTGGGAGGCTCAGGTCCGGCCCCGAAGCGGCCTGGCGAGCCGACATGGCATCTCCATGCCCAATTCGCCGGGAACCATCGATGCGGACTACCGCGGCGAGGTGAAGGTTCCGCTGATCAACCTCGGAAAAGCCTCCTTCACGGTCGAGCCGGGGATGCGGATCGCCCAGATGGTGATCGCACCGGTCGCCCGGGTCATGATCGAGGAGGTCGANGCGCTCGANGACACCGANCGNGGATCGGGCGGATTCGGTTCGACCGGGCGGTAATCCCCGTCGATCTCTTCTAGAATCNCGNGNCATGACTTCCGCCATCAATATCGCTGTTCCGTTGCTCGACCTGAAGGCTCAGTACGCGACCATCCGATCGGNGATCGAGCCGGCGGTNCAGGAGGTGCTGGAGAGNCAGATCTTCATCGGTGGGCCCAAGGTCGCCGAGTTCGAGTGCCGCTGCGCCGGCTATCTGGACGTTCCCTTCGCGGTCGGCAACTCGAGCGGTTCGGATGCCCTGATCCTCGCGCTCGACGCCCTCGGGGTCGGTCCGGGCGACGAAGTCCTCGTCCCCACCTACACCTTCTTCTCGACGGCGGGAAGCGTCTCCCGGGTCGGCGCGACGCCGGTCTTCGTCGACATCGACCCGACGACCTACCAGATCGACCCCGCGTCGATTCGTCGGATCCTCGAAGGACGCAAGCCCGGCGCCGTGAAGGCGTTGATGCCGGTGCACCTCTTCGGGCAGTCGGCCGATCTCGACGCCGTCATGTCGATCGCGGAGGAGCACGATCTTCGCGTGATCGAGGATGCGGCACAGGCGTTCGGAACGGAGGACGTCCACGGCCGTCGGGTGGGATCCGTGGGCGACATCGGTACCTTCAGCTTCTTCCCCAGCAAGAATCTCGGCGGCTTCGGTGACGGCGGACTCTGCACCGCCCGGGATCAGGAACTCGCCGAACGGATGATCCGTTTCCGCAACCACGGCATGAAGCCGAAATACTTCCACCACGACGTGGGATTGAACGCCCGACTCGACGCGCTTCAGGCCGCGATCCTGCTCGTGAAGATCGAGCACCTCGATGCCTGGTCCGCCGGTCGCCAGGCGAACGCGGCCTGGTACGACGAGGCCTTCGCGGCCGCCGGTGCGGCGACCAGCGCCGTTTCCCTCGACGAGGGCGGGCTTCCGCTTCGGACCCCGGAACCGGCACCGAAGGGTGCGCGTCACATCTACAACCAGTACGTGCTCCGAGTACCCGGCTCGCATCGGGATGCGATTCGCGAGACGCTCAAGTCCGCGGGGATCGGGAACGAGGTCTACTACCCGCGCTGCCTGCACGAACAGGACTGCTACCGGGACATCGGGCATCAGGCGGGTGACTTCCCGCATGCGGAGCGGGCCAGTCGGGAGACGATCGCGATTCCGATCTTCCCGGAGCTTTCGGAACCGCAGCGTCAGCACGTGGTCGACACCGTGCTCGACGCGGTCCGTTCGATCTGACTGGGGCGGCCCCGTTCAGATCACGCCATCGAAGGACGTGAGACCGAGCGGTTCGATCACGCGGAACGCTTCGGCGGTCTCGACGCCGATCCGACTGCCGAGGAAGGTCGCCTGGGCATCCAGCCAGTCGACGATCCTTCGATTCCCCGCGTGGGCCTTGAACTGGCTCGCGTAGGCGAGGACCGCGTCCCGCTTGCGATCATGGAAGCCGGTGGTGTCGACGAGGAACGAGGGATCCGGGATCGTCTTCAGGTGCGTGCAGAAGTAGTAGATCATCCGGCTCGGGTGGCGAGGGGCCCCCGGGATGTCGGTCTTGGTCAGTTTGGAATCGAATCGAGCGTCTTCCACGATCCGGGTCGCGGCTCGGTGGTCAGGATGGGCGTCGACCGGATCCGGACAGAAGATCCAGTCGATCTCCCGGGTCCGAATCACGCCCGCGACCGCATGACGACCGGCGATCGAATGCACGACTTCGCGATTCACGAATCCGTGTTCCCGCCCCAGCATGATCCGCTCGACCCCCAGGATCGAGGCGGCGGCGGCGCTCTCTTCAGCGCGGATCTTCGGTGAGCCGTGCGGCGTGGGTTCGCCGTCGGTCAGATCGAGGAGCGTGACGTTGTGGCCGGCGTCGACCAGCTTCGCGATCGTTCCGCCCATTCCGAGTTCCTGGTCGTCCGGATGCGGACCGACGATGAGCATGTTCACGGTCGAATCTCCTTGGCGACGGGGGTGTCGGTCTCCAGTTCGGCGAGCAGGGCTTCGCACGCCGCCGCCACGGCGTCGGCGAGATCATCCCGCCGCATCATGCCGTCCGGGGCGTCCCTCCCGGGATCCGCCTGGATCGCGACGAGTTCGGCCATGCCGAGACACACGGCGGCCAGGGCGATCCGTTGTTTCAGACCCCAAGCGGACGGGGGCGGCGGGATCGACGACGATGCGATCGTAGCGATCCCGCCTCCGGGCAGGGTCGCCATCGTGTCTTCGGTGCGTCGAGCGACCGCAGCCGCGAGGCGGACCAGCGGACTTTGCGATTCGAGGGTCGTGAGTTCGCGCTCGAAACGATCGGAATCGCCGGCGATCGCGGTTCCCACCACGAGACGGGCGCCCGGAAGCAGCGTTCGGGTGCTCCATCCGAGCGTCTTCGCATCGACGTACCAGCCACCCCATCGATCACACCGATCGAGATCGAGAATCGCGGCGTCGTCGTTCGTGGCCAGGGGGAGGAGATCCTCGAGCAGGGTCCCCAGTCGTGCGATCCGATCCATGGCGTCGATCGCGGGGCCTTCGGTGTCGCCGTTCGTGACCGCGTCGACCCAGGTGCGGCGAGTCGCCGTCACGACGTCCCGAAGCTCGCGGGTTCGACCACCGACGAGTTCGATCGCCGAGGGGTCGGGGGCGCGGAGCCGGCCTTCGAAGTCGATCGTCGAGTATCGGTCGACATCGCCAGCGATCCGTTCGATCGTTGCGAGGGTCCGATCCCGTTCGCGAGGATCGCTCAGCGTTCGACTCCAGACCGCGACGAAGCGTCCGGCCTTTCGAGTCGCCGCGGGGTGCATGCGAGCAAGGCCGGTCGCAAGCTCGTCGAGGCGTCGAATCGCGATCGACGTCGTGGCGGCGGTTCGGACCGCGACGAGGTCCGCTTCATGCAGAACCGGGTCCGTGGATTCGTCGCGCGCCTCGAGGGACCGTCCAAGCGCTCGCAATGCCCTCCGTCTTCGCGCGGCCGCCTCCCGCTGCGCCGAGCGAAGCGTCGCCGTCACGAGCGGGCTGGAGGCGATGCGATCCGCCTGGAGGGATTCGAGTACCTCGGCGGTACGTCGCCAGGTTTCGATGGAATCAGGATCGTTCGGATCGAACGGATGCGCGGAGAGCACCCGTTCGAAGGTCGTCACGTCGAACGCGGCGGCGGGCGGGTCGTCCCGGAGCGCCTCGAACATCGCCATCACGTGGGCTTCGACCGAAGGGGATTCGACATTTCCGCGAACGGGCCCGTCCGCCGCGGGCCCCTCGGATCCGATCGGCCATCGGCTCTGAAGGGGGCGTCCGGTGAGGAGACCGAAGACGTCCCGGAGCGGGGCGAGCACCGTCGCCAGCGTTCCATCGAGGCCGGAGACGGTGCCGGTGTCGGATCGTCTCAGGAGATCCAGGCTCGTCCGATTGAATGCTTCGAGGCGGTCGATCGCCGCACGGCGATCGCGCTCCGGGAGCGCCGCCGGGGGATCACCGAGCATGGTGCCGGGACGGGCGACGGATTCGACGAGTCGATCGATCGATCGCATGGTGGCGTCGAGCCTGATCGCATGGAATCCTGCGAGCGTCGCGGCGTCTCCTCGTTCCCGTCCCAGCATGCCGAGTTCGATGGTGATGCGTCGAATGCCGTTGCGGGCATCGTGGACGACGCGCTGATCCCGGGCCGTGGGCGGAGGATCTTCGAGTTCCCGCGATCGTCGTTCGATCATCTCGTCGAGCACGATGGTCGTTCCACCCCCGACCGCGGACCGAGCGTCGGGCCGATCTGCAGCCGGATCCGAGACCGGATCGGTCACCTGATCGACGGTTGACGCGAACGCCACGTGCATCGGGAGCGTGACGGCCATCACGGTGGCGAAGGTGCGATGCTTCACCGTGGTGTCCCCGGACGCTCGAGCACCGTGCGATAGACCGCCTCGAGTTCGCGAAC
>NYSY01000074.1 GCA_002683215.1 Planctomycetaceae bacterium
CGCTGTTCACACAGAGCTCCAGTTGTATTTGCGCGAAATCAACGGGATCAACCTGCTCTCCGCCCAGGAGGAGAAGGATCTCGGCTGGTTGATCGTCAATGACAGCTGTCCGGAAGCCAAGGATCGGATGATCAAGGCGAACCTTCGCCTGGTGATCGCGATCAGCAAGAACTACTCGAATCGCGGGCTTCCGCTCCTCGATCTGATCGAGGAGGGGAACATCGGCCTCATTCGCGCGGTGGAAGGCTTCGATCCGGCACAGGGTGCGAGGTTCAGTACCTACGCCTCGTGGTGGATCAAGCAGTCGATCAAGCGAATGCTGGTCAATGCCACGCAACCGATCCACATTCCGGCCTACATGGTCGACCTGATCGGGAAGTGGCGACAGACCGCGGCCCGACTCGAGGAGGAGCTCGGCCGACAGCCGAGCAACGCCGAAATGGGCACCGCGCTCCAGATTCCCGACCGCAAGATCGAAGCGATCCGTCGGGCGATGAAGGCGGTCTCGACCGGCAATCAGGCCCCGACCGGGATCAACGGCGAAGCCGCCGACTTCGCGGAGATGTGCCCCGATTCCCGAAACGCGGAACCCGAGGCGGAAAGCGAGCATCGCGAGGAATTCGCCATGGTCCTGAAGCTTCTCGAGTCGATCGACGAGCGGGACGCCCGGGTCATTCGACTTCGGTTCGGCCTCGAAGGCCAACCGCCGCTCACGCTCAAGGAGATCGGTCGGGAAGTCGGCCTCACCCGGGAACGCGTGCGTCAGATCGAGATGGAGGCCCTCCGGCGTCTCCAGTCACAGTTGATGGACGATCGACCGGGTCGGTTCCTCCGCACGATCGGGGATGCGATCGGGTTCAATGCCGAAGCGCGATCCCACCGCCGTTCGCGGACCGAAATCAACTGATCCCGATCCCCCCGCTCGGTCCGAATGAACCGGGTGAACCAGCAGATACGAACCGCGGGCCCGATCGAACGATCGGGCCCGCGTTGCGTTCAGGTTGTGGGACGGGCATCGAGTCGCCCTTCGCGACGCCCTCGCTGCCGCCACGCCCGATTCCCGCGGAGAACGGTCAGGACGGACGCTTGTAGAAAGGAAGATCGACGATCTTCGCGTCGGTGCCGCCTCCGAGATCGATTCCGACGGTCTCGCCCGACTTCGCCATGTCGGCGGGAACGTAGGCCATCGCGATCGGATGTCCGAGCGTCGGACTCGGGCAACCGCTGGTGACGACACCCACGGGCCGGTCGCCGTCGAGCACGGCCATTCCCTGACGCGGACTTCGTCGACCTTCGAGCGCAAGGCCCACGAGCTTCCGAGTCGGGCCCGCCTCGGCGATCTTCTGAAGGGCGTCCTGCCCGATGAACCGGCCCTCCTGGGCATCGGACTCGCCCTTGTCGAGTTTCACGGCGAAGCCGAGACCGGCGGAGAGTGGATCCGTCTGTTCGTCCAGTTCGTGCCCGTACAAGGGCATGCCCGCCTCCATCCGAAGGCTGTCGCGAGCCCCGAGACCGATGGGCCGGACGGCGGCGTTTTCGGCCCCGACGTCCTTGAGCATCATGCCGAGGGCCTGCTTTGCGAACTTCGCACCGAGAATGACCTCCACGCCGTCTTCGCCCGTGTATCCGGTTCGGCTCACGATGATCTTCATCACCAGGACATTCTTCACCGTGAAGCGGTAGCGCTTGAGGGTCGGCACCTCGGTCGAGACCGCGCCGAGCAGTTCCATCACCTTCGGCCCCTGAATCGCGCACATGCAGGTCGACTCGGTCTGATCGACCATCTTGAACGTGTGATCCTCCTCCGCCTTCACACGCTCGAAGTGGGCGACGATCTTGGCCCGGTTCGCCCCGTTGCAGACGACCATGTAGTCGTCGTCGGCGAAGCAGTAGACGAGGACGTCGTCGAGGCATCCACCCGTCTCGTTGCAGATGAGCCCGTAACGACACTGCCCGGCGGCCATGCCCCTCACCAGCCGCGTGCAGACGCGGTCAAGGAAGCGACGAGCATGCCGTCCGGAGATGCGGAGCCGCCCCATGTGGGAGACGTCGAAAAGGCCCCCGCTGGTCCGGGTCCAGACGTGTTCATCCCCGATCGATCCGTAGTGGAGCGGGAGCTCCCAGCCGGCGTAATCGACCATTTTCGCCCCGTGCTGGACGTGGAAGTCGTGGAGCGGGGAACGCATCGCGGTGGTGTTCGAGGACATCTCCGCACGGTAGCGGTGCGACCCCTCCGCCGCCACCCGCCGACGATCGCGAACGAGCTTCCTTTTGTACGGATCGCGCCGGTGGTGCCGGCGGAGATTCCACGGATCGAGGGATCCCGGCTTGCATTCGTGCTCCCGAATTCGACCCTTCCTCCGTCGCATCCCTCGATGCGATTCCAGGAACCCGAGGAGGAAGCAAGATGCCCGCCAAGAACACCACCCGAACGACGCAAGGCTCCGAACGAGACGTCTTCTTCCGGCTGGCCATGGTCGCCGCCGGAATCGGACTCCTGCTCTCGACCGTGATCTGAGCATCGATCGAACCACCGAGTGCCTGTGATCGCCCGAGGGCGGACGGGCCGGTGATCGACCGCCCCGCCGAACCGCCTTCACAGCGGCTCGGCGGGGCGTTCTCATGGCCGTCGGGGTATTCTGCGAAGTTCATGCAGACCGGTCTCCCGACATCCCTCCAAGGCACGCCACCGCGATCGCAGGCCGATATCCGCCCGCGCCGGCCCGCCGGGCCCGTCGGAGGCGCCCCGATCGCGATCCTGAGCCGGTTCCTTTCCCTGGCCCTGCTTCTGATCACGCTCCTCGGAACCGACCCGACCGCCCTCGCCCAGGACATCGACGATGAGACGTTCGCCGATCGTCCGATCGCGGAAGTCGAGTTCAAGGGACTGGAACGAGTCGAGACCCGGCTCGTGCAGAACAACATTCGGACCGCCTCGGGACAGCCCTTCGATGCCGACTCGCTCCGCGACGACGTCGCGACGCTCTACCGACTCGGCCAGTTCCAGACCGTGACCGCCGACGCGGTGTTGCTGCCCGACGGGAGTGTCAAGGTCGTCTACCGCGTGACCGAACAGGCGATCATCCGCGACGTCCAGACGGTCGGAAACACCCTCGTCTCCGACCAGGAGCTCCGAGGCCAGATCCCCCTCTACGCCGGTGGCCCGCGTGACGACTTCCTCGTGGAGCAGTCGCTCCTTCGCATCAAGGATCTCTATCGCACCAAGGGGCACTACCTCGCGGAGGTCTCGGTCGACGATTCGAGACTCACCGAAGATGGAATCCTGATCTTCATCATCGTCGAGGGCCCTCGGGTCCGGATCAAGGAGATCGAGTTCGTCGGCAATCGCAACTACCCGGCGAACATCCTCGGATCGAAGATCCAGACGAAGCCGGCGATCCTGTTCTTCCGCAAGGGTGAACTCGACCCGAACCGCCTGATCGACGACGTCGCGGCGCTCGACCGCTTCTACAAGGATCGCGGTTGGATCGACGTCCGCATCGACAGCCGCGTGATGCTCGGCCCCGACTCGAAGGAAGCCAAGGTCGTCTTCGTCATCGACGAGGGGCGCCAGTACCGGCTCCGAGAGATCGACATCGCGGCGCGAGGCGGTGTCGAATCCCCGCTCGACGTCTTCACCAACGAGCAGCTTCTCGCACTGGCGCAGCTGCGTCCCGGTGACCCCTACGAGCGCCCCAAGGTCGACGCGACGATCGACGACATCCGGGATGCCTATCTCCAGATGGGGTTCGTGGACGCACGGGTCTCGGCCAGAAGCCTGCGGGTGGGCGAACAGGCCGAGGTCGACATGATCATCGAGATCGTCGAGGGACGCGCCTCGACCGCCGGACTGATCACGATCCAAGGCAACTTCCTCACGAAGGACAAGGTCATTCGCCGCCTGGTCAAGGTGCGGCCCGGACGCCCCCTCGACGGCACCCTCACCGAAGAGGCGAGAATCGCCATCGAACGGACGCAGCTGTTCAACGAGGCGCGGATCTCGATCCAGCAGCCCACCCCCGACGCCCCCCGGGTCCGCGACATCATCATCGAGGTCAAGGAGCGGAACACCGGCTCCTTCAACTTCGGTGCGGGGCTGGGATCCGACAGCGGGATCTTCGGCGAGTTCAGCTTCCGGCAGACGAACTTCGACATCGCGGACTGGCCGCTCACCGCCGAGGAACTGATCAGCGGCCGGGCCTTCCGCGGTGCGGGACAATCGTTCGACATCACCGTCGCCCCCGGCACCGAGGTGAGCCAGTTCTCGGTATCCCTCACCGAACCGCACATCTTCGAGTCGAACGTCTCCGCCCAGGTCGCCAGCTCGTACCGCAATCGGATCTTCAGCCAGTACACCGAAGAACGGCTCGTGGCCAGCGGCAATCTCGGCCAGCGACTGGGCGACGTCTGGGTGGGGAACGTCGCGGCCTCCATCCAGCGGGTGGAGTTGACCGAGTTCGACCCGTCGACGCCGCTGGCGGTCATCGACGACCGGGGACCGGACCTCTTCGCGACGATCGGCGGCACGCTGCGGCGAACCACCGTCGACGATCCCTTCCGACCGAGCAAGGGCTCCGCCCTGCAGCTCGGCCTCACCAAGGCGATTCCGCTGAGCATCGATCGAACCACGAACGACGGCTTGTCCGAGCCCGAAAACGTCGACTACTGGAGTGTGAACGCGGAGCTCGCGAGCTTCCTCACCCTCTACGAGGACTTCCTCGGCCGGAAGCATGTCCTGAGCCTTCAGACCGACGTGTCGTGGATCTTCCAGGGCGATGCCCCCACGTTCCAGAAGTACTACCTCGGCGGCCAGACCTTCCGCGGGTTCCAGTTCCGAACCATCAGCCCGAAGTCCGACCGGACCCTCGGGCAGCCGAATGGATCCGGCGATTTCGAGCCGATCGGCGGCAGCTGGCTCTTCTTCGCCGGCGCCCAGTACGAGGTGCCGATCGTCGGTGAAAGCTTCGCCGGCGTCGTGTTCGTCGATTCCGGCACGGTGAGCGACACGCCGGGCTTCGACGACTACCGGGTCTCGGTGGGCCTCGGCGTCCGCCTCTACCTGCCGATTCTCGGGCCCGCCCCGCTGGCCTTCGACTTCGGCTTCCCGCTGGTCAAGCAGGCCGACGACGAGCGCCAGGTCTTCAGTTTCAGCGCGGCCCTTCCCTTCTGAATCCCCTCGACGGACCCCGTTCCAACCCCCGGATCGGTGGGGATCCGTACAATCCTCAGCGACCCTTCCGCCCATTCCTCCCTTCGGAGTTTCGTCGCATGCCCGTGGACCGACTCACGTCAACGAATCCTCTCGCTCGCCTTTTCGGCCCCACCGCCCTCGTGGCGAGCCTCGTCGTCCTGCTCCACACGATGTCCGTGAACGCCTCCCGCCCGACGGTGGTGAAGGCGGATCCGACGCCGGTCGCGGTGGTCAACGTCGCCCGGGTGCTCGAGCAGATCGACGAGAAGTCCGAATGGGAGATCAGGATCGAGGCCCTCAAGGGTTCGATCCAGCAGGAGGGCATCGGCCGTCAGCAGGCGATGGAGCGTCGGCTCGCCGAGAGCGAGGCCGCCTCGTCGCCGGAAGAACGCCAGACGATACGCGACGAAGTCGCGTTGATGCAGCTTCGCCTCGAACAGTGGGCGAACATGAAGGCGGTCGAAGTCGACCGGGAGCAGTCCCTGATGTGGCGAAGCATCTATCGAAATCTCCGACGTGAGGCGGAACGCGTCGCGGAAGCCGAGGGCTTCGCGCTGGTCCTCGTCGACGACTCCGCGGGTGAGATTCGAACCCAGTCCGGGACCCAGGTCCCGCTTCAGACGCAGGTTCTCCAGCAGATCACGAACCGCCGGATTCTCTTCGCGGCCAACACCACCGACATCTCGGACCAGGTGATCGTCCGCATGAACAACGCCATCGTCGCCCCCTGATCGAATCGCAACCGGACCACCGAACCATGAACGCATCACGACTCAGAATTCTCGTCGCCGGAACCGCCGCGATCGCCTTGCTCGCCGGAGCGGCCCGGGTCATGTTCGCCGTGCCGACCAGCCCACCGCTCGTGGCCACGGTCGATCTCGAACGCCTCTTCAACAACCTCGACGTCCAGAAGACCGAGGGCGAGCGGGTCGACGCCGTCGCGGTCAAGTACGACGCGGAACTCGACCAGCTGCGGGGACGCATTGAAAACCTGCAGGCCGAGCTCGAGAACTTCGAGCAGGGCGGGGAGGCCTGGCTCAAGACCAGCCGCGACGCCGAAGCCGCGATCAGCGAGTACCAGGCGATCGAGCAGTTCGCCCGACTCAAGGTCGAGGCGGAACGAGCGAAGTCCATGCGTACCGTCTACGAGCGGATCCGGTCCGAGGTCGAGGCGTTCGCGAAGGCCCAGACGCCGCCCATCGACATGGTCATCATCGACGACACGGTGCCGCAACTCGAACCGTCCACCGCCGAAGCGATGCAGAAGCAGATCTCGGCTCGCCGGATGATCTATTCATCCGAAGCGTTCGACATCACCGACATCCTGCTCTCCCGCATGAACGCGGCGACCGGAAGCGGCGGGTGAACGATCTCGGCCCGGCTCTCCACTCGCCCCGGACCGCCGCGGAGATCGCGGTGCTCGTCGATGGAACCATCGAGGGCGCCGAAGACGCCGTCGCCCGGGGGATCGACACCGTCGAACACGCGCTCGAGGGTGACCTGACCTTCATCGGCGACGCCCGCCATGCGCGACACTGGGCGACTTCGAACGCTTCGGTCGCGTTGGTCACCCGTGAACTCGACCTCGGGGAATGGGACCCGACCGGCCGCGCCGCGATCCGCGTCGCGAATGCGGACCAGGCCATGATCCAGGTGCTCGAGCTCATCGAGGCGGCGGCCGCCGAGCTCGCCGACCACCCCCCCGCCGGCGTCCATCCCGACGCCCGGGTGGACCCGACGGCCTCGATCGCCGACGGCGCCGCGATCGGCCCCTTCGTGGTGATCGGCCCCCGATGCCGCATCGGTTCCAACGCATGCATCGAGTCCGGCGCCCGGATCTACGCGGATGCGGTCGTCGGCGAAGATGTCCAGCTTCATGCCAACGTGACGGTTCGGGAACGCTGCGTGATCGGGGCCCGTTCGATCCTGCACGCCGGAGTCGTGATCGGCAGCGACGGCTTCGGTTACCGCCCCGCCCCGGACGGTCGCGGCCTCCGGAAGATCCCCCACGTCGGCCACGTCGAGATCGGCGAGGAAGTCGAGATCGGCGCGAACGCCTGTGTCGACCGCGGCAAGTTCGGGCCCACGGTCATCGGTGCGGGAAGCAAGATCGACAATCTCTGCCAGATCGGGCACAACGTCAGGATCGGTCGATGCGTCGTGATCAGTGGATTGACGGGAATTCCCGGGAGCACGACAGTCGGCGACGGTACCCTCATCGGTGGCGGCTCCGGCCTGAGCGACCACATCAACATCGGATCGGGTTGTCAGATCGCAGGCCGCTCGGCAGTGATGAACGACATCCCGGATGGCGAGACCTGGGCAGGCATGCCGGCCAAGGAAGCCCGAATCGCCATGAAGGAACAGGCCGTGATTCGTAGACTGCCTGACTGGTCAAAACGCCTGAAGGAACTTCTCGACGACCGCTGAGCCCAATATCACCGACACCATGCTGCGACCCGAGACCGAGCCCGAGCGCGAACCCCCAACCGAGGATGTCGACGATCCGACATCACCGCCCGCGGTCTCTTCGCGTCAGCACACCCTCGCCGCTCCCATCACCGTGAAGGGCCTGGGACTGTTGCTCGGAGCGCCGGTGGAAGTGGTGATCGAGCCCGCGGATCCCGACCACGGAATCGTGTTCGAGCGAAACGATCTCGACCCACCGGTCCGGATCCCCGCGCTCGTCGAGAACGTCGTCCCCCGCGGCCGACGAACCACGCTGAAATCAGGCGAAGCGACCATCGAGACCGTCGAACACTGCATGTCCTCGCTCGCGGGACTCGGCATCGACAACGCCCTGATCCGGATCCACGGGCCCGAGCTGCCCGGGGGGGACGGATCCGCCCGCCCCTTCATCGATCCCATGCTCGAAGTCGGCGTGGTGGAACAGGACGCCGATCGTCGATTCTTCGATCTTCAGGAGGCGATCGTGATCGACGAGGGCGACGCCATGATCGCCGCGATCCCCCACAAGACGCCCGGCATGCGGGTGGTGTTCGATCTCGACTACAACGCCTTCGGCGGCCGCATCAAGCGACAGGTCCTCAACTGGGACACCGCGGTCGAGGACTACGTGCAGAACCTTTCTTCGGCCCGGACCTTCAGCCTCGAAGAGGAGGCGAAGGCGATGTGGGAACGTGGCATCGGCCGACACCTCACGCCGAAGGACGTCCTGGTCATTGGCGACGACGGCCCCATCGAGAACACCTACCGCTTCGAAGACGAGCCGGTCCGCCACAAGATCCTCGACATGCTCGGCGACCTCTATCTGGTCGGCTGTCCGGTCCGATGCCGCGTGGTCGCGTATCGATCCGGCCATGGCCTCAATCGCCGGCTCGGGCTCGCGATCCGCGAGCAGATGGCGGCGGCGGATCGCCGCTTCAGCGTCCAGCACGGTCGAGTCATGGACATCCGCACCATCCAGCGGACGCTTCCCCATCGATATCCCATGCTGCTCGTGGATCGGGTGATCGAGATGGACGGCGAACATCGGGCCGTCGGCGTCAAGAACGTGACGATGAACGAGCCGTTCTTCCAGGGCCACTACCCCGGAACCCCGATCATGCCCGGCGTCCTCATCATCGAGGCGATGGCCCAGCTGGGCGGTCTTCTGCTCAGTCAACGACTGGAACACACCGGCAAGATCGCGGTGCTGCTGAGCCTCGACAAAGTCAAGCTTCGGAAGCCCGTCGGCCCCGGTGACCAACTGGTGCTGGAGGCCGAACGCGTCCGAGCCAGCGCCCGGCTCGGGCACGTCCGCTGCAAGGCGATGGTGGATGATCGAGTCGCGGCGGAAGCGCACATCAAGTTCATGCTGGTCGACGCCGAGCAGGAATGACCCGTACCCCGGTCCCGTGACCCCCACGCCCACCAGAAGCCTCATTACCGTCGCTCTGGGCGGTTTCCGCTGATCCGCCGGCCCCGGAATGCCGATGTCTCCGGGAAGCCGTCCTCCACAGCCCCTTCAACCGGAGCCGACCCATGCGCATCCTGCTCGATGAGAATCCCTGCGAGATCCCTGCGGGCACCGTGGGTGAAGCCATCGCCATCGCGGCCGAAGCGGCGGAGAAGGCCGGTCGGTTGGTGGTCGAAGTCCGCGTCGATGGCGCCATGCTCACCGACGAGGAGCTCCAGACCACGACCCGCCTCCAGGACGCCGCGGAAGAGGTGCACATGCTCACCACCACGATGGAGGCCCTCCTCCGGGACACGTTCCTCCAGGCGGCGGAGACCCTCACCGCAGCCGAACGCGAACAGCGTGTCGCGGCGGAAGCCATGCAGGGCGGGCGGGCCGCCGAGGGCATGGCTTCGCTCATGCAGTCCCTCGAAGGCTGGTCCGGAATTCGCGATGCCGTCGTTCAGGGACTCTCGCTCGCCGAGATCCCGACCGAGGACGTCGAATTCGACGGGGTTCGACTCGCCGACGCGATCGTCGATCTCCAGAAGCGGCTCGGCCGACTCAAGGACGCCATGGTCGCGGAAGACGTCTCGGCGACCTGCGACTGCCTTCTCTACGAACTCCCGGAGTCCACCACCGCGTGGCGGACCCTGCTCGATGGACTTCACCACCGCTTCGAAGCGGCGAGCGATTCGAATTCCTGACCTGGAAGATCCGGCGAACACCATGGCAACCAAGACGACGCACAGACGCATCGAGACCCTGCTCGAGAAGACCGAGGCCGCGATGAAGCAGACGGCCTGGTTCGAGGCCGAACGCCACGCGGTCGCCGCCCTCGACCTCGCCATCGAGTCGGGGGATCACGAATCCGCAGCGCGGGCGTGTCTTCCGCTGCAGGAGGCCCGGCGGCAACGCGCCCTCGACGCCATCGACGCGGCCAAGGGCCAGGTCGACGTTCTCGATTCGGTTCCCGCAGAAATCGAATCCGTCGAAGCGGGCGTCTACCTGATCGAACCGAACGGCGTCGGCGCCGACGCTCGACGACTCCGGATCGCAGCGCTCCAGCTCGAGGTCCCGGTGCTGGTGGTGTGCCGCGAACCGGTGAATCGAATGGGGCTGGTGACCATCGTCGCGATCGGTGGCAGCACCGTGCGGACCCGCATCGATCCGCCCGCCGACCTCGAACAGCCGGACCTCCAATGGACGCTCGCCGCCTTGGAACAACTCGGGGATTCGGCCATCGACGGACTTGATCCCGGGCTGTCCGGTCCCCAGCGGATCGACGCGCTTCGAGCCGTCCTCGACTCCGTGACGGATCACGAACGCCTTCATCAGGCGTTGGCGGACGCACTTCGCGCCGCCGCCGGTTGAACGCGCGGCCTCAGCGCCAGTCGAGTTCCTCCGGAAGCGTGTTCAAGTTCACGCATCCCTTCGCCGTGACGATCACCAGATCCTCGATCCGGATGCCGCCCAGCCGGGCGTCGTAGACCCCCGGCTCGATGGTGACCGCGTCGCCGATCACCAGCGGCGGCCCCTTGAAATCCAGCAGCGGCGCCTCGTGAACGTCGAGCCCGAGGCCGTGCCCGGTTCCGTGCACCATGCCGCAGTAGTCACCGCCGTCCTCCGGAGGCAGCCCGACGCCGAATCCGCGGGCCCGGATCTCCGCGAGACCGGCTTCATGCACGGCCTCNCCGGTCGTCCCGGCGCAGGTGGCGGCCTCCGATGCGGCCTTGGCGGCCTTGACCGCGGCATGCATCGCCGCGAGCCGGGGGGAGATCGTCCCGTGAACCACCGTACGAGTGCAATCGCCGTTGTAACGCGTCTTCTTGTNCTGGGGAAAGATGTCGATGATCACGGGCTCACCGGTGCGCAGCGGTCCCGATCCCAGCTCGTGACAGTCGGCGCCCGCCGGTCCGCCGGCGACGATCGACGGACGCGTCGAGAATCCCCGCTTGATGAGATGAAGGTCGATCATCGAACGCACGATCTCGCTGGTGAGGATCGCACCTTCGTGAAGCAGGGTTCCGGCCGAGTCCGCGTTGGCTCGAGCGATGGTCTCGCAAGCCAGCCGCATCGCCGATTCGGTCACCGCCTGCGCGGCGCGGAGATGTCCGATCTCCTCCTCGTCCTTCGCCCGGCGATCGACGATGCCCAGGTCACGATCGCAGACCACCTCGATCCCTCGTTCGAGAAGACAGTCCGCGAAGAGCATCGGAAGATCCCGATGGACCACCGCGCGCTCGATTCCGTGCCGAATCAGAAACTCCGCCGTGGCCTGCGCCGTGGCGATGCCTCGGTCACCCGAGAGCCCTCCGGTCGGTTCGAAGTCACCCGGGCAGGTGACGTCGTCGGCTCGCGCCGTNGCACGTGCCCGGGACATCTCGATGTCCCTGACCATCAACGTCGACCGTCGCTCGCCGTTCTCCTCCCATTCGATCAACGCGGCGGGATCACCGACCAGAAAACGAATGCGGTGATAGAGGGACATGTCGGACGCGGGAATTCCCGCGACCACGGTGGCAGTGCTGTCTTTTGAACTCACGTGACGCGGACTCCGCAGGGCAGAACGTGTGTAGACTTCGTTCGGTTTCGATCATATCCATCCCGCAAGTTCAGAAATAACGAATTAATCGCCCGTCCGCTCGAGGAACGGGCGGACGACCGGAGGCACGCCTGATCTGGCCGAACGTCGACTTGTGAATCGGGGCCGGAACGAGCATCATTCTCCAAGATCCCGTCTCAGCGGGCAATCTCCTCCTTGAACCAACAACGACAGGAAACCACGATGCGAAATGCCATCTCCACCACCCTCCTCCTTGGCATCCTCACCCTGACCGGATGCAATGCGGCCTCCAGCAAGGTCGTCGGAACCTGGCAAGGACGCGCCACCGCCGATGAAGCGCCGTTCTCCTTCGGCGCCGTGACCTTCGCCCCCGACGGGACCTTCACCGCGGAAGCGAAGTACGGAGACACCACCCGCGCCGTGAGCGGGCGGTACACGACCGAGGGAGCGCAGATCACGCTGGACGGCCAGGGCATTCCGCCCCGCGTCTACCAGGTTTCGATGGGCGACGACACCACGGTCTTCACCGACCAGGCGACCGGAAAGTCGATGACCCTCGATCGATTCAAGTGATCCGGCGAACGGCACCCGCCGACCACCGACTCCGGAACGAACGACGCCGGTCCTCCCCGATGGGAGGGCCGGTGTTCGTGTTCCGATGGCCGGGTCGGTCGGCCTGGTCAGTCCCGGACGAGCCGCCGGTACTTGATCCGGCTCGGATTCGTCGCGTCCTCGCCGAGCCGCTTCCGCCGATCCGCCTCGTAGCTCGACCAATCGCCCTCCCACCACTTCACCACGCTGTCGCCCTCGAAGGCGAGGATGTGGGTGGTGATCCGGTCGAGGAACCAGCGATCATGGCTGATCACGACGGCACAGCCCGCGAACGACTCGATCGCGTCCTCGAGCGCTCGCAGCGTGTGGACGTCGAGATCGTTGGTGGGTTCGTCGAGCAGGAGCACGTTGCACTCACTGCGGAGCATCCGGGCGAGATGCACCCGATTCCGCTCGCCGCCCGAGAGGTCGTCGACGCATTTCTGCTGGGAGGTCCCCGTGAAGCCGAAGCGGCTGACGTAGGCTCGACTGTTGACCGTGGCGTTTCCGAGCTTGAGTTCCTCGTCGCCGTCGGTGATCGCCTCCCAGATGGACTTGCCCGCCGGCAATGAATCGCGTCCCTGTTCGACGTACCCGAGCTTGACGGTTTCGCCCACCTCGAACGCGCCCGCATCGACCTCGTCGTCGCCGGTGATCATCTTGAACATCGTCGTCTTGCCGGCACCGTTCGGTCCGACCACGCCGACCACCCCGCCCGGGGGCAGGCTGAACGTCAGGTCGTCGAAGAGCAGCTTCTCGCCGAACGCCTTGGAGACGGACTTCGCGGTGATGACCCGATCGCCGAGGCGCGGGCCGGGCGGGATCCAGATCTCGATCTCCGCCAGCTTCTCGCGTCCCTGTTCGCCGAGCATCTTCTCGTACGAGGAGATTCGAGCCTTGTTCTTCGACTGACGCCCCTTCGGATTCTGCTGGATCCACTTGAGCTCCCGCTGCAGGGCNTTNCGACGCTTGTCCTCGCCACGGGCCTCCACCGCGAGCCGCTTGTCCTTCTGNTCGAGCCANGANGAGTAGTTGCCNCGCCAGGGGATTCCNTCGCCTCGNTCNAGTTCGAGGATCCACCCNGCGACGTTGTCGAGGAAGTACCGATCATGCGTGACCGCGATNACCGTGCCNGCNTANCGCTGCAGNTGCTGNTCGAGCCANGCGATGCTCTCNGCNTCGAGGTGNTTNGTCGGCTCGTCGAGCAGNAGGATGTCGGGNTGNGTGAGCAGGAGCCNGCANAGGGCCACCCGCCGNTTCTCGCCACCNGACAGNGTCTCGCAGGACTGGTCCTCGGGCGGACACCGGAGGGCGTCCATCGCCTGCTTCANNCGGCTCTCGAGNTTCCANGCATCGAGCNNGTCGAGNCGCTCCTGNACNTCNCCCTGCTTCTCGAGGAGCTTCTCCATGTCGTCCGCGNNCATCTCNTCCGCGAANCGNGCNTTGATCTCCTCGAACTCCCGNAGCAGGGCCNNGGTCTCNCCNGCNCCCTCNTCNACGATCTCNCGGACGGTNCGNGACTCGTCNACCAGCGGNTCCTGNTCCAGNTAGCCGATCGTGAATCCACGCTTGATCTCGGTNTNGCCGTCGAATTCGGTGTCGATCCCCGCGAGGATCTTCAGCAGGGTCGATTTGCCCGACCCGTTGAGGCCCAGCACGCCGATCTTCGCCCCGTGGAAGTAGCTGAGATTGATGTCCTTGAGAATGTCCTTCTTCCCCACCCGCTTGGTGACGCCGATCATCGAATAGATGGGGACTTCCGACTTGTCTGCCGCCATGACGCCGCTCCTCGACCATAAAACGCTCCGCCGAACCGGCTCGGCGAAGTTCGAGATGCTACCGTCCGGGGAGAAGACTGCGAGCCTCTCGATGCCCGACCTTCCCGAACTTCCGACGCGAACCCCCGCGGTGGTCATGACCTGGGCGGACATCGCGTTCGCCCACTGGCGGGTCTCACCCGAGATCCTCCGAACCCTGATCCCCCCCGAACTGGAGCTCGACACCCACGACGGCGCGGCCTGGATCGGACTGATTCCGTTCGAGATGCGGGACTGTGACTTCCGAGGCGTCCCGACCCTGCCCGGGCTCGGCACGTTCCTCGAATGCAACGTCCGGACCTACGTGCGTCATCGCGGCGTTCCGGGGGTGTGGTTCTTCTCCCTCGACGCCGAGTCGCGACTCGCGGTGATCGGGGGCCGCGTGGTCTGGGGTCTGAACTACCGGCTCGCTCGATTCCACCGAGAACGAACCGGCGAGACGTTCCACTACGGCCTCAGCCGCCATCGCGGTGATGGCGAAGGTCGGCTCGACTGGACGCCCGGTCCACCGATCCCCCGGCCGGCGCCCGGCTCCCTCGAGCACTTCCTGGTGGAGCGATATCATCTGTATTCGATGCGACGTGGGCGGTTGATTCGCGGTCGGGTGGATCATCCACCATGGGATCTGCGGTCGGCGACCGCGGGGCGAATCGATACCGGCCTCGTTCGCGCGGCGGGGATCGAGGTCGAGGGCGCTCCGGTCGTGCACTGCTCGGATGGCGTTCGCGTGAAGGGATTCTCGCCGGTACCGGCGAGCCGGGCCACGGACTGATCCACCGGAGTTCGAGAGCCGTCCAAGCAGGAATCGAACATGTCGAACCGCACGAGACAAGAAGGCACGGACGCGAACCAGCCGATCCCCGGCGAGCCGTCGCCAGTACTCTTCTACGACGGCGAGTGCGGCCTTTGCCACCGTTGTGTCGACTGGTTTCTTCGACACGATGGAAGGGCGAGGCTTCGATTTGCGCCGCTGCAAGGTGAGACCTACGCGAACCTCGACCGTGATCGACCCGAGGATCTGTCCACGATGGTGTTGGTGGACGATCGTGGCGTGTGGATCGAGAGCGACGCGGTGCGCTCCGCGCTGCGAGCCGTCGGCGGTGGCTGGGGTGTCATCGCCGCGACGAGCCGGATCCTGCCGAAGTTCCTGCGCGACGCTGCGTATCGCTTCGTCGCGAAACGACGGCTGGGATGGTTCGGCCCGGCCGATGCGTGCCGAATTCCCGGCGACGGTGACGAGTCCCGATTCCTTCCGTGAGGTCGGCCCGCTGGAATCGCGGGATTCAGTCGTCGAGGGCCCGCGTCCGAAGGCGATCGAGCGAAACCACATCGAGGGTTCTCACGTGGGTCGCCGCAAGGAAGACCTGGGGTGAGGCTCCCGCGTCGTCCGCTTCACGCCATCGCGCGGCGCAGAGACACCAGCGGTCACCGGGCTTGAGCCCGTCGAACCCCCATTCCGGGCGTGGCGTCGAAAGGTCGTTGCCCGCGGCCTTGCTGAATTCGAGGAATTCCGCGGTCATCAGGCTGCAGACCGAGTGGATCCCCTGGTCATCGGGTCCGGAGCGGCAGCATCCATCGCGGTAGTACCCGGTCAGCGGCTCGATGCTGCAGGGCTTCAGTTCGCCACCAAGCACGTTTCGGTCGGCGGCGTCGGTACGTGCCGAATCGGCGGATCGAATCATCACGACACTCCTTTTCGAACCTGATTTTCGACGTTCGAACGCGGTTTAACGGATCCATGCCCCTTCACCGCGATCACCGTCGCTGACCACCGGCCCCACTCTTTTTCGATCGGATTCCAGTGATCCCTGCGATTTCCTTCCACGCCCCTTGAAGCAGTCACTTCGAAGCCGACGCGGCATCGGCGGGTCCGGTCGCCCCCGCTCGAGCGGCCTGCGCCTCTCCGACTTCGTCGACGATCGTGGGTACGACGACCTTGATGCCACTGTCCAGCGATTGCTTGAACCCGGTCAACATCATGTCGGCGGCGATCGCGATGAGGATCATACCCATGAACCGGAGGATGATCTGCTGGGCGTGCGGGGTGATGAAGCGACGAAGCAGGCCACTCGCGGCGAAGCATGTTCCCATCAGCACGGTCAAGGCTACGGTACCGAGGGTCGTGCCCACCAGGCCGGGGATCGTCGGATAGGCCGCGGCCACGGTGACCACCGTGGCGATCGATCCCGGGCCACCCATCATCGGCATCGAAAGCGGAACGATCAACTTGCTGTTTACTGCGTCTTCCTTCTGGTCGAGATTTTCAAGCTGCTTCTTGCCCTCCTCCGTCTGGTGAGCCGAATTCTCCCCGCCTCCGATCATCTTGAACCCGATGCCGAGCACGATCAATCCGCCAGCCAGCTGGAACGCGGCGAGGGAGATTCCGAAGGCATCGAGGATCGCGGTCCCGCTCCAGATCGAAGCGACGAGAATCAGCGAGATGCAGACGGTCATCTTGATGGCCGCGCGGAGCTTGAAGGAGGCCGGCAGGTCACCGGTCACCGCAATGAAGATCCCCGTGTTGCCGATGGGGTTCATCATCGCGAAAAGCGCGAGGAACGACTTCAAGAAGGCGATGGTCAGCATGCTGGGATGATCCTCGATCGAACTTGATCCGACAACCCGGCCCCATTCGACGCCGGTGGGCGAAGCCTTCTGGTTCGACGACACCGATCCCGAGACGGGTCGGCGGGAAAGGATCTCGACTTCCTCACCATCGAATCACGTTCGTGGCTTTCGCTGGTCTGGTGGATCGACCCGCGCACGCACCCGTGGATTGGTCTCGTATCACTGCGAGGCGAGCCCGCTCGTGAATCGACCGCTCGACGATCACAGCGAATGAAAAAGCACGGCGGTGTCGGGACAAGTCCCTTCACCGCCGTGCCATGGGGTGGCAACCTTGTTGTTTGGACCCTTCGAAAACGTCCAATTCGTCCATACTCTACAGGCCGCCAGCGTCCAATGCAGGCTGTTTCTAGAAAAATCATTCAAATCGTCCATTATCCCCCCGATGCAGGCTAGGATTTTCTGATCCGTTTCCGCTTCGCGAGAACCGCCCCGCCATGCCCACGACCGGCAACCTACTTTCACCGAAGGACTTATCCATCGCGATTGGTGTGAGCGAGTCATCGCTCAAGCGGTGGACCGACCGAGGGCTCCTTCAGGTATCGCGGACCGCCGGAGGACATCGCAGAATTGATCGGAACGAGGCGATCAGATTCGTCCGAGCCCGAAAAATGTCGCTGGTCAGGCCGGAAATCCTCGGGCTCCCCGGATCGGTTGCAGCCAACCCGGAAATCGACCTGACGACGCTGGAGAACCCCGACGAGGCCTTTCTCGAGCTGATGCGACGCGGTCATGACCTCGGTGCGCGAAACCATCTGTTCCAACGATTCCTCGATGGTGAGACCATCGCCGCACTCGCGGACGGACCGATTCGGGAGAGTTTCGACCGAATCGGCGAGCTCTGGCATCACGGTCCGGAAGGCATCCTGATCGAACACCGGGCCACCGAGATCTGCGTCGGTCTCGTGATCGAGCTCTCCAAGATGGTTCGAAACGATCGAGCGGGCCCGCGGGCGATCGGTGGCGCGATCTCGGGTGACGAATACAAGCTTCCCCCGCTGCTCACGACCGCCGTGCTTCAGGAGCACGGCTTCCGGGCCGTGAACCTCGGCCCGAACACCCCGATCGAGGTCTTCGAGCTCGCCTGCTTCACCGACGACCCCGAACAGCGCCCCGACTTCGTCTGGATGAGCATCAACGACCTTCCGCCGGAAGCCCCTGGCCTGAGTTCCCAGGTCATCGATTTCGCAGCCCGCTGCGTCGAGGAGAACCTCACCCTGGTGGTCGGTGGACGTACCGCGCGCGAGCTCGACTTCGATCGCGTTCCGTCGATTCCCGTCCACGGATCGATGACGGAATTCGCCGCGTTCGTCGAGGGCTGGAACGCCGAGCGGAACTGACCCCTCGACCCCGCTCCCGCAGACCGCTTGAGACCGCCGAGGTGATACCGGACGCCGGTTTTCGGCATCTCGAAGGGGTTGGACATTCCTGATGAACTCCACCTTCTGGACTTCACGGCGGGTTTCACCTACCGTGGTCCGATTCGGAACGACGAACGGCCGTTCCAGCCGAGTGACTTTTCGAGGGCGCCCCCGCGTCCGGAGGCACTTCGGCCGATCGCTCAGCACGACCGACGACCGTTCCACCGCAACTCCGGAAAACCAACCATGACCTTTCAGGAACTCGGGCTGTCCGCCCCGATCCTCCGCGCCGTCTCCGAAGACGGATACGAGACGCCGACCCCCATCCAGGCCCACGCCATTCCCGAAGCCCTCACGGGACGGGACGTGCTCGGCTGCGCTCAGACCGGTACGGGGAAGACGTGCGCCTTTGCACTTCCCATTCTCCAGCGTCTCGAGGCCGGTGAGCCGCCCGTGGCCGACCGTCGTGGCGGCGGCAACCGCCGAGAGCGTCGCCAGGCGATGCGAGGCCGACCACCCCGCGCACTGATCCTCTGTCCCACGCGTGAGTTGGCGGATCAGATCCACGACAGTTTCGTGGACTACGGGCGACATCTCCGACTGCGACACGCCGTGATCTACGGCGGCGTCGGCCAGGGTCGTCAGGTCACCGCGCTCCGCAACGGGCTCGACATCCTCGTCGCGACCCCGGGGCGACTGCTCGACCTGATCAACCAGGGTCACGTCGATCTCAGCGCGGTCGAGGTCCTCGTCCTCGACGAAGCGGACCGGATGCTCGACATGGGCTTCATCAACGACATCCGCCGCGTGGTCTCGCTCGTTCCCGAGGACCGACAGACGCTGTTCTTCTCGGCGACCGTCTCCTCCGAGATCCGGAAGCTGGCCGATTCGATGCTGAACGACCCGGCCCGGATCGAGACTGCGCCGGAATCGACCACCGCCGAATCGATCACCCAGCACCTCTACTTCGTGGAGAAGGTGAACAAGCCCGCCATGATCGCGAAGCTCTTCGAGCGGGGCGACATGGGGCGGACCCTCGTCTTCACCCGTACGAAGTACGGCGCCGACAAGCTCACCCGCGTCCTCCGCAAGGCGAAGATCAAGGCCGAGGCCATCCACGGGAACAAGTCGCAGAACGCCCGCACCCGGGCGATGGATGCGTTCCGGGCCGGCAAGATCCCGGTGCTGGTCGCGACCGACATCGCCTCGCGCGGCATCGACGTCGACGAGATCACCCACGTGGTCAACTACGACATGCCGATCGAGCCCGAGTCCTACGTGCATCGCATCGGGCGAACCGCCCGCGCCGGCGCTTCGGGCATCGCGGTCTCCTTCTGCAGCCGGGAGGAGCTTCCGCTTCTCCGCTCGGTCGAAAAACGAACCGATGCGAAGCCCGAGGTGCAGACCGACCACCCCGAGCTCACCTTCACCGCCCCCGCACCGTCGACCGGCGGATCCCGCAATCACCGACCCGGCGGCGGCCCGGCCCCAAGGAAGGGCGGCGGATGGCAGAAGAAGAATTCCTGGAGTGGTAGCGCGAAGAAGAATCGACGCCGGAACACCGCGGGCGGAAACGATCACCCCGAGGGCAGCCGTCGCTTCAACGATCCCAAGCCCGCGGAGGGTTCCGGGAAGCCCCGCAAGAAGAACGCCAGCCCGGGTGAACGACCCGCGAACTCCAACAGTGGCGGAGGCTCGCGGCCCTGGAAGCGATCCACGTCGTCCCATGGCGGACATTCCGCCGGTGGCGGCAAGACCGGCCAGGGTGGAGGCAAGTATCGCCCCGCGGGCGGTGGCCCGAAGAAGCGCGGCAAGACCGGGGCTCGGTCGGCTCGCCCCGAAGGCGCCGGCAACGGCGGCGGACCGAAGCGCAGTCACTCCGGCGGCCCCGGTCGTCCCGGCAAGCGTGGCAAGGGCGCCGGCCCCCGGGGAAGCACTGGCGGACGAGGCTGAACCCCGGGCCCGACCGCGGCTCGATCTCACCGGTGATCGATCGACCGGAAATCGATGATGCCGTTCGCGGCGAACGCCGATCTCGACGATGATCACGCCGTCTCAGGCGATCCCAATGCCAAGTCTGCTCAACGTCCGCAACCTCGCGAAGTCGCACCCTTCGAACCTGCTGTTCGAAGGAGTCGACCTGCAGGTGGCGAACGGCGAACGGATCGGACTCATCGGTCCGAACGGCGCCGGAAAGTCGACCCTGATGAAGATCCTCGCCGGCGTGGATGCGCCGGACGCGGGCGAGGTCGCGCGACAGAAGGGAACGACCCAGATCTACGTCCCGCAGGACGATCGCTTTCCCGAGGGCGAGACGCCGATGTCCGCGGTGGCGGGGGAACTCGACGACGACGATCGCCTCGATCCCGAGACCCGAGCCGCGATCGTGCTCTCGCGGCTCGGCTTCGAGGATTTCGACCGGTCCGTCTCGACGCTCAGCGGCGGCTGGCGAAAACGACTCTCGCTCGCCTGCGCCCTCGCCCACGATCCCGACATGCTCATGCTCGACGAGCCCACGAACCACCTCGATCTGGAAGGCGTGGTCTGGCTCGAGCAGTTCGTGAAGCAATCGAACGCGACCTTCATGTTCGTCACCCACGACCGTCGATTCCTCGAAAACACCGCGACCCGGGTGATCGAACTCTCGAAGGCCTACCCCGGTGGCACGTTCGAAGCCGAAGGCAACTACACGAACTTCATCCGCCGCAAGGAGGAGTTCCTCGAAGCCCAGGCCGCGGCGCAATCCATTCTCGCCAACCGGGTGCGCCGCGACACCGCCTGGCTCCGCCAGGGGATCCAGGGACGGCAGACCCGCAACAAGACCCAGGTCGACGACGCGACCACGCGGCGTGGGGAACTGAAGGCGATCAAGGATCGAAACGCGGCCCCGACGAAGGCGACCTCCATCGACTTTCAGGCGACGGACCGGAAGACCAAGCGACTCCTTTCGCTTCACGGCGTCGGCAAGTCGATGGGCGGAAAGCGTCTCTTCGAGGGAATCGATCTGACCCTGACGCCCGGCCGCCGGCTCGGTCTGGTCGGGGTGAACGGTTCCGGAAAGACCACGCTGCTCCGGCTGATGTCCGGCGAACTCGAACCCGATGTCGGCACGATCAAGCGAGCCGCGGAACTCCGCACCGTGGTCTTCAGCCAGCACCGCGGAACCCTCGTGGCGGCGCAGACGCTCCAGGAAGCGCTGTGCCCGGTCGGGGACATGGTCGAATTCCAGGGGCGGATGGTCCACGTGAGCGGTTGGGCGAAGCGATTCCTCTTCGAACCCGATCAACTGTCGACCTACGTCGGAAATCTCTCGGGGGGAGAACAGGCCCGGGTCCTCATCGCCAACCTGATGCTCGATCCAGCCGACGTCCTGCTGCTCGACGAACCGACGAACGACCTCGACATCCCCTCGCTCGAGGTGCTCGAAGAGGCGTTGCTCGACTTCCCCGGCGCGCTGGTGCTGGTCACCCACGATCGCTTCATGCTCGAGCGGATCGCGACCGAGTACCTCGGACTCGACGACGCGGGCGGGGCGAAGATCTTCCAGACCCACCAGCAGTGGATGGAGCACCGGGCCCGGGATTCGAACGCGACGCCGGCCCGAACCGCGACGCCGAAGACCAAATCCCCGGTGGCGACGATCCCCGACGGTCGGAAGCGCGGTCGGAAGCTCTCCTACAAGGAACAGCGGGAGCACGACGGCATGGAAGCGGCGATCCTCGCCGCGGAGACCGAGGCTGAAGCACTCGAAGCCGTCACGAACGATCCCGCGGTCGCCGCGGATCATGCGAAGGCCGCGGCCGCGTTCGAGGCGCTGTCGGCGGGCCAGGAGAAGGTGAGGGCGCTGTACGCCCGATGGGCCGAACTCGAGTCGATCCAGTCCGGGGAGTGAGCGTGACGCTCAGGCGTCGCGGGGGAAGGACGATCGCAGCAGTTCGAGGCTTCGGGGAATCGCGGTCCGCGGATCCTCCATCCCCTCGAACTCCAGGGAGATCCAACCGCGGTACCCGTGCTCATCGAGGATCCGGCCGATTCGCGGATAGTCGAGGTCGAGTGAATACCACTGGCCGCCACCGAAGTAGGTCTTGGCCTGCACGAGCACCGTGCGGGGCGCAAGCTTCGCGAGCCGGTCGTATGGCTCCTCGAGGAAGTTGCCGGTGTCGGTGGTGATCTGGAGCCACGGCGAATCGATCGCTTCGACGATTCGAAGAATTCCCTCCGGGGTCAGGCCGAGGCCCCAGTGATTTTCGAGCCCGAGGACCACCCCGCACCGCTCGGCGGTGGGCAGGCACTTCTCGAACGCTTCGATCACCCACGGAAACGCATCCTCGTCCGTGTATCCCGGCAGCGGGGATTCGATGCCCCGATTCGCCATGAGATCGTCGAAGTCCTTCGAGGTTCCCCAGGTCCCGGTGTTGACCCGCATCACCGGAATCCCGAGGTCGTAGGCGATCTCGATCTGGGCGATGGTGCGATCGATGTTGAACGCCCGCTTCTCCTCGTCCGGCGTCACGAACCCCTGGTGGGTGGAGAGACCCATGAGCGGAAGTCCCAGACGCTGGGCGCGACGCTTGTAGGCCATGCGGCGAGCGCGACTCAGCAGTTCGTTCTGGCCGATCTGATAGAGCAGGAACTCGATCCCGTCGAAGCCGAACTCGTCCGCGAGATCGATGCACCGATCCATGTCGCGATACTCGTCGTTTCGAAACCGCCAGAGCGAATAGGTCGACAGTGCGATCGGATGGGTCCGTCGCGCCCCCCCGTCGCTCGTCGCGGGAACCGGTGAATCCTGCCGCCCGCCGCCCGCGATCGCCGAGGTGATCGGAAGCACCGAGGCGGCGGCGCCGGTCGCGAGAAAACGTCGTCGATCGTGGCTCATGTGTGGCCTCCGCGGTTCGAATCGGGATCGATCTCGATCAGCGGATGCTACCGCCCCGGACGGATCGACCGCGACTCACTCAGCCGAGTCGGTGGCCGACGGCCGCGTGAGCGGCGTCCTTCGCCCCGCCGAATCGACCCGGTGCAGCTCACCACCATCGAAGAGCAGGCCCGCCGCCTCGGCGGGGTCCCGCCAGGCGACGTCGATCCCGATCAACGCCGGGCGGCCGTCGATCCAGCCGATCTCGTCGACCAGCGTGTGTCCCACCACCACGTGGTCCGCCCCGTGTCGCTCGAGGATCGCGGCGATCTGTTCGTCGGACGGGCGCCCCCCCCACTGCGCGGCGTGTTGCGGGAAGTAGCCCCGGTACCAGTGCGGCCCCTGCTGGTGCCAGATGAGACCGGTCCGGAGGTCCGCGCGGGCCGCGGCGGGCCAGGCCGGCGGGCCGAGCCCCGCGCGGATCGCCTCGTTGATCTCGTCCATCCCGAGTCCCAGTCCGTCGAGCGCCGGCGAATATCCCGCGTGCACGAAGAGGAACGGACCGACCCGGATCACGCTGTTCCGGCTTCGAAGCCACCGCCCGATCTCACTGGATGGACCGTGGAGGGCGTCGTAGGTCTCGCCGATTCGATCCGAGGTGAATCGATACTTCGGGTGGATGTAGCGAAGATCGCCCGCCATCACCATCGACTCGTGGTTGCCCAGCACGTAGTGGACGCGACCGCCCGCCCGCTCCGCCCCTCGTTCGAGTCGACGAATCGTCCACAGCAGTTCCGTCACCTCGTCTCCGCGATCGACGATGTCGCCGTCGAGCACGAGGTGACCGTCGCCCCATGCCCAGCGACCGGCGTCATCGACGACGCCGTTGCCGCGAAGGAACCCCAGGAACGTCTCTCGATTCCCCTCAAGGTCGCTCACTGCGATGATCCGCGCGGCATCGGGCCAGTCGGCGGCGGACGGATCGGGGGATGGATCCACGACGATCCCGGGGACGATGCCACTCGGCGTGGCGATCACGTCGCCCGCCTCGAGGCCGTCGTGCTCGGTGCGAATGACCCCCCCGTCGACCACCGTGACCAGGGTCGCCGAGTCGGCGTCCTTCCATAGGAGATACGGGCCATCCTGGACCTCTTCCGCCCCGAATCCCAACGGCGAGACCGAGGTGGCATGTCGGACCCCGTCGCGGAACTCGAACAGCACCCGAACCAGTTCGCCCGCTTCCGGCAACACCACCGATCCGATCGTGGGGATCTCCGGATCGACGATGTACGCGTCGCCACCGACAAGCCACGCGCCGGGGCGGTCCGCATCCACCGTCTCGAACACGCCGATGACTTCGTCCGCGAATGCCGATGGAAGGAACGCCGTTCCACAGGCGATGACGACGAGAAGCGGGAGCAGGAAGGTTCGGCGTGGCATGGAGGATCTCCGGGGAGCGGGCGTCGAGCCGGAGTCTATCCGTCACCACGGCCGATGAGGCGGTCGAGGGCGACGCAGCCTCGCCGGGGACGGGTCCGCCGCCGCCCTCGACCCGGGAGACTCGATCCCGGCGTTCGATTCCGTGGACATGATCCCCCGGATCCGGCTCGATCGAGCGACTTCGCAAGCACGATCCGGGTGCGGCCGCCACGATCCTCCCCCGTCCACCGCGAGGAAGCGGTCCCGTCGGCGGGCACGAGTTCCGTTCACCTCCTCGTCCGGCCGACGTGAGGGTAGCGTCGGGTCTTCAGGACGTAGATGCCCTCGAAGAAATCCACCACCTTCTGGATGTCGTCCTTGAGGATGTCGAACACCACGAGGTCGTCCTCCCGGTCCCGGAAGTGATCGAGGACGTCCCGATGGTGCTCCTCGTGCATCTTCCGATAGATCGACTTCAACTTTTCGCGACCCGTTCCGGAGTCGTCCAGCCCGTAGAACTTGAGTTGCTTTCTCACGAAGTGGCCCTGCTCGTGCTTGAAACGAGACCGGATCCATGATTCCGCGTCCCTCGTGTTCAGGATGAACTTCGAGCCCGGGTAGTCCGAGTCGAGTCGCTTGTAGAAGTCCTTCGGATCCTGGTCGGTGTGTGGGTTGGTCATGTCGGAGAAGACGGTCCGATCCTCGTAGGCGGACGGCCGGACGAAATTCCGCGCCTGCACCCGTCCCCCCGACAGCAGTCGCTTTCCGTCCCGGATGTTCCGCTCGAAACACTGGACCAGATGGGAATGGTCCCAGTGGACCCCCGGGAGCCTGTTGCGCTCGAAGAACTGATGGAGTGAACTAGTCGCCGTCTTGTTGAAGCCGATGATGAAGATCTTGGGACCCTGCTGCATCGACCCGCTCAGAGCCCACAGCCGATGGTAGATCCCGGAAAAACCGCCTCGGAACAAGGCTGACATGCTCATCGTCCCGACTCCTTCGACGAATCGCGACCGGCATCCTCCGGCCGGTCGAGTCGTGCCGGGCCGGTGATCACGGATCGCGGGGGTGATTTCGGACGGGGGGCCCGCCCGTCACGTCCCCGGGACGTCCCGCCCTTCCGATCCCGGCCGCGGGCCGATGACGAGCCGCTCCACCGACTCGGAGCGATCGCAGTCGGGATACCGCGGCGAGACCGGGATCCGCGAGCAACGCGACGACGTCCGGGTGAACCGCCCATCAGGGGCTTGGCCGTGGAACGAGGGCGGCATGCGTGGTGGGGCCGCGGCGACCCGCGATGCCGCCCGACGTCCGGTACCGAGACGGCCTCGATCACCCCTTCTCGGTCCCCCTCTTCGCCGCGACGGACGGCGGATGCTTCAGCCCGGCCTTCTTCAGGAGGCCGTTGATCTTCTCGACCTTGTCCGCGAGCGGATCCGCGGGATGCAGATTGTTGTAGGCCACCTTGCCGTCCGGGGCGATGATCGCGACGTGGGGAATCCCACGGATTCCGAAGTCGGCGTTGAAGACGTTCTGCTTGGTGAACGCCACCGGCCAGGTGACGTCCATCGCCTCGGCGTACTCCTTCATCATCCCACACTCGCCCGCGAAGTCCTCGGCTTTCACCTTCCCACGCTCGTCACGGAAGATCACGCTTCCCTGTTCGCTCGTGATCCCGAGCACGACGACGTCGTAGCCGTCGTAGTACTCGACCAGCTCCCTGACCTGTGGGAACGAACCGACGCACGGTCCGCACCAGGTGGCCCAGAAGTCCAGCACCACGACCTTGCCCTTGAGGCTTTCGAAGGACTTCCAGTCGGCGCCTTCGCTGTTCCAGAGCAGGTCGACCTTCGGGGCCGCGTAGCCGATGAGTTCACCTCGCCCGGCCGGGCCGGCGAGGAACGCAAGCGTGCTCTTCATCCGGTCCGCGGCTTGCCGGTGATTCTTGACCTCGGCTTCGGGCGCCGTCTTCGCGAGTTCCTCGGACTTCGCCATGCCCTGCTTCATCGCTTCGACGAGACGATCGTGGATCACACGCCGGCGGTCCGCATCGACCTTCGCCTTGGAGAGAAGCTCGGGATACGACGGCCACCCGGTCATGAACGTCGTCGCATCCCCGTCGGGCATCCGATCCACGAGCAGCACCAGCTCACCCTGCATCGGAATCAACTGCTCCTCGGACAACGGCCCCATCGCATCGATGACCTCACCGAGCCGGTCGTCCGGCACTTCGGCGAAGCCGTGCGGCGTCGCGAACGCCAGCGCCTTGTCGTTCTCGCCCATGCCCGCGAGGATCAGGCACGCGTCGAGCCACTCCGGACCGGCGGCCGCTTCCTCGACCCGCCCCATCCAGATCGGCTTCGCGTTCGGGGAGTACGCCCAGAGCATCTCCATCGCGGCGATCGTCTTCATGTCGCACTCGGCGAGGTCGATCCCGTTGAGCTGCGCGTCGAGCACGGCATGGAAGCCCGGGTCGTCGAGCGAGAAGTCCGGGCCCTGCGCCCGGTAGTAGGTCATCGCGGCGGCGATCTTCTCCTCGATCTCCGCCTCGGTCGGCGGTGCGGCGTGGGAGAAGGAAGGGCAGGCCAGCACGAGGGCGGCCGCGGTCATGGTGATGGTCGAGTTCATCGATCGGTCCTTTCAAGAATTGGTCCTTCAGCCTACCACGAGGCCCCGGACCATCGCGTCGTCCGTTCGCACGCCCCCCTCCCCGGCGTTCAGAACGCAGGACCATCCACGATCAAGTCCTCCTTGGGAGCGTCTTCGGCGAGCGACCGGATCAAGGCGTCACACCGGACGGACCGGGATCCGTCGACGCCGGTGACGTGGACGCGGCCGGTTGTCGCGTGGTAGCCACTCGACCCGTAGATCGCCGCTCGCCCGAACAACATCGCGAAGTCGAAGCCTCGTTCCACGCCGAACGCGTGAGCGGCCTCGAGCATCTCCCCGACCAGACCTGCACCGCGACTCGAGGGTGCGACGCAGACTTCGGCGATCCCGAGGACGCGCCGGGTATGAAGGCGAGGCGGGATGCCGGCCCGGATCGAGAGATCGTGCGCCGCGACGTGGGCGATCAGACGATCCTCCCGCCGGATCGACCATCGCCACGATGGTGGTTGCGCGTAGTACCGCCTGGTGCGGAAGATCTCGTCGCCGGGCTTCGTGAAGCAGGCGGAGAGAAGCTCCCGAAGCGCCAGGTCGAGCGTTGCGTCGACGTCCTCATCCGCGATGCGGACCACGGCCGACCTTCCCCGGTCAGCCATGAGGACCGCCCTCCGATTCCGACCGCATGGATCGGGGATGCGATCCGCGCGATCGCCGCATGATCACGCCTCCCCCGTCAAGGCTTCGCGAAGTCGAGCGAGGAGCCCCGCGTCCCGTCCCCCGCCGTCCGCCTGCCGCACCGTGTCGAAGTCGTACGCTTCGAACGGGCCGAGAAGCCGCTTCTCCGGATTCTCCGCGGGGAATCGGGGGATCGCGTGTCCGTGGAGTTCGGGAACCTGATTGCACAGGACGAGGTAGTTGATCCGCTCCGCGCCGGTCGCCGCGAGGATGGCGTCACCGAGCCGTACGAAATCCGTCATGAAGACCGAGCGTGCGGTCTCGTCGAGGTCGTTGACGGAGGCCACCCCGGGATCCGGAAGGAGCATGCAGCACCCCTCGATCGCCTCGGGCTGCCGATCACCGAGCACCGCCCAGCCGCTGGCGAGGCGGGCGATCAGCTGGGGATCTTCGCTCCGGCGAAGTCGTTCGAGGCGTCGTGCGATGGGGCCCGGCGTGGTGTCGTTCATCGCACGGAAACTACCCGAATGCCGGCCCCCCCGTGGCTCGTTCCCCGACGGTCGTTCGACAGGGGATGTTCCGCCGCCGGCAGCCCGATTCAGATCGGCGGGACGCGATCGGCGAGCACGTGGTAGTGCGGATCCTCGCTGATGTCGACCTCCACGAGATCTCCGGCCCGATCGAGCAGACGCCGGCAGTCCTCGCTGAGGTGGCGGAGATGGAGGCGTTTTCCGAGGGCCTGATAGCGCTCCGCCAGATTGTTGATCGCCTCGAGTCCGGACTGGTCGTAGACCCGGCTGAAGTAGAAGTCGATCACGATCTCGTCGGGATCGTCCTGCGGCGTGAAGAGATCGCGAAATCGCGTGACCGTCCCGAAGAAGAGGACCCCGTGCAACTGATAGACCTTCTGGCCCCGCTCATCGGTCGAGACGTCGGCGATCAGGTGCTTGCTCTTGTTCCAGGCGAAGACCAGCGCCGACAGCGCGACGCCCAGAATGACCGCGGTCGCGAGATCGTGCATGAACACCGTGTAGATCGCGACGACGAGCATGATCAGGACCTCGGGAAACGGAATCCGGCGCCAGGTCTGCAGCGTCGTCCACTCGAACGTCCCGATCACCACCATGAACATCACGCCGACCAGCGCCGCCATCGGCACCGCTTCGATCCAAGGCGCGAGGAAGAGGATGAACAGAAGCAGCGTCACCGCGGCCGTCACGCCCGAGAGTCGGCCGCGACCGCCGGACTTCACGTTGATCAGCGACTGCCCGATCATCGCGCACCCGCCCATGCCGCCGAACAGGCCGCACGCCACGTTCGCGACCCCCTGGCCCACGCACTCGCGGTTCCCGTTGCCGCGGGTTTCGGTCAGTTCGTCGATGAGCGTCAGGGTCATCAGCGACTCGATCAGGCCGACCCCCGCGAGAATCAGCGAGTAGGGCAGGATGATCCACAGGGTCGTGAGGTTGAAGGGCGGCAGGCTGAAGTCCCACCAGGCCGGGCGGGGAAGACCGCCCGCGATGCCCACCGCGGAGACGTCGACCGAGGCGATCGCCGCGGCGCGTTCGGCTTCGGTGAGCGGTGCGATCGGGGCGAGCGCATCCGGGACCACCTCGATGCCTTCCGGAAGCCCCGCCTGCGCCGTCGCCAGCACCGCGAGGTCCTTCTCCCGCTGAGCCTCCCCGACCGCCGCCGCCACGGTGCTGTCCACCAGCATGTCGCCCACGGTCAGCATCGGGCGGGCCGGCTCGCCGGCCCCGTCTCCTTCGGTGGCCCCAACTTCGCCGCCCGATCCGTTGATGAAGAACGCCGCCACGGAGACGACGAGAATGGCGGCCAGCGAGGACGGAATCGCCTTGGTGAATCGGGGCAGGAACGCGATGATCGCCATCGTCGCCACGACCATCCCGAGCATCAGCCAGAGCCGGCTGCCGGTGAGGAACGCCATGGTCCCCTCCGCGTCCAGCGTCTTGAAACTTCCGAGCTGCGCGAGCAGGATGACCACCGCCAGTCCGTTGACGAAACCGAGAATCACGGGGTGCGGGACGATCCGAATGAACTTGCCCATCCTGAGCAGTCCGACCGTGATCTGGATCAGGCCGCAGAGGACGACGGCGGGAAAGAGGAATCCGATCCCGTACTGGGCGACCAGCGCCACCACCACGACACCCATCGCCCCGGTCGCGCCCGAGATCATGCCGGGTCTCCCACCCAGCACCGAGGTGATGAGACAGATGATGAAGGCCGCGTAGAGTCCGACCAGCGGCGGGACGCCGGCGAGAAACGCGAAGGCCACGGCCTCCGGCACCAGCGCCAGCGCCACCGTCATGCCCGAGAGGATGTCGGCCTTGAAGGAACCGCTCGATCCCGATCTCAGATCGAGCTCGCGGTGACCGATCGGAAGAAACGACGGCAGGTGGATGGTGAACTGGGACATGGTGGGGATCGTGCGAAGACTGGTCTCGCCACGACCCCGGGGGGACGTGGACGGTCGCGATCGGAATTGATGCCGATCGACCGGATGGAACGTGGATTGAGGAGGCCGGTTCGGTTCGGGGCCGCCGCGAGCAGGAGATTCGGATCGCGACGAAATGGAAAATCGGATCGCGAACGCGATGCCGGGCAAGCCAGTCACAAGAACCGAGCCCAGCATGGTAGTCGCTCCCGCGAGTCGGAACAACACGCGGCGCGAAGGGGCGGCCGAACCGGCGACGCCGCAGTCAAACCCGAAGGCGCGATTCTAGACCTCGATTCACGACGAAGCGCCCGTGTTTCGGACCGTGGCCGGGGGATTCTCGAGCGAATGACCCACGGCAGCGCCGCGGCCGAAACGGAGTTCGTGGATTCGACCGTCAGGGTCGGTTCGAATCCTCGGCCCGTGCGTTCAGTTCCGCCCGGAGCGCTTCCACGTCCGACGCGTCGATCTGCGGCGGATGGTCGCGCCACGCCTCGCCGGTGAGGATGTCGCTTCGGCCCCGCTCGAACAACGCCGTCATGTGGGCCGGATCGAAGGGTTCCGAGGGTTCGACGTCGAAGTCGAAGGGAATCGACGCGAGGCGGAAGTCGAATCCGTCCCGGATCGACGTGAGCCAGATCCGGTAGAGGTCCCCGATGCCGTTGCTTCGGATCAGGCCGGAGATCGAGCGTCCCGCGATGTCGAAGAGCGATCTCGCCACCTGCTTGTAGCGGAACACGAGCGGGGCGTTGCGAATCACCCAGACCGTGGGCGTTCCCCCTCGCTCGTCCCCGAGCGCCTCGGAATCACGGAGCCGAAGCGCGACGGGGTAGGTGAAGACCTGGGTCGAGACCCCGCCGTCGACGTGCATCTCGTCGTAGGTACGGCCATCCGGAGCGACCACCTCGATCATCACGGGCGGAAAGACACCGGGGATGGACGCGGATGCGAGGATGATGTCGAGGGCGAGCTGACGTCCCCCGGGCAGGTCTTCGGCCGCGATGGCGCTGAGGCACCAGTAGGAAGGCTCCATGCGATCGAGATTCGTGGTCCCGACGAAGAGTCGCCTCCCCTTGAGATGCTCCTCCCCCACGCGGCGGTACGCCTCCTCGTCGAACTGCGTCTCGAGCATTCGCCGAAGTCCGTCCGGATCGCTCAGCGCGTCGCTGGTCAGGCCTTCGAGAAGACCACGTTCGGTGACGAGTTCACTGGTGCTCAGCGTGGTGTAGCAGGCCTTGAGTTGCTCGTCATAGTCGGATCCGAGGAAAGCGAAAGGCGCCGTGAGGGCCCCGGTCGAGACCCCGGTGACGACGTTGAACGTCGGCCGGGTTCCCAACTCGGACCAGCCGCAGAGAAGTCCGGCACCGTACGCGCCGTTCTCACCGCCGCCCGAGATCGCGAGCACCTCGATCGGCGCCCGGTCGAGGCCACTGGCCTTCATCTGGTCGATCAGACGTCCCACCCGATCCTGCCCGCCGGGCCCCGTAGACGCCAGATCGTCGTCCCGGGTGATCCGCCACGACTCCATCCCCGGAGGTGAGGCGTCCCGGATGTGCTCGCGCGGCACGGCGTTCCGCTTCGGCGTGGAGCAGCCGACGGCGAAAACGGCGAGGAACAGCGTGGCTGACGACGTCGTGATGATCGATCGGATGTGATGCATTCGTCTCATGTTTCCGTTGGTGTCATGCAGGCGAACGAATTGCAGGCCCCGTTCACTGTGGATCCGGAAAGACTACTTTCCAGTCCCGCTTCATGTCGATCACGGGCCAGGACCGAGCTTCGGCGGTGTCGAGCCCCCGATCCAAAGCCCCGATCTTCGATCCACGATCGTAAGCCCATTCGCGGACCTCGTCGGTGTGGTGCAGGTATGCACAGAGGGTCGGCCCCTCGCCGCCGGCCGTCCACTCCAGCATCTCGAGGTCGCCGTCCGAGTTTCCAAACGCCGCGACGGGACGACGCCCGATCGCCCGGTGGATGCTGATCACCTTCTGCGGCCCGTCGTTGAAGACGGCGAAACCGGGGGTTCGAATCAGGCCGACGCCCTCCGGCGTCGATCGATGCTCGAGCTCCATCTGCGATCCGATCACCCGCTCCGGAGGAATGCCGTACGTGGCTTCGGCGAAGACCCGAATGAAATCGGCATCACCTCCGGAGACGATCCAGTTGGAGAATTCGTTCCGCTCGAGATACTCCAGCAGCTCGAGCATCGGCTGATAGACCATCGCGGTGTACGGCAGGCCGGTGGTGGGATGGCGGGCATCGCGGAACCAGGTCGTTCCGGCGTCGCTGAACTCATCGGTGGTGGTTCCCGAATGCGTGGCGAGCAGCAGCCGCAGCAATCCCGCGGACCCGGCCGTGAGAAAGTCGATCGGCTCGCCCTCGATCGCGGTCCGGAAGGGTTCTTCGGTCCCGAGTTCCGGTCGTTCGCCCACCGCACGCCTCGCCAGCTCGACCGCGAACTCGAACTGGAAGTAGATGGGCTGCTCGGACCAGAGGGTCCCGTCGTTGTCGAAGACCGCGACACGTTCGGCGACGGGCACGAAGTCCGGACCGTCGGGATCGGTCACCCGCTCGACGAAATCGACGATCGAATCGCGGGCAGCCGTTTTCCGCCAGGACGGCAACGGGTCTGCGGCACGCTCGGGCGCCGATGCGCATCCGCCGATGATCGGAAGAAGAAGACAGACGGCGAGGATCGTGGTTCGAAAATTCATGGGGTCTCCGGCACGGACGTTCGAGCCCCGAAGATAACGACGCCCCCCACGACCGATCAGTCGCCGGCCCCGCCCCGATCGAGGAAGACCCGTACCCGGTCGTCGTTCTGCGTCGCGACGAGGTCGGCTCGACCGTCCCCGTCGACGTCCACCGATTCCACGTTCGTCGCGTCCCCGCGCAGGAGGATCCCGCTCTCCCGCGGGGACATCGGCACGTAGGTGCCGTCGCCGCGACCGAGGAGGATCTGGCCCACGCCTCCCCGCCAGAGCCCCGTCTCCGCTTCACGATGGTCGTGGTTCTGCGCCAGGAAGACGTCGACGATGTCGTCGCCATCGAAGTCGCGGACCGCCGCGTCGTAGGCGGGACTGATCTGCGCGACCCGGGGGAACGGCAGGAACTCGAACGCGGGCCGGCCCGGTTCCGAGACGTTCAACCACACGCCCGATTCGAGCAGGTCCGCCTCGAGTCGAAGAGCGGAATCCAGCCGTTCCTCGCTGTAGATCTCGGGAAGGTCCGCCAGCGCGAAATCGCGGAAGGTGCCGAAGTTCCGCTTGATCACGGGCATCGCGCTCGAACTGCAACTGCGCCCGCGGATCGGAAGCATGCTTTCGTCCTTGCACTTCGCCTCGATCAGGTGGGCACGACCGGAGTCGTCCATGTCGCCGAAGAAGAGGACCGCGGGATTTTCGGCGTCGGGTTCGCCGTACTTGGTGTTGAGCCCCGCGTTGAGGCCGATCAGATCGACGTCGCCGTCACCGTCGACGTCGCCGGCGCGGAGCCCGTACCACCAGCCGCCGAGATCCCCGAGGCCGGCGTCGTCGGTCACCTCGACGAAACGGTCGTCGACGTTGCGCCAGAGGCGGACCGGCCCCCATTCCGTCGCGACCGCGAGGTCGACCCGGCCGTCACCGTCGAAGTCCGCCCATTCCGCGCCGGTCACCAGACCGACGCGTCCCAGACCGGAGGCGATGTCGTCCGTGGCGTCCACGAACCGCACGTCACCTCCCTCGCTCCGGTTGATCAGCAGATGGCTCGCCGGGGCGACCGGATACCGCCCGGGGATGGAACGACTCCCGAGGAAGAGATCGACATCGCCGTCGGCGTCGACGTCGGCCGCCGCGATCGTTCCGGTGCTGAAGGAGAGCCCGCCCAGCGCGGCGTCCGGCGCCCGCGTGAACCGTGGGGTCAGACCATCTTCGGCGACGCCCTGGTTGAGGTACAGGCGGTTCAGAAGGCGATAGTCGCGCTCCGCGAATTCGGTGCTTCCGCTCGCGACCAGCAGGTCGAGATCGCCATCACCATCGGCGTCGAACCAGACCGAGTCAGAATCCTCGCAGACCGCATCCTCTTGCAGCAGGGAGACGCTCGCGGGTCGGAAGGCGCCGTCGCCCTGGTTGATCCAGAGTTCCCCGGCCTGACCCACCGCGCCGCCGAAGTGGACGTCCGGTCTTCCGTCCGCGTTCGCATCACCCCAGCTCATGGCGGGGCCGAAGGCGGACATCTTCCCGGGCAGCAGCGGCTGAGCCTTGAAATCGTCGAACGGGTTCTCGCGGTGGACGAATTCCGGACCGATCCCTTCGGGCGCCGCGGCGAAACGGCCGGGCCCGGCTTCCGCTTCGGGGACCAGCGATGCATCACGCTCGATCGTCACGGTTCGATTCGCGTCGAAGGGGCCTGCCTCCTGGACGGCGTTGCCGGGCCACGAGACCTCCACGGTTCGCACCGTCTCGTCCTCACCGAGGCCGAAGTGGAGATCCGAGTCGTTGGTGGACGCCCAGCCGGTCCAGGGATTCGCCCGCCGGACCAGGGTCCGGCCGGTCCCGGTGACCACGCGGACCAGGGCCCCCGCGCCGTGGCGGTTCGCCTCGTCGCTCCGGAGCCGGACCTTCAGCCAGTTCCCGGTCGCCTCGTTCCGGTAGAGCGAGACCGTGTCGTCGAGGTTCGCGACCACCAGATCCTGGTCGCCGTCGCCGTCGAGATCGCCGTAGGCGGCGCTGTAGCTCATGCCGTTCTTGTCGAGCCCCCACGCCTGCGCGACGTCGGTGAACCGGAGATCGCCGGCGTTTCGAAACGCGATGTTTCGTTCNTCCAGCGGCGGTTGCTCCCGGAAGTGGTCCCACTGGGTGCGGCCGTACCGCTGGCGTCCCGAGAAGGGCACGTCCGAGTCCGTGTAGTTGCGACTCATTCCATTGGTGAAATAGACGTCGGGCCGTCCATCCTGATCGAAGTCCGCCAGTTTCACGGCCCAGGTCCAGTCGGAACTGCTCAGCCCCGCCATGAAGCCAGCCTCCCGATACGCGCCTCGTCCGGTGTCGAGGTAGAGCATGTTGCGCATCGCCTGGCGCGGCCATCCCTCTTCGAGAACCTTCCGCTGGCGACCGCCCATCTCGCCCATGTTGATCTTGGCCTTGAAATGCGTGGTCGCCGACATGTCCGCGACCATCAGATCGAGCAGGCCGTCGCCGTCGAGATCCGCCTCGTCGGCACCCATGCTCGACCAGGACGTGTACGGAAGCACGTCACCGATCACGTTCTCGAATCGCACCATGCCGCTCGAATCCGGCCCCAGATTCCGATACAGACGGTCCGGATCCTCGAAGTCGTTGGCCACGTGCAGATCGATCAGACCATCCCGGTCGATGTCCAGCCAGGTCGCGGAGAGCGCATGTCCGGAACCCTCGATCCCGGCGGGCTCGGTGATCCTCGAGAACTTGATCTGCCCGTTCGCGTCCGGACCGTCGTTCCGGAGCAGGTAGTCGTCCCGTCCGTAGCTGTCGCCCTCGAAGTTCCCGTCCGGATTTCGCCAGGCGCGGAAATACCGCTCGTACTTCGGAAACATGACGACGGTACCGGTCTCCGGGTCGAACTCGCCGGGGGGCTCCGTCGGGAGGCCCTTGGGAGGGACGTAACGGTTGCAGCCGAGGTACGCGTCGAGATCACCGTCGTTGTCGATGTCCGCGAAGGTCGCGGTGATGGAGGCATCCCGGATGTTCAGGCGATAGGCCGACGCCTCTTCGGTGAATTCAGGATTGCCCGGGGTCGAGCGGTTGATGTAGAGCTGGTTCGGCGCGTCGTAGTTGCACACGTAGATGTCGAGGTCGCCGTCGCCGTCGATGTCGACCAGCGACGCGCCGGTCCCCCACGCGAACCCGCCGTCGGTCCTGGACCCCTCCACCCGGGCGAATCTCAATCCACCCTCCGGATCCGCCTCGTCGGGCGCAAGCTGGAGGAACAGACCGTTCGCCTCCGGCCCGCCGACGCAGAACACGTCGGCACGATCGTCGCCGTCGAGGTCGCCGATGCTCACGCCGCCGCAGGCGTAACCGAATGGGTAGAGATAACTTCTCGGATGATCCGCGATCAGCGGATTCACGAAATCCAGTCCGGTGTTCGCGGGATCCAACTCGGTGAAGAGCGTCCGCTCGGAGCCGACCGCGGGATCGGGAGGGCCATCCGCGGTCGCGACGAACGCGTTGCCGCACACGGCCACCGTGATTGCGAGATGCGGGAACAACGCGGATCCGAAGCGAGCTGGTTTCATGTTCTTCCGGGGCTCCAGGTTAGGTCGCGGACCTGTCGTGCAGCGGGATGATAGACAGGACCCGATACGGGCGGTTCACCGCCCGCACCGGGTCTTGTTCGATCATCGAAGAGGCCCGTCGGGCCCCGGTGTTCACCCGACCGAATTCCGGCGGGGACGCGGACGTCCCCGCCGGAGATGGTGGTCTTGAGAACGACCGTCCACTCAGGGGCACGGTCCCCAGTAACTGATGAGCAGGCCGAGATCGGCCGCGTTGACCACGCCATCACCATTGAGGTCGCCGGGGCAGGTGCCCTTGCAGCCCCACTCACTGATGAGCAGGCCGAGGTCGGCCGCGTTGACGACGTCGTCGCCGTTGAGATCACCGGGGCAGGATCCGCAGTCGGTACCGGGGATGATGACGATCTTGGCCGCCGCGAGGTTGCCTTCGCCGCCGCCGTCGGGTCCGGTGAAGGAACCGCTGTAGACGTCGCTTCCGGAGACCTCGCCGACGCCGGTGAAGACACCGCTGCCGTCGCCGTCGGGGACGCCGTCGATCANGGTGTCGACGCCNNCGAAGGTGACCAGGGCACGCTCGCCACCACGACGGTCCGCGAATTCGAGGATCACGGTGTCGCAGGGATTGAGACCGTTCAGCGAGAAGCTGACCGGACCACTGTTGTCCCAGTTGGAGAAGAAGTGGTCACCGGTCAGGGCCTGCGGGCTGCTGTCGGGGACGCCATCG
>NYSY01000075.1 GCA_002683215.1 Planctomycetaceae bacterium
GTTCGGCTCACGGACGAGTTGCCAGACGTATCCGGTCGAGGGATTCGATTGGAGTTCGATGACGAGCATCTGTCCGCTGCGAAGCCGCATCGTGCTCCCATTCTCATTCGCCCCTGCCACGACGGCATCGGCGGGAATGCCCGCAGGCGTGGAGTTGCATCCATTGATGACGACGGAGAGCAGGACCATCGCGGTGGCCGTGACCATCGATCGGGCGATAGAAGCGTGCGAGAAGCGAGGCATTCAAGATTCCTGGTCGAGGTTTGGAGAAGACCGGCGGACAGGGTACCGAACGGGTCGCTTGTTGGAGCACGCGCCACGCCCTCGCGAAAAGACCTCTAAAATAACCATACACCCACGAAAAAGTCATCAAAACACGCGATCAGAAGCGAACGCGCTTTTGTTTAGTGGGTTATAGGACGTATGTTCCACGTGGAACATCGCTGTTTCCTAGGTACTCCCCTGCTCGGCTCATTGGAGTGTTCCACGTGGAACACTTGTCGCTGGTTGTTGGCTTGCGACCGATCGGGGCTGGGACGATATGCTTCGGGGGTCATTCGTCTTGCATGGAGGCAGTCATGGCTACAGAGAAAAAAGCGGTGGGTCGGCGTCTTGGTCGAGGGCTCGGAAGCCTGATCGGTTCGCCAGTTTCAATCGACAAGCCGGTTTCGGTGGAGAACCCTCCGCCTCACGGTGGCGAGGACTCCGAGTCCAAGGGTGTCGTACCCTCAGCCATCCTGGTCAGCGAAGTTGTTCCGAACAAAGCCCAGCCTCGGCAGCGATTTGATGCGGAGGCGATTTCATCGCTTGCGCGCTCCATCGAAAAGGCCGGGTTGATGCAACCGATTGTGGTGCGTCAGGCTACGGATGGTTACGAACTGGTTGCGGGTGAACGACGGTGGCGAGCATTCCAGTCACTCGGGCGTACTGAAATCCCCGCCATCATTCGACAGGTCGATGACCGCACGGCGGCCGAATGGGCGATGATCGAGAATCTTCAGCGCGAAGATCTCGATCCGATCGAGCGAGCGGATGGGATTGCCTCGTTGATTGATCGTTACGCGATTTCCCAGACCGAGGTCGCCGCTCAGCTTGGGATTGATCGGGCGACGGTGAGCAACCTGCTTCGGCTTCGAGAGGCAGACCGCGATACTCGAAACGCGATTCAAGAAGGACTGATCACGCAAGGTCACGCGAAGGCACTCCTGGGTTGCCAGGATCTCGTACGCCGAAAATCCCTGCTTGGGAAGTGTGTTCGAGAAGGCTGGAGTGTTCGGGAAACCGAACGCCAAGTTCAATCTCTCTCCCTTCCGTCGGGCGGATCTTCAAAGGCTGCTGTTCGGGCCGATCCAACCCCACATGTGGTCGACCTTGAAAAGCGATTGTCGTTGCATCTGGGTACCAAGGTGGGCCTGAAACTTGGGCGTAAGAAGGGGCAGGGGCGAGTGACGCTCGACTTCTACTCGCTGGAGCAGTTCGACGGTCTGCTCGAGAAAATGGGCTTCGACCCGAACGCTCACGACTGAACTTAGTCCTATAATAAAAACGCTCCAATACCATCAGCGGGTATTTCGTGCCTGATCAGGTCGCCTTGGTCACTGGCCGTGGACATGGTGGAGCTTTTTTTGCGCTTCAAGATGGTCCTACCTGATGAATCCGCATTAATCGTTCGGGTTCCACTTCATTACCGGGTTCGTTGGTCCGATCCAAACGCTGCGTGGTTGGGGATGTTCATTCGTGATGAATGGACGCCGAATCACCGTTGCAGCGGTCTGGAGCCCACCAATGGACACATTCGACACTCTTTTCCACGAACCGATCGCGGACGAAGATCCCTCGGTTGCACGCGCCAAGGCGATGTTCGACCGGGTCCTGGCATCATGGGCATCCGATTTGCTCCATCTTCGACGTCAGGGACTGACGGCGCCCGGTTGGCGGGTGCGCGTCGACCAGGACGATGAAGCGACGTGGCGACGCGCTGCCTGACCGAACGGATTCGGTGGCGATGCGTCGAGTGGTTCAACGGGAGCATCGGGCATGTCCATCAGCAGCAGCGTCGGACTCGTGAGCGGGATCGATTCCGGCGCGATCATCCAGCAGCTTCTTTCGCTCGATGCGCAGGCGAAGACGCCCATCTTTCAGCGTATCGGCGGGCTCAACGCGTCGAATGCCGCGTTGCTCGACGTGAACGCGCGACTGCTCGCGTTCAAGTCCGCTTCCTCGGCGTTTCGAACCGAGGACATCTTTCGTTCCACCAATGCCACGTCGAGCGATGAAGGCGTACTCCTCGCGAACGCCAGCAGCTCCGCGATCCCGGGCCAGTACGCGTTTCGCGTCAAGCAGCTGGTGTCGACCAGCCAGGTGATGTCCGGCGGATTCACGAGCAGCACGCTCGAACCGCTCGGACTCGATTCGATGTCGTTCGAGTGGGGGAATGGTCGGCTCGGTCGAGACGTGCTTCTTGAGGATCTCAACGGTGGCGCCGGCGTCGAGCGCGGTTCGATTCGAATCGAAGACCGGTCGGGCAACGCCGCGATCGTGGACCTCTCGCTCGCGTCGTCGATCACCGAAGTCATCGACGCGATCAACGATGAGACCGGCATCGGCGTCAGTGCGTCGCTTTCCGGCGACCGCATCGTCATCCAGGACGGTTCAGGTGGAAGCGGCAGCCTTTCGATTCAAGACGTGGGGGGAACGACGACCGCGAGCGATCTCGGAATCGTCGCGAACGTCGCATCCGATGTCCTGACCGGCGATGTGATCAACCGACTCGACGAACTCTCGCTGCTGTCCACCCTCAACGACGACAATGGAGTGTTGATTCGTGACAACGTGGTGGACTTCCGCATTCGAGTCGGCGGAGCGGGCGGCATCGTTCACGGGATCGATCTCGGTCGCCAGGATGCTTCGATCGACGGCGAGACCCTGCTTGCGGATCTGAACGACGGCGAAGGCATTCGAATCAACGAAACGACGGGGCAGCCTGACTTCTCGATCGTCACCACCGATGGAACGCAGGTCGACATCACCCTCGGGCAGATTCTCGACGAGGACGGGGAAGTCGAATCCGAGGCGGTGACCAACGTTCAGGAACTGCTTTCCCGCGTCAACGCCGCGCTGGAGGAGGAACTTGGAGAAGGCCAGGTGGTCATGTCCATCGACGCCGACGGCGAGGGTTTCTCGCTGGTCGATGCGGTGGGCGGTGGTGGGGATCTCGAAGTGATCGGTGCGGGCCCGTTCGACGATGAGACCGCCGAGGATCTCGGCATCTTCACCGGCGCCGGCGGCGGTTCGGGAAACTCCATCGATGGTGACCGACTTCCGAACACCGTCGAGATCGCGGCGGCGAGCACGATTCAAGACGTCATCGATCGAATCAACGAACAGACTGACGGCGCGGTGACGGCGAGCGTCGGGCCCGATGGCGTCGGAATCCGGCTTGCGGCCGCGGGCGAGCTCGTGACGGTGCTCGACGACGGAATCGGCGGCGACTACGGCGTCACGACGCTCGAGGATCTCGGCTTCGAAGCGGGCGTCGAGTCCGCCTCCCTCACCGGCGGGCGGGTGCTCGGTGGGATGGGAACCGTGCTGGTCGAAAGCATCAACGGCGGTTCCGGACTCGGGGCTCCGTCATCCATCACGATCACCGACCGGAACGGCGATTCGGTCACGGTCGAGAATCTCGAAACGCAGCCGACGATGGAGGAACTCGTCGCCTTCATCAACGATGCGGCGGCACTCGCCGGCGTGGACGTCGAAGTGGGAACGAACGCCGAAGGAAACGGACTCGCGGTCTCCGACTCGACGGGCGGAAGTCAGAATCTCGTCGTGTCCGGTGACGCGGCGACGGCGCTCGGGATCGAGGTCGACGTCGCGTCGGACACCGCCCGCGGGCTGAACATCCAGCGGCAGTACGTTTCCGCGGCGTCCGACCTCTCGACGTTGAACTACGGGCGGGGCGTCGGACTCGGCAAGTTCCGAATCACCGACGGCAACGGAATCAGCGCGGTCGTCGACATCGGGAACGACTCGAACAACCTCTACGAGGTCATGAACGAGATCAACAGTCGCGGTCTCGACGTCGAAGCCCGCCTGAACGACGACGGCGACGGCATGATCCTCGTCGACACCTCGGTCGGCGGGTCGGCCGCCATCAAGGTCGAGAGCGTTTCCGGCAGCACCGCCCGCGACCTCGGAATCCTCGGGGAGGCCGAATCGATCGGCGCGTCGATCGATGGTTCATATGAACGATCCGTCGATCTCGAAGTCACCGACACCCTCGACGAGGTCATCGGAAAGATCAACGACGCCGGACTCGCGGTGACGGCCTCTTTGCTCAACACCAACACCGGCGGTTCGCCGCTTCGCCTCGTGCTGAGCTCGGACATCTCCGGACTCGCCGGCGACCTCATCGTGGACACGGGCGACGTCGATCTCGGATTCAACGAGCTGACCGCGGCCCGCAATGCGAAGGTATTCATCGGAGAAGGCGCCGGTGGCGTCCTGGTCGAGAGCACCTCGAACGTGATCGACAACATCGTCGCGGGCGTCGAGATCGAGCTCCAGTCGGCATCCGATTCACCGGTCACCGTGAACGTCAGTCGCGACGAGACCGGCATCGTCGATTCGGTCCAGGCATTCGTGGACGGATTCAACGGGGTGATCGAAGCGATCAACCAGTACGACAGTTACGACGGCGAGTCGGAGATTCGTGGTCCGCTCCTCGGCGATCCCACGGTGGCCAAGATCAAGCAGGATCTCTATCGAATCCTCCAGCAGCGCGCGGTCGGGGTCGACACCCAGTTCCGCTTCCTTGCCGAGGTCGGGGTCAAGATCGCGGGCGAAGGCCAGATCGAATTCGACAAGGGGCGGTTTGAAGAGGCCTACGCGGAGGATCCCGAGGCGGTCGAGAATCTCTTCGCCGCCTACGAGAGCACGGGAACGTCCACCGAGACCATCGCCCCCGGGGTGACCGTCGACAACATCACCACGACGTACGAGGAACTCGGCTTCGGCGACCTCTTCAAGCAGGCCATCGAGAAGCTCACGAATTCGATCGACGGCACGGTGACCCTGGCAAGCCGGAATTTCGACGCCTTGATCGACGCTCAGAACGATCGGATCGCGGAGATCGACCAGCGACTGGCGGCGAAGGAAGAGCGGTTGTTTCGTGAATTCACGGCGATGGAGACGACGCTTGCGAGACTTCAGAGCCAGCAGTCGTCACTCGGGATGATCTCTCAGAATCTGGCGAATGCCGGAGCCTTGATCGGTTGAGTCCGGCAGCATTTGCGCTCGGCGTCGATGTTCGGCGGAATCTGCGGGATCGGGACAGGTCGTACTCACCTGGGGTGGGGTGTGAGCCGATGAAACGGGTGTGACGATGACTCAACAAGCACAGGAATATCTCCGCACCAAGGTCATGACCGCCTCGCCGGCGGAGCTTCGACTGCTCCTGCTCGACGGCGCGCTCCGGTTCGCGGAGCAGGCCCGGGAAGGTCTNGANNCGAAGAACTTCGANCAGGCGTACGANGGCAGNCGTCAGTGTCGGGCGATTCTCGCCGAGCTGACGTCGGGTCTCCGACCGGACATCGATCGTGAACTCTGCGATCGCCTGTCGGGCCTCTACACCTTCCTCTACACCAGCCTCGTCGACGCGATGAGTGAACGGGATCCCGAGGGATTGCGTCAGGTCGTCGATTTGCTCGCCTACGAGCGTGAGACGTGGAGCCTCATGCTCGTGAAGCTCGCCGACGAAAATGCCGAGGCCGTTCGGATGGGTTCCGCTCCGGTTCCTTCGGGAGCGGGAATGCCCACCGCGGCGCCGATCGCCGGCGACCTGATCGGTGGAAGGGTNCATCTTTCCGGCTGAAGCATTCGATTCGATCGCTAGCATGTTCGAATCCTTGATTCGATCGTGATCGAAGCGGCGTCGAAGGGTTTCGGACCAGCATGCGAATCGCCCACTACATGCAGAACATCGACTTCACGCGTGGCGGCCCGCCGCGCGCCGTGGTCGATCAGGTGGCGACGATGTTCGCCCGCGGTCACACCACGGGTCTGCTGACGACGGACGTGACCGACGTTCCCGCCGCCTGGCTCGACCCGGCGAACGCGGGGAGCACACCCATGGTCGAACATCTGCCCGCGGTCCGGGGTTCCTTCGGTCGTTTCGGACGGGAGGCGATCGACCGCCTGGCGACGATGATTTCCGATTACGACGTGATCCATGTTCATGGCGTCTGGGAGCCGGCGAATCTTCAGGTGGCGTCGATCTGTCGTGACGCGGGCGTCCCGTACGTGATCAGTCTTCGGGGGATGCTCGACGACTGGTCCATGGACCAGAGCGCCCTTCGCAAGCGAATCTACCTCTTGATCGGTGGTCGTCGGTACCTCGAGTCCGCGGCCGCGGTCCACTGCACGGCCGACGCGGAGCTCGAGCAGTCCAAGAAATGGTTTCCACGCGGAAACGGCGTGGTGGTTCCCAATCTGATCGATCTGGGGCCGTACGCCGACGTGCCGGATCCTGCCGCCGCGATCGAAAGGTGGCCGGTGCTCGGTGAAGGTGGATTCAACGTGCTCTTCCTGAGTCGAATCCAGGTGAAGAAGGGCATCGAGCACCTGATCGACGCCGCAGCGCGCCTTCGTGAGCGGGGAACGCATGTGAACGTGTTCGTCGCGGGAACCGGCGATGAGGAGTACGTTCGAGCGATGCGGGCCCGGGTCGAGGCGGCATCGCTGGAGGACCGCTTCCTCTGGACCGGTCATGTCGGCGGCGACCTGAAGAACGCCCTGTATTCCGCATGCGACGTGTTCGCGCTTCCCACCAGCCAGGAGAACTTCGGATTCGTGTTCTTCGAAGCGNTGGCGGCGGCGACCCCGGTGATCACCACGGATCTGGTCGACACACGGCTCGAGATCGAGCGTTCGGGCGGTGGAGTGATCATCCCGCAGGCGGGCACGGCCTTCGCCGATGCGATCGAGTCGTTCGTCCGAGGCGATCGCGACGGTGCGGCCATGGGTCGGTCGGGCCGGACGTGGACGCTCGAGAACCTCGATACCGCGGCGGTGGCGGGCGACTTCGAGGCCGTCTACGAGTCCTGCGTCTCCGATTGAGCGTTCCCACCGGGCAGCCGTCGACGAACGGGGCCGGGAAGCAGTCCGATGACCTGGCTTCGGGTGTCGCTTGGAATCGCCAGCAGTGATACCGGAAGAAGCGCCACATACGTTGCGCCGGCGNCGACGAGGGCGACCACGCCGCTCGAGCGCCCGCTGGAGTCGCCGAGGGCCAGGTGTCCGACCACCGCGGCGGTGCCGCCGACGATGATCACCGGCACCGTGGAACGGGTGAGGTGAAGCATCGCGCCGATGATCGGAACGTCATAGGCCCGGAGGATGAAAGCGATTCCCAGCACCGAAGCGATCAGCATTCCCACCGTCACCGCGAGTGCGATTCCATCCGGCGTGCCCCAGAGCAGGGCTCCGACCGCGGCGCCGGCCATCATGAAGATGGCGCGGATGCCGCCGCAGAAGACGCTTTCCGGGTACCGGCGTTGGGCCATCAACGGAGACATCCCGATTCCGAGGATGGTGGTGAAGGTCAGTCCGACGGACAGGATCTGAACCGTGAACACCGAGGCGGCCCACTTTTCGTTCCAGATCACTCGTTCCAGTGGTTCGATCACCGCGAGCATCGAGAGGTTGATGGCCGTGATGGCGTAGCCACCGGTGCTGAGCAGGCGTCGAAGGGCGGCGACAAGCCGATCACGATCGTGGGACAGGCGCTTGACCACGGGNACGAGAATGTTGAGGACCGTGGTCGTGAAGATGCGGCCGGGTTGAACGGCGAGTTGGAAACCGAAGTAGTAGGTTCCGAGCACGGCGGTTTCGACCAGGAACTCGGCGATCATGTAGTCGCCGCTGCTGAAGAGGGACGTCATGACCGCACCGGCCGCGAGCCAGCGGAACTGATGGAGAAGCGGACGAAGGAAGCGCCGTCTCGGCTGGAAATCGGTGCGTACCGGTTGCGCCTTCACCCACAGAAAGATGATTTCAGCGAGCGCGCCGACGAGCACGGGGATCGCAAGGGCCATCGCGTCTTGAAGCCAGATGGCGAGGACGATCGTGAGGGGATAGACGAACAGATTGTTGATGGCGGATGCAAGTGCGCTCGCCCCGAAGGCGAGCTGNGCGTTCATTTTGGCCCGCAGGACGAACCGAATCGGCGACAACATCATGGTGACGCCGAGAATCCAGAGCAGGCCCACGATGCTGGGTTCGTCGAAGTGGTTCGCGATCGTCGGCGCGAGCACCAGCATGGGGATCACCCCGATGAGATAGAAACCACTACTGATGCCGAAGACGGTTCCGGTACGGAAACGACGGTGGGACGGTGGGAGGGTGACGAGATAGGAAAGGGCGTTTCCGCCCTGCAGGATCCCGGCGATCGCCTGAATGCCGATCGCCATCGCAAAGACGCCGAATTGCTCGTCTGCGAGCAACAGGCCGGTCACGATCTGCGCCGCGAGGGCGGCGACCCGCCCGAAGAGGCTGGCCGCGAGCATGAGAGTGGCGCCGCGTGCGGCGTGCTGGGTCAGCATGGTCGATCTATGACGATTGTAGGAAATTGTGGGGCCGTGATCTTGATTGCCATCTGGATCCGAGAATACGACAATCCGATGGTAGAGGAGTCTTGGAACTCGACGAAGGGTACTTCGGGGAATCGTCATGTCCATACGTTCATGCTTTTGCGTCGCCGCAGTCACGATCGGCGTCTTCGGCCCGTCTCATGGAAACGAGGCCCTTGCGTCGACGGATCCCGACCAGAGCATCCGCCCGGCCCGGGAGCGGCTGGTTGAAGCCTGGCTGATCGGAGGGTCGCACCACGATCAGGCACGCCGCGGGGTCTCAACACATCAGATCACCGCGGGAGGATGGCCCGAGTTCGTCGACCAGCGTGCGAGGGCCGTCTATGACTGGGGCCTTCGTCGATTCTGGCTTCACAATCCCTTCGGCACGCTTTCAGGTGAGGTCATGCAGTTCGACCAGTATCTCGACGCCGAGGATGCGGGTCTGGACGTACTCACCGAGAACTTCTCGGAGTCGTGGGCGCCGGTGGTACAGGGGTCGTTCGGCGAGCCGATCGAACTCATCGCCTATCTCGGGACGGCGGATTCCGCCGACGACCGGCTGAAGTCCGCCTTCGCCGATGGAAATCCAGCCTCCATCCTGGGAACCATGCTTGCGTGCGTGAAACCGGTTCTTCTCGCCGGTGGATCGATCGGTGCCGATGCCTCCGTCAAACTCTCCGACGACGGACCCGAGTTCCGCTTCTACAAGTACCTCGAGTCGATCGGAATCCCGGTCTACGTGGAGTCCCGACCCAAGCTCGATAATCCGGGCTGGGCGGAGTTTCCCGTCTTCGCCGTCGATGCGTGGTGGAAACGATCCGATCCGGCACACAATCCGGACTGTGTTCCCTGGGCGCTGCACAACGAAGCGATGCAGGCGGGCGTTGTTCGATGGATGCGGAACTACCCGGGTGCGAGTACCGATCCCGCGGTGATCGCGGAGCTCGTGGGTCGCATTCGCGAAGCGTTGCTCGAAGGCCATACCGTGCTCTTCCGTTCCGACGGGCTCCGAGCCGCCGGCGTGTCGCTGGACCAGCTCGTCGCGGGAATCGATGAACAGCTGGGCGTCGAATCCGGATCCGGCGGGNCCGCATCGAGCGAGGGTGACCCCCCCTTTGACGATCCGATGGACGCGATCGAGGCGCAGGCGGAACGAATCTCCAGCGAGTTCCCCGACTTGCCGATGGAGTCCACGCCCGCAGGCGGTCGTTCGGCGCCGGACGTGCCCCGGTCCTCCGGTGGCGGTGGCAGCGGTGGTGGCGGTGGATCTGCGGCGGGGTCGTCCGGATCGATCGAGATCAAGCCACGTGGCTCGGGTGGTGGGGTGACGTCCGGAACGGGTGCCAACGCCTCGATCCAACGCGTGGGCACCGACGTGGATCCGATTTCGAACGCATCGGGCGTGGTCCCGAACCGCATTCTGTCGATCGCGGTCCGTCGCAAGGACCCGAACGGGCGATCCAAGGTCATCCAGACCTCGACGGGAAAGCCCGCGGACTGGGTGGAGCGAGCTCGACGATCCGCACGTCGCGTCTCGATCGCGAATGGCGGCGATTGACCAGCCGTCGGTAGTTGGTTCGGAGACTCACATCGCCTCGAGCGATCCGGTCCCCGTCCCGAGTCGCAGGACCGCTTCATCGGCCGCGTCCGGGCTGGGTCATCGACCCGGTGACATCGAGACGATCCGTCGTCGACCAGGGACTTGATCGCGTGGTCCACGAACCACATTCGTCGGTCCGTTGATCTCGTGGTCTGATGGTGCCCGGGTGGGTCCACCGTACGACGGGCTCGAGTTGGTCGCCGCGATGGTCCCCGTGCGACCGGTCGGGTGGATCGTGATCCCCCCGGAAGGAAGACGGAAATCGTCTCGATCTCAGTCGAGCGCGGTCTCTTCGATGTGATCCCAGTCGCCCTCGTCATCGTCCACGACGTGGAATTCGTCCTCCTCGGTGGACCCGAAGGCGAGCCCCGTGACCTTGAGGATGACGATGAAGAGGATCGCGAGGCCGAGCAGCTCGACGGTGTAGACCGCGATGTCCCCTCGGCTGTACGCCACGAGTTTGGGGCTCATGGCCGCGAGCATCGCGATGAGCCATGGATTCGAAGGCTGGCGGCGCAGCAGGTCGTCGAAGATCCGGAAGACGCCACCGACGACCAGGCCGTAGATCGCCGCCATCCAGAGCCCGCCGTCGTGGAACGCGTTTCCGATGATCCCCGGTCCCCAATTCACGTAGCCATCCGAGAACTCACCGAGGTTCTCTGGCAGGCTCTCCCCGACCGCCTGTGGCTTGTTCGGCCACCACTGTCGAGGGACGGGATTGCTGAGCACGTACCAGAGCGTGTGGAAGTACTCCGGTTCACCATTTCGATGGAATTCCTCGATGCACAGCAACGACACGGTGATGGCGTCTTCGCGGAGGGCGCTCTCGGCGTCACCGCCGGTGTCGATCTCGAATCGAAGCAACTGCTTGATCCGGTCCATCGCGATGCCCGAATCGGCTTCGCCCATGTGATCGTGGCGAAAACCGCTGTAGGCGAGGATCACGATCGCGGCGCCCACGCCGAGCGCGAGGATTCGGCCGATGGTGGCGGAAGGGCGTTGGTATCGCCACCGCGCCCAGTACCAGGTGATCGGAAAGGCCATGAGCGCCGCAAAGAGCGGGTGACGCCCTGCGCCGAAGAGCGCCACGAACACGGCGAGCATCAATGCGAAGCCGGTGGCGGCGAGAAAGATGATGTTGACCGGGTTTCGGAGCCAGCAGAACAGGAAGAGTGCGACGCTCGCCGCGGGCAGAAGCTTGCCGAGGACGTTGGTGATCTGGCCGATGACCGGAATATCGACGGGAAGCACCGAGGCGAGAAGACCGAGGAAGAGGCCGATGCTGCCGACGAACAGGACTCCGGCCACGTTCGGCGACGGCGACCTTCGCCAACGCGACGCGGCGATTCGCGAAGGCAGATTCCAGCGGTTGTAGGCCCACCAGAACATGACGAAGAAGATCGCCGTGCCCGTGAACAGGAGCAACACGTCGGAGAACGGGTGGTTGCCCCGATACAGTTTGGTGATTCCGGTGGTCAACGCGGCGACGCCGAAGAACTTGGCGCAGCCGAGGAGGAACAGGTGGCGAGCCGTGATGAGGTCGTCACCCAGAACGAGATAGTTGTAGAGAATCACCGCCAACGGTGCGAAGACCATCAGGAAACCGAAGAGCGTGATGGGGGTGTCGATCGACATCGGATTCTCATTCGCCCATCGGTCGACCGGCGACGGTGTGCCCTGCGTCGAGAAGCGTCTTCTCCCGCTTCGCGATCTCAAGGTCGTTCTCGACCATCATGCGCGCGAGCTCTTCGACGCTGGTCTTCGGCGCCCAACCCAGGCGCTCACGGGCCTTGGTGGGATCCCCGAGCAGCTCGGCGACCTCCGCGGGCCGGAAGTACCGAGGATCGACTTCGATGAACTCGTCGGGATCGAGCCCCACCTCGTCGAAGCAGAGCTCGCAGAATCGTCGAACCGAAATCATCTCGCCGGTGGCGATGACGTAGTCGTCGGGCTTGTCCTGCTGCAACATCGACCACATCGCCTCGACGTAGTCGCCGGCGAAGCCCCAGTCGCGCATCGCGTCGAGATTGCCGAGATAGAGCTTCTTCTGAAGCCCCATCTTGATTCGGCCGACCGCGCGGGTGATCTTCCGGGTCACGAAGGTTTCGCCGCGACGAGGACTTTCGTGGTTGAAGAGGATGCCGCAGGAGGCGTGCATGTCGTAGCTTTCGCGGTAGTTCACGGTCATCCAGTGGGCGCAGACCTTCGCACATCCGTACGGCGACCGCGGGTGGAAGGGCGTGGTCTCGCGCTGCGGGACTTCGTGGACCTTTCCGAACATCTCGGAACTCGATGCCTGATAGAAGCGGATCTGCTGGCCCAATCGATCCTGTTCGCTGCGGACCGCCTCCAGGAGCCGAAGCGTTCCGGTGCCGACCACGTCCGCGGTGAATTCCGGTTGGTCGAAGCTGACCTTGACATGACTCTGGGCCCCGAGGTTGTAGACCTCGTGGGGCGAGACCTCCTGCAGGATCCGCATGAGGCCCGAGCCGTCGGAGAGGTCACCGTAGTGGAGCTTCAGGCGAACGCCGCGATCATGCGGGTCCTGATAGATGTGGTCGATTCGCTCGGTGTTGAAACTGGCGGATCGTCGGATGATGCCGTGGACCTCGTAACCTTTGTCCAGAAGAAGTTCCGCGAGGTAGCTTCCATCCTGGCCGGTGATGCCGGTGATGAGGGCTCGGCGGCGGTGCTGATCGTTCATCGGGGACTCCTGCGGCTTTGATCCGGATCGAGACACATCTCGAGGATCGCTTGACCGCTCGCTGGGAACAGTAGTATCGGCCCTCCGGCAGTGGGGCTTGCGGAGTTCCCGTGGTCTCGAGCATGGTTTTCGTCGAAATCGATCATCTGGGCGGGAGCAGCGGGATTCATCGACGCCAGGCCCCCTGAAGGTCGATGACAGGTGCACTCTACGAACGCAGGATCATCGGAGGTTCCATGGATCTGGCAGGCAAGACAGTCGTGGTGACCGGCGGCGCTGGATTTCTCGGCCGATCGGTCGTGGCCCAGCTGAAGGCCGGCGGTGCAGGTCGAATCATCGTTCCCAGACGCCGCGAATACGACCTGGTGCACGAAGAGGCCGCGATTCGGCTCTATCGGGACCATGATCCGGATGTCGTGCTCCACCTTGCCGCAGAGGTCGGCGGCATCGGGGCGAATCAAGCCAATCCCGGGCGGTACTTCTTCGCCAACATGGCGATGGCGGTCAATCTGATCGAACAGGCCCGGATCCATGCGTCGGGTGATCGCCCGTTCAAGTTCCTTCAGGTCGGCACGATTTGCGCGTATCCAAAGTTCACGCCGGTGCCGTTCAAGGAGCAGGATCTCTGGGAGGGTTACCCCGAAGAGACCAACGCCCCGTACGGCATTGCGAAGAAGGCGGCGATGGTGATGCTCGATGGGTACCACCGCCAATACGGGCTGAAATCCGCCTACGTGCTTCCGGTGAACCTCTACGGTCCCTTCGATAATTTTCATCCCCAGACCAGCCACGTCATCCCCGCCTTGATTCGAAAGTGCGTGACGGCGCGGGATGCCGGGGACGATCACATGGAGTGTTGGGGAACCGGTTCCGCGAGCCGGGAGTTCCTGTACGTCGACGATTGTGCGAAGGGCATCGTTCGAGCCGCGGAGGTCCTCAACGAACCCACGCCGATCAACCTCGGCACCTGCATGGAGATCACGATTCGCGAGCTCGTCGAGCTCATCGCGAAGCTCTCGGGCTTCGAGGGCGAAATTCGCTGGGACGCCACCAAGCCGGATGGCCAGCCGCGCCGCTGCCTCGACACGACGACCGCGGCCGCCCGACTGGACTGGAAGGCCACGGTGGGATTCGAGGACGGACTCCGGCGGACGATCGACTGGTTCGTCGAACACCGCGAAGAGATCGAGTCCGCGGAAGCAGACTCGGCGGATTGATCACATGCGGATTCTCCTGATCAACCAGGTCTTCTATCCGGACGTCGCGGCGACGGCCCAGCACGGGCATGATCTCGCGCGCGATCTCGTCCGGCACGGACATCAGGTGAGTGTGATCGCCTCGCGATCGATCTACGGGCAGAAGGGTGCCGGACTCGACCGGAAGGAGATGGTCGACGGCATCGAGATCCACCGGGTCGGTCGATCCTTGTTCGGGAAGGCGGGCATCATCGCCCGCGTCGCGGACTTCGCGCTGTTCTATCTCGCGGCGCTCGTCAAGTCGATGCTTCTGCCTCGCCATGACGTCGTCGTGTGTTTCACGACCCCCCCCTTCATCGCCGTGGTCGGCCGCATGCTGCGCTTCGTGAAGGGAACGAAGTTCGTCTACTGGGTGATGGATCTCTACCCCGATCTTCCGATCGCCTGCGGTGTGATGCGATCGGGATCCCTCGCAAGTCGCTTCTTCGAGTGGGTGAACCGATCGTGCCTCCGTTCCGCGGATGCGGACGTGGTGCTCGGGCGATGCATGGCCGATCTCGTTCGAAGCAAGGGTGTCCCCGAAGATCGGATCCGGATGATCGGCGTCTGGAGCGATCAGGAGGAGGTCAAGCCGGTGCCCCGCGACGAGAATCCCTATCGACGCGAGTGGGGGATCGGTGATCGAACCCTGATCATGTACTCGGGGAACTTCGGGATCGGCCACGACGTCGAGACCTTTCTCCACGCCGCCCGCGAGCTCAGAGGCGACGATCGGGTCCGCTTCGCCTTCGTCGGCGGGGGGAAGAAGAAGGAAGAGGTCGAGCGTTTCGTCCGGGAGGAGCGGCTGGAGTCGACCTGCGTGATCGCGCCCTACCAGCCCCGTGAACGACTCGATGAACTCCTCAGCGCCGCCGATGCGCATCTGGTCAGCCTGCTCGAGGGCGTGGAGGGGATCATGGTCCCCTGCAAGCTGTTCGGAATCCTCGCGGCGGGTCGGCCGGCGATCTTCATCGGCGACGAACGCAGCGAGATCTCCCGGGTCATCGTGGAGAACGAGTGCGGGGCGTCGGTCCGGCAGGGGGACGTCGACGCGCTGGTCGAGATCATCCGCGGCTACGCCGACGATCCCGCCGCCAGCGTTCGAGCCGGCGAGCGAGCGCGGAATTCATTGATCGAAGAGCACGGCGCCGTGCACCGCTTCGCGGCGTGGCGGGAGCTGCTCGAATCGCTCGCCGGGGATGCCGGAATCACCAGATCAAACGGGAGTTCAAGCACGTGATCAAGTACGTCTTCATACAGAACGAACCGTTCCTCCTGCCCAAGGTGCTGGACAAGTACCTCCGCGATCATCACGACACCACCGCGGGCGTGAACATCCAGAGCGTCGCCCAGGGGAAGCGGACGGTCTTCGAGACCGCCATGGAGCTGCGGCGGCTCTATGGGTTCGGCTACTTCCAGTGGAAGTTGCGCAAGTACCTCGTCAAGAAGATTCTCGGCAAGATCGAGAACGACTGGCTGAGGTCGACGAAGCGATGTCATTCCGTTCGAGCGGTCGCGAGGAAGTACGGCGTCGAGGTCACCGAAGCGGTCGACGTGAACAGCGATGCGTTCCTCGCGCATCTCCGAGAGAAGAAGGTCGATTTCATTCTTTCAATCTCGGGCACCCAGCTCTACAAGAAGAAGCTTCGGGAGCAGACCCCCAAGGGGATCGTCAACTGCCACGGCGCGCTGCTGCCGAAGTATCGAGGACTCATGCCCAGCTTCTGGACGTTGGCGAACGGCGAGCAGGAGGGCGGCGTCTCGGTGCACTTCGTCGATGCGAAGCTCGACAACGGTCCGATCCTCGTCCAGAAGCGTTACCGCCTCAATCCATGGGACTCGCTCGAGGAGGTGATGGCCCGGTCGAAGGACCTCGCGGCGGAGGCGATCCTCGAATGCGTCCGATTGGTGGAGGCGGGAGACCCGCCGTTGATTCCGAACCCGGAGGAGGAGTCGACGCACTTCTCGATGCCGACACCCGAGGATCTGCGAAGGCTCCGCGAAAGAGGACACCGGCTCGTTTGAAACGAGTCACGCCACAGCATCGGGATTTCACGAACAGATGACCGGAGATCCGAACCAGCCCCGTCCCGACGTCGAGCCCGCAGTCGCGAGCGAGGTGTTGAATGCGCTGAGTTTCGACATCGAAGACTGGTTCCATCTGGTGGAGATCGATGCCGTCGCGGACACCAGGCAGTGGGATTCGTTCCCGTCGATCGTGGAGCACCGGACCGAGGAGATCCTCCAGATCTGCGAACGGCACGGCGTCTCCGCGACCTTCTACTTCCTCGGTTGGATCGCGGATCGATATCCCGGGCTGGTCCGGCGGGTGGCCGAGGCCGGACATGAGATCGGGACGCATTCGTACTGGCATCGCAAGGTCTGCGATCTCGACGCGGCCACCTTCCGAGAGGATCTCGCCCGCTCGATCGGGGTGATTCAGGACGCCGGCGGGGTCGAGGTGACCTCCTTTCGCGCGCCGAGCTTCTCGATCACGCCGGGAACCGAATGGGCGTTCGACGTCCTCCTCGATGCCGGCCTGCGATATGACGCGAGTCTGTTCCCGGTCGCTCGCGAGAACGGTGGCTATCCCTGCACCGAGCGGCCGCACCGGTTCACGGGTGCGCCATCGGGAAGGACCATCCCGGAACTTCCGATGAGCCTGATGCGGATTGGTCCGAAGCGCGTGGGATTCTCCGGCGGCGGATATCTCCGACTCTTTCCGGCCTGGCTCATACATCGCGGCTTCCGCGCCTTGAATCGTCGAGGCATACCGGGAGTGGTGTATCTTCATCCTCGCGACTTCGCGCCGGACAGTCCGGTGGTGGAGATGTCGAGATCCCGTCGATTCAAGTGTTACGTCGGTCTCTCGAGCACCGCGGCGAAACTGGATTCGATCCTGTCGAGGTACCGGTTCGCCTCCTGCGGAGAAGTCATGGCCGCGAGCCTGCCAGATCTGGAGATCGCGTGATCGACGTCCTCATCATCACCAAGAACGAGGAAGCCAACATCGGCTTCTGCCTCGAGGCGCTCCAGGGCTGGACGCACCGGATCTTCGTCGTCGACAGTGGTTCGACCGACCGGACCCGGGAGATCGTCGATTCCACCGATGCGACGTTCGTCCACCACGACTGGTCGGGATACGCGGCGCAGAAGAACTGGGCGTTGAACAATCTCCCGTTCGAGGCCGACTGGACGCTGATCATCGACGCCGACGAGGTCGTGACGCCCGAACTCCGTGCGGAGATCGAATCCGTGCTCGCGCGGGATGTCGCGGACGTCCCCGAGTCGGCGTTCTACCTGAATCGGCTGTTCTACTTCCTCAATCGTCCGATCCGTAACTGCGGCTATTTCCCGAGCTGGAACCTGAGGCTGTTCAAGCGCGGCACCGCGCAGTACGAGGACCGGGCGGTCCACGAGCACATGGTCGTCGACGGCGAGGTCGCGTACCTCAAGGCGCCGATGATCCACGACGATCGACGTGGCATGGAGCACTCGATCGCGAAGCACAACAGCTACTCGAGCCTCGAGGCGCAGGAGATCCTCCGGGGCCGCGAAGCCGCGGGCCCGCCGGCGTCCGGTCTGGAGTCGAGTTTCTTCGGGAATGCGCTTCAGCGTCGACGCTGGTTCAAACAGAAGATCTACCACCTTCTGCCGGCGCCCTGGCTGTTTCGGTTCCTCTACATGTACGTCTGGCGGAGGGGATTCCTCGACGGGGCCACGGGCCTGCGATTCAGCCTGTTCATCAGCGCCTACGAATTCCTCATCTCGCTGAAGATCAGGGAGCTCCGGCTCAACCGGGCACCGCGACTTCCGAAGCCGATGGATCCGTCGCTGCCATCGGGGGATCTTCCGGTCACCGTGGTGGTGCCGGTGTTGAACGAGGAGAAGAACCTCCCCGCGTGCCTGAGTCGCCTGGGTCGATTCGCGAAGGTCGTGGTGGTCGACTCCGGAAGCACCGACCGAACGTGCGAAATCGCCGCCGAGCACGGCGCGGAGGTCGTCGACTTCCGTTGGAACGGGCAGTTCCCGAAGAAGCGGAACTGGGTGCTCCGTCATCATGAATTCGACACGCCGTGGATCCTCTTCCTCGACGCGGACGAGTACGTGTCGGAAGCCTTCTGCGACGAGTTGGCGAACCGGCTCCCCGACACGCCGCACGACGGCATGTGGCTCTCGTACCACAACTACTTCATGGGCCGGTACCTTCGTCACGGCACCGCCTTCACGAAACTGGCGCTGATCCGCGCCGGCAGCGGCGAATACGAGCGGATCGACGAGGAGCGATGGAGTCATCTCGACATGGAGGTGCACGAGCATCCCGTCCTCGAGGGAACCACCGGCAAGATCTCGGCGCCGATCGACCATGACGACTACAAGGGACTCGAGTCCTACATCAGCAAGCACAACGAGTACTCGTCCTGGGAGGCGAAGCGGTACGCGAAGCTCGTCGAGGACGGCGGTTCGGGTCAGTCCTACTTCACCCGACGGCAGCGGTGGAAGTACGGCGCGATCCGCCGCTGGTGGCTCGCCCCGGGCTACTTCCTGGTCAGCTACTTCCTCCGGTTCGGTCTGCTCGACGGATTTCCGGGATTCGGCTTCGCGCTCCTCAAGTGGATCTACTTCTTCCAGATCCGCTTGAAGATCATCGAGTTGGAGAACGAGCGAGACACGGCCGAGGGCTGATCAGCCTTCGGCGCCGGTGTCCGTGGAAGGTCGGTCGAACTTCCGCATCGCGATCTGATTCCCTGGATTGCCCACGGTCACGGTCCACGGCTTCGCGTCACGCACCGCGACGGCGGCGGCACCGATCACGGCGCCTTCGCCGATGGTCACGCCGGGCATGATGAACGCTCGCGCCCCGATGAAGGCATCCTCGCCCACGTCGATCGGGCCGACGATGAGCGGAAGCGTGGGAACGGAGAGATCGTGACTTCCACCGCAGAGGTAGGTCCCCTGGGCGATCGTGCATCGCGCCCGCAGCACGCATTCCCCGAGGTTGTAGACCTCGCTGTCCGGCCCGAGACAGGCGCGGTCGTGGAGTTCCAACTGCCACGGAACGCGGATGCGGCAGGAAGCCGCGACGTAGGGCCGCCCGGTGATCCGGCACCCGAACATCCGGAGGACCAGCAGTCTCCACGCATTCGCGGGATTCGGCGTCCAGCGGCAGAGGATCGTCCAGGTGGCCGCGAAGAGTGCGACACCCAGGCGTTCGCGAAGCGACCACGGGCTGGCGTAGGCGCTGGCCTGGTCGTCCTGCTTCCGGTGAAGTCGATCCTTGGGTCGGGTGGTCAAGATTCGGGCCGTCCTCTCCGGAGTTCGTCGGCCGATCGCTCGAAGTCCTTGAGATACGCGGTGGCGATCTCTTCGATTCCGTACCGGGCGGCCGCCTCGATCGCGTTACCGGAGAGCCTCCGCCGCAGTTCCTGATTGTTCGCGAGGCGATCGATCGCCGCCTCCAGACGCTGGACCTCCTCGTCCCCGCGTGCGAACACCAGCCCGGTTTCGTCGTCCCGGATGTAGGCGGCGTACTGGGGCAGGTCCGCGACCACCGGTGGCAGGCCGCATGCCATCGCTTCGAGGGGTGCCACGGGCGATGCCTCGCCCTTCGCGGCGATGGATGGGTAGCAGTAGATATCCGCGGCTCGAAGTTCGTCGGCGAGTGCGGCGGGATCGGAGACCCCGCCGGGAAGCTCGAGCGGGGCGTCACCCGCGAGTGATCGGAGCCTGCGAACGTATTCGGGCCCGCCACCACCATCGCCCAGATCGGCGGGACCGACGAGCCGGAGTCCGAAGGTCCGGCCTGATGCCAGAAGTCGACGCCACGCTTCGACCAGCAGGTGCAGACCTTTTTCGGGGTGGATTCGGCCGGTGTAGAGGATGCGGGGTGCCTCGGAACCGCCCGCCGCGTCGCCCGGGGGATGAAAGGTCGCGAGATCGACGGGATTGCCGATGAGGGCGACCCGTTCCGCGAAATCGGGTCGCTCACGGACGATCCCGTCGACGATCGCCTGTGACACCGTCGAGATGCGGTCGACGCCGCGGTAGAGACGCATCTGTCCCTTCGGGAATCGCTGGACGTGCATGTTGAGGACGCCGATCCGGCGGCGAATTGGATTGCGGGGCGATCGGAGGAGCCAGGGCAGCCAGAAGCAGTTCGTGATCGTCACGTCCGCGTCGGGGAGCAGCCTGGCGGCGCGCCGGGACCACCCGAAGTCCCGAATGATGTCGCCCCGAACGCTTCGGCCGCGGTCCAGCAGGGGCAGTCGCCGGTACTCCACCCCCTCGATCCAGGATCCTCGAGGAAGATCGGCGTGGTCCGGACCGACCACGACCACCTGGTGTCCCTGGCGGGAGAACACCTCGGCCAGCTTCCACCACACCTTCTCGATGGCACCGCTCGGGGCGGGTGGCGGCGGCTTGAATGGTCCCAGCACGATGGTGATGCGCATCTGGACTCGGGCTCCCGGCACCGGAACAGGATCTCGAGGTCGTAGGATACGCCTTCCAGCGTCGCGGCCCACCGGGGCCTCGGCTTCGATCCTCGATCCGTACCGGAACGGCCGATGCCACTTCGACTCCACGACACCCTCGAACGACGACAGGTCGACTTCGAACCCATCGATCCCAACGGCCCCGTGACCTTCTACACCTGTGGTCCGACCGTCTACGACTATGCACACATCGGCAACTTCAGGTCCTTCCTGAACGCCGACGTCCTCCGCCGGACGCTGGAGTTTCTCGGTCATCAGGTGCGTCACGTGATGAACATCACCGATGTCGGCCACATGACCGACGATGCGGTGGCGGACGGCGGGGGCGAGGACAAGATGGCGGTGGCGGGCAAGAGACTCCAGGAGGCCAAGAAATCCGGCAAGCTTCCGGAGGGCGCCGAGCTGGATCCCGACGATCCCAACGCGATCGCGGATTTCTACGCCGACGCCTTCATCGAGGATGCCCGGATCCTCGGGCTCGGCGTCGTCGAAGACGCGGTGGAGGATCCGTCGCTGATGCCGCGGCCCACCCGCTGGATCCCGCAGATGGTCGCGATGATCGAGCGACTGATCGAAGCGGACCATGCCTACGTCGGTGGCGATGGCGCCGTGTACTTCTCGGTGGCCAGCTTCCCGGCGTACGGCCGGTTGAGCGGCAACACCGTCGACGCGCTCCGGGCGGGCGAGGGTGGTCGGGTTTCGTCGACCAACCAGGCCGCGAAACGCCATCCGGCCGACTTCCTGCTCTGGAAGCCGGATCCGTCGCATCTGATGCGGTGGGCGAGCCCGTGGGGCGAGGGCTATCCGGGGTGGCACCTCGAGTGCAGCGCCATGGCGCAGGGCCTGCTCGCGGCCTCGGACGGGCCGCACGCCGGTCAGATCGATCTGCACTCGGGCGGCGAGGACAACATCTTCCCGCACCACGAGTGCGAGATCGCGCAGAGTTGCGCAGCCTCCGGCAGCGAGCGATTCGCCAGGTACTGGTTCCACACCCGGCACCTCGTCGTCGAAGGCGAGAAGATGTCGAAGTCCGGGGGCAACTTCTTCACGGTCCGCGACATTCTCGCGCGAGGCGTGACGCCGGCGGCGCTCCGGCTCGAACTGGTTCGGACGCACTACCGCCAGAACGCCAACTTCACGATGCAGGGCCTGCGGGACTGCGGCCGGATGGTCGACCGCTGGTGCCGCCTTCGAGATCGGCTCGCGGACGGCCGCGTGGCGCCCGGAGACGGGCCCGGCCCGCTGGAGTCGGCACTTTCGGATTTCGAGCAGGCGGTCTCCGACGACCTGAACCTGGCCCGGGCGATCGGTGTCCTGAACGAGGCGGTCAACGCGAGCCGGCTCGAGGACGGGGCCGAGTCCGGTTCCTCCGAACGTGCGGCCGCGGAGCTTGCGGCGCTGGTTCGAATGGACGGGATCCTCGGCGTGCTCGACCGGAACGTCGTCCAGTCGGCGCCGGAAGCGGATGACCTCGCGAACCGGATCGAGGCGAAGATCGCGGCGCGGACCGACGCCAAGGCCGGAAAGGACTGGGCGGCGGCCGATGCGATCCGCGACGAACTGACCGCGATGGGCATCGCGATCAAGGATGGTCCGGAGGGAACGACCTGGACGCGGATCGTCGAATGACCGAGACCCGCCGAGTCCCGGTGATCGGTCTCGCCGGCGGCATCGGCGCGGGGAAGAGCGTTGTGGCCTCCGCGCTCGCTTCGGCCGGATGCGTGATCAGCGATTCCGATCGTGACGCGGCCGAGGTGCTCGCGGATCCCGCGGTGGTCGAGACGTTGCGTTCCTGGTGGGGCGACGAGGTCGTCGCGCCGGGCGGCGGCATCGATCGGTCGGTGATCGCGGCTCGGATCTTCGGAGACGACGACGCCCGTCGTCGTCTCGAATCACTCGTCCATCCCGCGGTG
>NYSY01000076.1 GCA_002683215.1 Planctomycetaceae bacterium
ACGGTTCGGCAGACAACTCGATCGCGGGCTGTAGCGCAGCTTGGTAGCGCGCCATACTGGGGGTGTGGAGGTCGCAGGTTCAAATCCTGTCAGCCCGACCTGAAACCGGCCCTGTCGCCTTGCGACGGGGCCGGTCTTTCTTTTTGAACCCGAAGTTCTCGGCGAAGTCATCGGCCGGGGTGGTTGGCGGTCGACGTCGCTTCATCTTCAATCTGTCCGTGGGCCGCAATGGGGTACGGTGGCTCGGGCGTGCCGCGTGGGGCGAGGTCGACTTGCCGCAAGTAACGATGATCCGGCGGGATCGGTTGCCGAAGGAGCACGGATGATCGCAACAATGTTGACCGGCGCAGTCTTCGCGATGCCGATGGTGGTCGGGCCGCCGACGTCGACGGACGCACCGACGGTGGCCGAACGCTTCGAAGATGTTCGTCGGCGGTTCGAACTTCCGGCGCTCGCGGGCTTCGCGATGAAGGCGGGCGAGATCGTCATGATCGAGGCGGTGGGGGTGCGGGCTCGGGGCCACGATGCCCCGGTCACGACCGATGATCGGTGGCATCTCGGTTCCTGTGGAAAGGCGATGTCGGCCACGGTGTTGGATCAACTGGTCGCCCGTGGCGACCTCGCCTGGGACACGACCATCGGCGAGGTGTTCGCCGAGGTGGACGAAATCCAGCCCGCGTGGCACGACGTCACCCTTCGACGTCTGGTACGGCACCGTTCAGGCCTGCCGGAGGATGCTCGGGAACCCCTGTTCGCCCTGCGATCAATGCCACCGGAGACGTCCCTCCCCGATCAGCGTCTCGAATTGGTGCGTCTCGTCCTCGCCCGACCACCGGTCGAGACTGATGGATCGAAGATGCGCTACTCGAACTTCGGCTACGCGATCGCCGCCGCGATGGCGGAGCGACGAATCGGACGCGATTGGGAGTCCATGTGCCGGGAGCTGCTCTTCGAACCGCTCGGGATGTCGGACACCGGGTTCGGTGCGCCGGGTTCGATGACGGAGATCGACCAACCGCGGGGGCATCGGAACGAAATGCCGATCCCACCATCCCCCTTCGCCGACAATCCACCCGCGATCTCGGCCGCCGGGACCATCCATTCGACGATGACCGACTGGTCGAAGTTCCTTGCGGCGCACCTCGATGCCGCTCGAGGCGAACCGGGCGTGTTCGACGCGGGCCGTCTCCAGGAACTCCAGCGTCCGCCCGACGGCGGAGACTATGCGTCGGGATGGATGGTGGTCCGGCGGGACTGGGCGAAGGGGCCCGTGCTCACGCACAACGGCACGAACACGCTCTGGTATTCGGTGGTCTGGATGGCCCCGTCCCGGGACTGGGTGATGGCGGCGGTCACGAACCAGGGCGGACCGAAGGCGGCGCAAGCGTGCGACGAGGTGATCGGGGTCCTGATCGGTGCGTTGGAGCGACTCGAGCAGGCCGAAGCGCTTCCTTTGCCCTAAAAGCTCGAAACGGGATCCGGTTCGGAGTGAGATTCTCGGGTCGGTGATAGGCTCGGAGACGGAGGATCTAATGCACGACCGTATTCGACCCATTCTGATTCCGCTGATCGCCGTCGTCCTCTCGAGCGCGGCGAGGCCGGCCGATGCCCAGTCGCCCCAGCGATGGACGACTTCCGGCACGGAGTTGAAGGCGGCCGCCGATACGCTCCCAGTCGCCGAGACCAGGCCGATACCGAGATCGGAAATCGAGACGGGACTCGCCTTGTCGGGCCGTGGGACGCCGTTCATCATCGCCCCGCGGGTCGATGGAATCACCGGTGGACTGGCGACGGATGCGGTCACGCTCGAAGCCTGGGTGTCCATCGACATGCCGACCCAGTGGGGTGGCGTGGTCGGCGCGATCCAGGACAACGGCGAAGCCGAGACGGGCATGGTCCTCGGGTACGGCTACGAGAAGCCCTACTTCGGCCTCGCGAGTACCGGCGTCGACGATGCCGACGGCAAAATGACCTATCTGCAGTCTTCGAAGCCCTACACGATCGGAAAGTGGCACCATCTCGTCGGTACCTACGACGGCACGACGATGAATCTCTACATGGACGGGGAGAAGGTCGCCGAGAGTCGCGATCAGTCCGGTCCGATCCGGTTCCGAGGCGACGAACCGCTGGTGATCGGCGGATACTTCGACCGGAACGAGGATCAAGGACTCGACGGCCGCCTCTTCGAAGTGTCGATTCTTCCCGAGGCGATCTCCGCCGAGGAGGTCCGCCGCCGGTTCGCCCGGCATGCGGATCTCACCGCGCTGCCTCCGGAGATCGACACGACCCTCGCGTGGATGGTCGAGCCGTTTCTCGTCTGGCCGACGACCGATGCGATGAGCGTGGTGGCGGAGACCATCGCGCCATCCGCGATGGAGGTCCGGGTCCGGGATGAGTCGGGCGACTTCCAGCAAACGTGGCGGAACGAGCAGGCGGCTCGAATCCACGAGTTCCGCATCGATGGTCTCGAGGCGAACACCAAGTACTTCTATGAAGTCGTGGCCGATGCGGGCGATTCGTCGCTCTCCGGCGGCGTGAAGACCTTTCGCACCGCCGCGGGCCGCGGTGATCCGTTCACCTTCGTGGCGATCGGCGACACCCAGTCGCAGCCCGCGGTCGTGAAGCGGATCGCCGATCTCGCGTTCGAGACCCGGCCGAGCCTGCTTGTTCACGCCGGCGATCTGGTCACCACCGGCGGCGACAAGGGCCATTGGACGAACCATTTCTTCCCGAACATGCGACCGCTCATCGAGCGCGTCGCGATCATGCCCGTGCTGGGGAATCACGAACAGGATGCGAAGCTCTACTACGACTACATGAGTCTTCCGGATCCGGAGCGCTGGTACTCGTTTAGCTACGGTGACGCCGACTTCTTCATGATCGACGGCAACCGCTCGTTGGCGGACCGGTCTGCGCAGCTCGAGTGGCTCGAGTCCGCGCTCGCGGCAAGCGACGCGGAATGGAAGTTCGCGGTGCTGCACCAGCCGCCGTGGACCAGTGACTCCAACGACTACGGCGACACGTACCAGACGTCTTCGAAGCGAGGTGATCCCAACGCCCGGAACATCACCTCGCTCCTCGAGAAGCACGGCGTCGACATCTGTTTCAGCGGTCACGTCCACGACTACGAGCGAACGTTCCCGATGGTGGGCGAGGACGTGGTGCCGTGGGACGAGGGTGGCGTGATCTACGTCACGACCGCGGGCGGGGGAGGCTACCTCGAGGACTTCGACCCCGCGAACACCACCTTTGGTCACCGCAAGGCTCGCCGCCATCACTTCGTCTACTGCGGAATCCACGACGGGATCCTGGAGTTCCAGGCGATGGATGAGGAAGGGCGCCTCTTCGATGTGTTGAGCCTCGACAAGCGGGACGGCCGCCGGTCGGTGGCGAGGGCGGCGCGGGAAGGGGTCGAGATCGCCCCGAGAACGCCGACTTGGCGAGACGCACCCAAGGACTGAACGTGATCGCGGGAGGCGGGGGCGTTCGTTCGTCCGGAGGAACGCGACATGATGTGCTCGGTGTCGTCGCGCCGTGGCCTTCGCTGCCGCGGGGTCGCCGGCGACAGGACCACCTGCGTTCGCGTCGCTTCGAGTTCATCCGAAGAGGGATCGGATCACGCCGAGGGGGTGGATCCGGCGGCGGATCCGCCCCGCCTCGAGCCGAAGCGTGGCCACGATCCTGCCTCGGACTCGGACTTCCACCAGGCCGGCCTGTTCAGGAGCGAGGCGGGGAATCCGGATTCCGAGGTTCGATGGAATCCGTCGAAGCTGGAACAGGGGTGCCCACGAAGACGCTTCCACAGCGAAACGATCTTTTTCTCCGTGGAAGCGGACTTCGTGGTCGCCGACCAATGCGGTGACATCGGCCGAGATGTGCAGGGGCTGGATCATTGACCCTCGTGCGACTTGGTCCGAATTCGCATGGTGCCGTTCAGCTTCCAGGGGGCGTGCTTGGCGTTGTCGCCGGTGCCGCTCGGGATGTGGATGCTCATGTCTTCGAAGGTGTAGATGATCTCGGCATTCTTGCCGGTGAGCTGCTCGTACAGGCCGATCGCGAGTTCCGGCCAGGTATGGGTTCCGTTGTCAGACATCTTGGTCTCCAGCGTGATGATTGAAGGACGTGTCAGGGCGTGGTCGACACGGGGGTCGACGCCGAACCGGGGATCTATTCGGACTTCGTCGGGACGCCTTGGAGGGATTCATCACGTCGAGCGGAGTTTTGAACGTGGAGACGGTCAGGGGCGATCGGCCGGAGGGGGGTCGTCGGATTTCCGTCCCAATTCCCGAATTCGAAGCGATCGAAAGTCGACCACCACGTCCTGGTTCGCATGCAGCTGCAACGCCAGCCGCCCCCGTCGCCGCCCGGGGTCGTTCCGCAGGCTTGCCGTCGGGTACCCATCGACGAAGACGTCGACATCGCCGCCCACCGCTCGAACCCGCATCTCCATCCATTCCCCGCTTCGGGAACGCAGCTCCTCGATCATGGCGGGATCGGGTTTGATCACCCAGCCGCGACCGCGCGTCTCGTAGAGGCCGCCGACCTCGGGGGTTGGATCGATCTCGGCCTGGAAACCGCGCACCCCGATCGCGTCGCCCAGCTCCTCGACCCGGTGATAGAAGCCGGAGTCGCCCTTGGTGATGCGAAACGAGAGCACTGCTTCGAAGTCGTCGTATTCGCGGTCCGTGACCAGCAGCCCATGGCGCGGATCGTCCTTGGTGATCCGTCCTTCGAGCACCCCGGCGTTCCAGGCCCAGGTGCCGCCGGGGAGGATGTGCCATCCGTCGAGGGAACCGGGCACGAGAAGTTCGGTCCAATCGTTCGCGACCCGACCATGATCCCGATCGAGTCCGAGCATCCTTCGATTGATGCGGCGGAAGCGGATCTGTTCGTACGGGTGCTTCTCGCCCGCTTCGTAAAGGCACGCGAAACCCGCGAGCCCTTCGCGTCCTCCGACCGTCGCCAGGGATGAATAGGCCGAGGGGCCGGCATGAAGCACGTTTCCCTTCGACCAGGTGCGACCACCGTCCCGACTGCGACGGACCGTCATGTTGGTCCGTCCACTCGGGTTCGCGGGGTTGGAGAAGACGAGAACTCGCCCACCGGGGCACGCCACCATCGACGCCTGGCAGATGGGTTCGGGCAGGGCGGGATCCCTGGTCACCTCGCTCCAGGTGTCGCCGCCGTCGGTGGAGCGTGAGAGGGCACGGGCCCGCTTCGAGCGATCGTAGTTCCGCATGTTCAAGAGGAGCGATCCGTCCTCGATCTCCGCGACCGCGCACTCGTTCACCTGATGGGAGGGGGTCCTGCCCACGATCGTCCAGGTCTTGCCGTGGTCGTCGCTCGCGATGCAGTGCGAGTAGTAGTGCTTCGTTTCGGATTCGATGTGGTCGCAGGGGATCAGGAGTCGCCCCGCCTTGGGGCCGGATTGAAGCTGGATGCCGTTGCCGGGGCCGGTCGCGTACCACGTCCAGTCGGGACGCTTGGCGGTGGAGGTGATCTCACGGGGGGTGTTCCAGGTGGCGCCGTGATCGGTGCTGGTGATGACCCAGACGGTTCTGGTTCCCTCGGAAGTCCCGGCGATGATTTCGGATTCGTGATCGTGTCCGAGGTTGCGAGTGGCGAGAAGGTGGATCGTGCCGTCGGACCAGTCGACGACCGGGCAGGGATTGCCGCAGGTGTGTACGCCGTCATCCCAGACGACCTCGAGGTCACTCCAGGTGTCGCCGCCGTCGCTGCTTCGTCGCAGCACGAGGTCGATGTCGCCCGAGTCGCCGCGGCCGCCGACTCGCCCTTCGGCGAAGGCGAGCAAGTCTCCATTCCCAGCTTCGATCAACGCAGGAATCCGAAAGGTGTCGTAGGCGTTCCCGCCGGATTGAAACACCACCCGTTCCTCGACGGGAAGGCTGCTGCTGGCGGATGCGGTGAGAATCGCAATGACCTGCACTGCGAGGGCCCGCCGGGATGCGGTGTGGTGGGAATCGGCGAATGGACTTTTCATGGGTTGCTCCTTGCCGTCGATGTTAATTGGTCCGGCCGCGGCCGCGAGGCTCAAAGCGGCCGTCGCCATGCATGGCGCTGCAGGGCACGCGGTTGGTGGTATTGAAGTCGACGAGTGCGAAAGCACGATCGAAATCATGCCGAAGACGGCATGTGACCTCAACACCGCCGTCATGAATCCCAGCTTCGTCCCCGGTAACGACGCCCCCTGTGGCGGTGCGATCTGGTCGGGGGGTGGCTGCGACGTCTCGGTCGAGTGTGCCGATCCGTACTGGCGGGGTGACATCAGCCTCGACACCGTCGTGAACGCGGCCGACCTCGGGCTCCCCATCGGCGTCCGGGGCCAGCACGCTCGGTGATCGGCGTTCGATCTTCGTGATCCGCCGAATCGGGCCTGTCACCCGCGTTTCACATGGGTGGCAGGCCTCGGCTTTTCAGGGGACGCGTCCGGGGAGGGGTTCGAGCGGTGGTGCGAGACGCAGCCTTGCCGGTCGAGGGGGCGTTCGCGGCCTTGGATAAGCGACGTAATCGCCCATTTTGAATGCTTTTTCGGCGTACGAGCATATAGTTCCGGTGTCCATCGCGAATTCCAGAGCGGGAAGAAAACACCATGCGACATTCCATCAGGGCGACTCGCATCGGTGTGATCATGGGTTCGGTGTTGACCGGATCCTTGTCGACCGCGAACGCCCAGGCGGACGATCACTCGGTGGCTCGGCAGTGGAACGAGATCACCCTCGAATCGATTCGAAACGACTTCGCCCGCCCCGTGGTTCACGCCCGGAATCTGTTCCACATCTCCGCGGCCAAGTGGGACGCCTGGTCGTGCTTCGAACCGGGATCCCAGCCCTGGCTCTTCGACGAGAACGATCTGAGCGCCCGTGATCTGGAGGCCGCTCGCCGTACCGCGATCTCATATGCGGCATTCCGGATTCTCCGGCATCGCTTCGCGGCGTCGCCGGGTTTCGAGGAACTCAGCCCGCAATACGACGCCTTGATGATCAAGCTCGGCTTCGACCCGGACTTCACGGACACGCTCGGTGACGACCCCGCCGCGATCGGCAATCGGATCGGGCAGGCCTACATCCGGTTCGGCGAACAGGACAACGCGAACGAGCGAAACGACTACGCCAACCAGTGGTATCGAACGGTGAACCTGCCGATCTTCCCCGAAGAGCCCGGCAACGTGATGCAGCAACCGAATCGCTGGCAGCCGATCGGATTCGAGGAGTTCATCGATCAATCCGGCAACGTGATCGAAGGTGGCGTGCCACCGTTCCTCGGTCCGGAATGGGGCAGCGTGACGCCGTTCAGTCTTCGGCCGGACCAACGAACCACCAATCAGCGGGATGGGCGCGATTGGAAGCTCTACCTCGATCCAGGGCCGCCCCCGCTGATCGGGACGGATCGGGAATTGGAATGTCTCGAGGGATTCGAGCAGGTGCTCGTCTGGTCCTCGCACCTCGACGCCGCGGATGACGTGCAGATCGACATCAGTCCGAACACGATCGGCAACGCGAATCTTCCCAGCGATCCCGCCGATTTCGAAGCGTTCTACGACTTCTTCGAAGGTGGGGATGCCAGTCAAGGCTACGACTTCAACCCGGTGACCGGCAGGCCTTACCCGGTACAGGAGGTCGCCCGCGGCGACTACGCCCGCGTCTTGGCCGAATTCTGGGCCGACGGTCCGGATTCGGAGACCCCACCCGGGCACTGGTTCACGATCCTCAACGACGTGATGGACCACCCCGCGTTCGATCGCCGGATCGGTGGAACAGGGCCGGTCCTGGGCAAGCTTGAATACGACGTCAAGGCCTATCTGGCCATGGGTGGTTGCATGCATGACGCTGCGATCGCGGCCTGGGGTGTCAAGGGCTGGTACGACTACGTTCGCCCGATCTCCGTCGTCCGCTGGATGGCTGAAAACGGTCAGCGGACCGACCCCGCCCTGCCCAACTACCACCCGCAGGGGCTGCGGCTCATTTCGGGGCTGATCGAGTTGGTGACCACCGAGACGATCGCCCCGGGTGAACGCCACGAACACCTCGCGGGTTTCGGTGATTCGAACGTTGGGAAGGTCGCGGCATTCTGCTGGAGAGGCCCGGACTTCATCAACGACCCGGAGATCGACACTGCGGGCTGCGGCTGGACGCTTGCGGAAAAATGGTGGCCGTATCAGCGACCCACGTTCGTGACGCCGAACTTCGCCGGCTATGTCTCCGGGCACTCGACTTTCAGCCGTGCCGCCGCCGAATTGATGACCCGCATGACCGGCAGCGAGTACTTCCCGGGAGGCCTCGGCGAGTATGTCGCGAATCGCGGGCAGTTTCTGGTGTTCGAGGATGGCCCATCGACCAACGTCCGTCTGCAGTGGGTGAGTTACCAGGATGCGAGTGATCAGTGTTCGCTCAGTCGGATCTGGGGTGGAATCCACCCTCCGGCCGATGACCTGCCTGGAAGGCTCATGGGCCTCGTCATCGGGCCGCAGGCCTGGGACCTCGCTCGAAGCCTCTACAACCCGGACGTGGTCTGTGCGGAGGACATCAATCGGGACGGCGTGGTGAATGCCGCGGACCTCGGCGCCTTGATCGTGGACTGGGGATGCACCGGTCCGGACTGTGTCGCCGACGTCAATCAGGACGGCACCGTGAACTCCGCGGACCTCGGGCTGGTGATCGGAGCCTGGAATCAGGACTGCTGATCCGCGTGGTCCGACGCCTCAGCCGTCGCCGAGCAGCTTGCGTTCGAGGAATTCCACGCGGCGTCGATTTCCGTACGGGCTTTCCGCGGCGCCGTGGCCCGCCGTCGGCAGCAGCACGAATTCGAAGTCCTTGTCGGCCTTCACCAGCGCGTCCACGACCTGCAGGGTTGAAGTGGGGTCGACGTTCCGATCCAGCCCCCCGAGGATGAGCATGAGTTCCCCGGTGAGGCGGTGGGCGTTCGTCACGTTCGACTGTTCGGCGTAGTGGGGGCCGACCGGCCAGCCCATCCAGAGTTCATTCCACCAGATCTTGTCCATCCGATTGTCGTGGCAGCCGCAATCCGCCACCGCGACGTCGTAGAAGTCGCCGAAGGCCAGCAGGGCTCGAAGAGCGCTCTGGCCGCCCGCGCTTCCGCCGTAGATCCCCACGCGATCGAGGTTCATCCAGGGGCGATCCGCGGCGGCCGCCTTCATCCAGGCGATTCGATCGGGGAATCCCGAATCACCGAGGTTCTTCCACGCGACGTCGTGGAAGGCCTTGGACCGCCAGTTCGTGCCCATGCCGTCGATCTGCACCACGACGAACCCGCGATCCGCGATGTCCCGCATTCGCCAGCGTCGCGCAAACGACTTGGGGACGAAGTGGCCGTGGGGACCGGCGTAGATGTGTTCCACGACCGGGTAGGTCTTCGTGGGATCGAAATCGCGCGGGCGGACGATCACGCCCCAGATGTCGGTCTCGCCATCGCGGCCCTTGGCGACGAATCGTTCGGGCTCCTGCCATCCTTCGTCGAGAAGGACCGAGTGATCGGCGCTCGCGAGCGTCGCCACCAGCCCGCCATCCCCGGTGCGTCGAAGTTCGTGCACGGGCGGATGATCGACGCGACTCCAACGATCGACGTAGTGAGCACCGTCCGGCGAGAATTCGATGTCGTGCGTTCCGTCTCCGCGGGTGAGCCGGGTCATCGAGCCATCGGCGATCGAGACGATCGCGTGGTGGACGTGATAGGGATCCTGGTCCGGATCGATTCCCATGAGCCGGATGCGGACGGTGCCCGCCGACTCGTCCACCTCGTCGACGCCTCGAACCACCCAGGCTCCCGAGGTGAGCGGACGTCGCTCGCCGGTGGTGAGATCGACCAGGTCGAGATGGTTCCAACCAGTCCGTTCGTTCATCCAGATCGCCCGGTCGCCATCGGCGAGGATGTGGAGGAATCGTTTGCCGGCGTAATCGATGAAGGTGTCCGCCTGCTCGTCGATCAGCGGCTGGATCGTGGAGGAAGCGGCATCGACTTCCATCAGGCGGAGGGCCTGGTGACCTCGCTGGTTGTGGAGGAAACGGACCCGCTGGCCGTCCGGATGCCACGAAAAGTCGCCGATCGACCACGGATCGGGAAGCTGATCGTCGCCCGGATCGAACCGACGTCCCGTGGCGATTTCGAAGACCACCGGTCGCGGATGATCGATGCGGTCCCCCGGCTTGCGATAGGAGAGCGTCTCGACCCTCGGCTCGACGCGGTCGTCGGGAGCGACGTCGATCAAGGTGACGGGATGGCGTTCACCGGGCTCCATCTCGATCGCCAGGAGGAAGCGTCCGTCGGGGGAGACGCTGGACCGTCCGGTCCAGCGACGGCCCGGACCGGGATCGTCGGCCAGGCGTCGCTCGCCACCTTCAGGGTCTCGGATCCAGAGTGCCCGATCACGAATGAAGGGAATCGGGCGTGCCTCGCGCTGCTCGGACCGTGCGGACTCGCGACGCCGGAGGTCGGTCGCGAGGATCTCTCGAAACGCCTCAAGCGAGGCGTCGTCGATCACCACGGGCCCCCCGCCCGCGGTCGCGCGGAACCCGAGGACCGGGCGTTGGGCGTCGTCCAGCAGAATCCAGGCGTGGCCGGTGAACGTGTGTTGCGACCTTCGTTCGCCGGGGGCGATCCGACCATAGGCACGGCGATCCCCGTCGAGGTCGAGCCAGACGAGTTCCAGATCGAGATCGGTTCGATTCTCGAGCTGCACGTCCGTCGATTCCCCACCGCCTCGAGATCGGCGAGGATTCGCGATGGTGTGTCGATCCCCGGCACGGCCATCACCATCACGGCTGATCAAGTCGCCCGTTTCCGGATCGATGCGAAGTCTCGTCGGTTCGCCGTCGACGGTGCGGGTGAATTCAAGCGAACCGTCGTCGAGCCAGCGGGGATTGATTCGAAGATCCGTGACTGCCTGTCCGTTCGAACGGGATACGACGGGCCCGGTCAGGAACAGGAGCATCATGAAAAGGAGGTGCGGGGATTTCAGGGTGATTCGCTTCATCAAAGAAGCGTAGCAGTCACCCGTTTCGAGTTCACCGCCGAAAGAACCCCGCTCAGGGGTCGAAATCGGGCTCTCGGGGGCTCGATGTTGGTTTTTTCGAGTCGATTGGTAGGATGTCGCGAAGGCGGTGGCGGATTGGACGCTGCCGCGCCGACGCGGGTCAGCCCGTAGGCCGCGTCGGTTGCTCCACTCGGGTACTCGGATCGTGTCTCGATGATCAGCATCTACGTCGGTAATCTCACTTACAACGTCAGCGAAGACGAGCTTCGCGAATACTTCCAGCAGCATGGCGAAGTTCAGCGCATCCACCTCGTGACGGATCGAGAGACCGGCCGCCCGCGCGGTTTCGGCTTCATCGAGATGGACGACGACGGTGGTCGGGCCGCGATCGAGGCCTTGAACGGCAAGGACTTCCAAGGTCGTCCGCTCACCATCAACGAAGCACGCCCGCGTGAAGAACGCGGCGGTGGCGGCGGTGGCGGTGGTTACCGTGGTGGCGGCGGTGGCGGTGGCGGCGGCGGCGGCGGCGGCGGTGGCGGTGGTTACCGTGGTGGCGGTGGCGGTGGCGGCGGCGGCGGCGGCGGCGGCGGTGGTTACCGCGGCGGCGGCGGCGGCGGCGGCGGCGGTGGCTACGGCGGCGGCGACCCGGGTGGTGGTGGTGGTGGCATGTTCGAGAAGGACAGCGGCCGCCGGGGACGAGATCGAGGGACCCGTCGCAACGACTGGTGAACCGGACTCGTGACTGAGGACTTCAGATCGCCCGCATGTCGAACATGCGGGCGATCTTCATTTTCGATCGAGGCTGATTTCCTCACGCGAACATGACGGTTCTCATCGTAGAATCCTCGCATGCAAGACCTTCGACTCGATCGCCGTCGTTTTCTCGCCGCCTCGGCCGCGGTGACCATCGTGCCTTCCCTGGCGGTCGCCGGGCGTCCGACCTCCGCCCGGATGATCGATGACCCGATCATTCTCGGTGAGGGCGAGAATCGCTGGCGATGCGAGCACGACTGGCTCACGCCCCCGAACGGAATCAAGTTCGGCGACACGCATGGGCTCGCTCAGGATGCGGCGGGCCGGATCTACGTCGCGCACACCGTGGGGGGTGGAAGCACCCGCAAATCCGGGGTCTGCGTCTACACGCCGACGGGTGAGTTCATCGGTGACTGGGGGGCGGAGTTCGCCGGTGGTGCCCATGGCATTGATCTCCGAAAGGAACCGAATGGCGAGTTCCTCTATCACTGCGACACCCGTCGCCGCGCCGTCGTGAAGACGGGGCTCGACGGAAAGGTCGTCTGGACCTCGGGTGACCCCGTGGAGAGCGCGGCGTACGACCAGCCGGGACAGTGGTGTCCGACGAATGTCGCTTTCCTGCCCGACGGTGATCTGCTCGTTGGGGACGGCTACGGACGGTCGTTCATTCATCGCTATTCCGCGGACGGCGAGTGGAAGTCGATCTTCGCACGGCCTGGCAACGGAAAGGGTGAAGTCGCCTGCCCCCACGGGCTCTGGGTGGACCCCCGCGGTGACCAGCCGACGGTGATGGTCGCGGATCGAAGCAACCGGCGTCTGCAGGTGTTCGATCTCGACGGCAAGTCCGTCGCCCTGCACACCAAGGGAGTCCGGCGTCCCTGTGACGTCGACTTCCGTGATGGCGTGATGCTGGTTCCCGATCTGGAGAGCGTGGTCACGCTCTATGACGAGAAGAACGAACCCATCACCATGCTGGGCGATGGTCATCCCACGAATCTGCGCGGCAAGCCACGCACTGATTTCCAGCCGGGTCGGTTCGTTCATCCCCATGATGCGATCTTCCTGCAGGACGGATCGATTCTCGTGGCGGAGTGGGTACCGACCGGCCGGGTCACCCGACTCGTGAAATTCGATGAGTGAAGCCATCGCCGGGACCCCGCGGGATCGTCGCGCGGCGTGGCTTCTGGTCCTCGTCTCGGCGTGCTTCGAAATGGCATGGGCCTCGGGTCTGCCGGTTACCGAGGGCTTTTCCCGCCCTGGCCCGACCGTGATGGTCGTGGCGGCCATGATCGCCTCATTCATTCCGCTGGCTCGTGCCGTTCGAGTCCTCCCCATCGGAAGCGCCTACGCAGTGTGGACCGGGCTCGGCGCGACCGGCACCGCGATCATCGGCATGCTCTGGCACGGGGACCTCGTCTCGATCGGGCGGATCGCCGGCATCACGCTGGTCATATTCGGTGTGATCGGTCTTCGATTCGTTGGCGGTGAGGCATCCGCGGGGGAGACTCGTCCATGAGCTGGGTCGTCCTGTGCGTCGCGGGTTGTTTCGAGTGCCTCGGTGCGGTTGCGCTCAAGTCGTGTGATGGTTTTCGCAATCGCCGCTGGTCAGCCGCATTCGTCATCGGGATGTCCACGAGCATGTTCCTGTTGGCGGTGGCGGCGAATCACATCGCCATCGGCACCGCGTACGCGGTCTGGACGGGAATCGGTGCGGTCGGAACCGCGGTGTATGGGATGGCGAGGCTCGGCGAATCCCGGGCTGGGCGTCGGATCATCTGTCTGATCACGATCGTGGCCGGGGTGGTGGTACTTCGGGTCACGGATCCGGTGGCACCCGTGGCGGGCCTCGGCCCGCCGGCGGAGGTGGATTCGAACGGGCGGTGATGTTCCACCGGATCAGGCGAAGATCGCCTCGTGCACCTTGCCGTGCACGTCGGTCAGTCGGAAATCACGGCCGGCGTGGTTGAAGGTGAGGCGTTCGTGATTGAGGCCGATCGCATGCAGCAGGGTGGCGTGCCAGTCGTGGGTGTCCATGACTCCATCGACCGCCTCGCGACCGATCTCGTCGGTCGAGCCGTATTGGAACCCACCTTTCACACCGCCGCCGGCCATCCACATCGTGAATCCCTTCGCATTGTGGTCGCGGCCGTCCGAGCCCTGCGCATACGGCGTTCTTCCGAATTCGCCGCCCCAGACCACGAGCGTGTCCTCGAGCATGTTCCGGCGCTTGAGATCGGCGAGGAGTCCGGCGATCGGCTTGTCCACCGCATTGCATCGCGCCGCGAGCGCGGTCCGCATGTTGCGGTGGGTGTCCCAGCCACCGGCCTGGATCTCGATGAATCGGACTCCTTCCTCCGCGAAGCGCCGGGCGAGAAGGCACTGACGACCGAAGGCGTCCGTGCCCTCCTCACCGATTCCGTACATCTCGAGGGTGCGGCGATCCTCGGCGCCGAGGTCGACGACGTCGGGAACCTCGGTCTGCATCCGGAATGCGAGCTCGTACTGCTTGAGCACCGTCTCCACGGCGGGATCTCCCTTGCCTCGTCGGCTGCGGTCCCGCTCCAGCCGTCTGAGCAGGGCCAGTTGCTCCTGCTGCACCGACGCGCCGTTGCGGTCGCTCGCGAGATGGTCGATCGGCGCGTTCGATCCCCCGCGAGATCGGTTCGAGAGTCGAACGGGCGTTCCCTGGTAGGTGGCGGGGAGAAAGGCGCTTCCGTACTGAGCGGCCGCGTTGCCGGGGTTCACGGTGATGAAGCCGGGGAGGTTCTCGTTCTCGGTGCCAAGTCCGTACAGGGACCAGGCGCCCATCGAGGGCCGCACGAACTGGAAGGACCCGGTGTGCAGTTGCATCTGGGCCTGGGCGTGAGCCGGAATCCCGGCCTGCATGCCGTGGAGCAGGCACAGGTCGTCCGCGTGTCGCGCGACGCCGGGAAAGAGCTCGCTGATCGGAAGGCCGCTTTCGCCGTGCCGTTCGAACTTCCAGGGACTCCCGAGCAGCTTGGAGTTGCCTCGGTACGACGTCCCGTCCCGTTTCGTCAGGTCCGGCTTGTAGTCGAAGGTGTCGACATGGGAAGGGGCGCCGGACATGTAGAGGAAGATCACGCGCTTCGCACGCGCGGCGTGGTGAGGACGCTTCGGGGCAAGGGCGTCGTCCCCGGCGATTCCGGCGTCGACGTTCGAGCCCACCAGTCCCGAGAACGCGAGCCAGCCGAAACCGTAGGCGAGCGACTGCAGGGTCTCCCGGCGGGTGGCGAGCGGCGTGATGCGATTGTTGCACAGATCCATGGTGATTCCTTTGCCGAGGGGCTCGGTCGGACTCATTCGATGGTTCGGAACTCGGAGGACTGGAAGAGCGTCTGGCACATGGCCGAGTAGGCGGCGACCTCCGCATCGGTGCGGGCCGGATTCTGGCGGACCCCGCGATTCCGGTTCCGGCGTCCGGCGGCACGACGTTCCGCGGGCGTGGCCGAGGCGATGCGCTGGCGTTCGTCGTCTTCGCGGGCGGCGCGGTGTTCGCGGAGGAAGTCGCGGCAGGCGATGAACTCGTTGGAGGTCGGCGTCCGACCGAAGCAGATCTGGAACGCGAGCGAGATTCGATCGGAGGAACGATCGGCTTCGGCGATCAATCGTCGGGCGGTCGCGTCGGCGAGCCTCGTGACCTCCTCGCTGTTCATGAGGTACAGCGCCTGGGTCGCGACGTTGGTGCGGTCGCGTGTGCCGATCACGAAACTCGGATCGGGGAAGTCGAAGATCGCGAGGGATTCCGGGAGATGGCCGCGGATCACCGGGAGATACACGCTTCGATGATCCTCGAAGTCGACGCCGGTCTGCCCGATCACCCGGTCGATCACGGTGGCACGAAGTTGTCCCTCGAGGGCGCCGGCGGCGGATCCGTCCGGTGCATCGGTCTTCAGAAGTCCTCCGGCCTGGAGCATCGAATCGCGGATCGCCTCCGCTTCCAGCCGTCGCTTCGGCATGCGCCAGAGCGAGGTCTCGTCCGGATCGACTTCAGCCTGGTCACGGCTCCAGGTGGACGACATCGCGTAGGTGCGTGAGAGCACGATCTCCCGGATGAGCGCCTTCGTCGACCATTCGAGGTCGACGAGTCGGGAGGCGAGGTGATCGAGCAGCGCGGGGTTCGTCGGCTGTTCGCCGCTGAGCCCGAAGTTGTCCGGGGAGGTCACCACGCCGCGACCGACGAGGTGCGACCAGATCCGGTTGGCCCAGACCCGACTGGTGAGCGGATTCCGTTCATCGGCGATCCACTCGGCGAGTTGGAGTCGGCCGCTTTCGCTCGAATCGATGGNCGGCGTCCAATCCGATTCGAGGACCTGCACGAAGCCGCGAGGCACGCTCGCGCCGCGACCGTCGAGTTCGCCCCGCTCCAGGAACGGTGCGTCCTGGATGTCGCCCTCGGCAACGCCCATGCACACGAAGTTCTCGATGGTCGGGCGACCGGCGGCGTCGAATCGAGCAAGCTGGGAATCGGCGATTTTGACCGCGCCCTCGGCATTGCGAGCCTGCTGGATCGTCCGCTGCTGGGCGGGCGTCAGGCGGTCGCGAGCGGTTCGGGGATTCCGAACGCCCGACGCCCGGAGTTCGGCTCGGATGGCTTCCGCGGCCTCGAGTTGTCGGGCGGCGCGATCTCGTGCCGCGGTGATCAGCGGCCGGAATCCCCTCGGAACTTCGACACCTTCGGAAAGGGAGGCACCGGCGGGCAGCTCGATCAGCGGTGATTCGTAGCGGTTGCCCTGGCTCCTGATCGTCCCGTACCGGGTCTCGGTCGAGGCGAGGATGCCGGCCATCGCGTAGTAGTCGCGCTGAGGGATCGGATCGAACTTGTGATCGTGGCATCGCGCGCACGCGACGGTGGTGGCGAGCAGTCCCTGGGTGATCGCGTCGATCTGCTCGTCGACGAGATCGAGACGGAACTGGGCCGCGCCCCGCTGATTATGCGCCTTGATGCCGACCGCAAGGTATCCGGTCGCGATGAGATTCCGGGCGGCTTCGTCCTCGGTCTCGGCGACGAGGAGATCGCCGGCGAGCTGCCGGGTGACGAACCGGTCGTAGGGGACGTCCTCGTTGAAGGCCTCGATCACCCAGTCGCGGTAGCGCCACGCGTGGGGATACGCGATGTTGTTCTCCTTGCCGCTCGATTCCGCGTACCGCGCGACGTCGAGCCAGTGACGGCCCCATCGCTCGCCGAAGGCCCGCGATGCCAGCAGTCGGTCGACGACTCGCTGGCGGGCGAGCGGGGATTCGTCCGACTCGAAGGCCTCGATCTCCTGCGGTGAGGGCGGAAGACCGATGAGATCGAACGTCACCCGGCGAAGCCAGGTGTTCGCGGCGGCGGGTCCGACCGGCTCGATCTCGCGTCGGTCGAGTTCCGCCAGCACGAATCGATCGAGATCACTGAGGGGCCAGTGGGGATCGGAGACCTCCGGAAGCGTCGGCCGCTCCACGGGTCGGTAGGCCCAATGCTCGCGTCCNGCCCGGATGTCGTCCTCGGTCCAGCGGTGTTCGGTGCCGGGGTCGACGTCCTTGGTGGAGACCGAAGGCATCGGGGCTCCGCGAAGCACCCACTCCTCGAGCAGGGCGATCTCGTCGTTGGTCAGTCGTCCACGAGGCGGCATCTCGAGTCCGGGGTCGTCGTAGCGGACCGCTTGGATCAGCAGGCTCGCATCGGGATCACCCGGAACGATCGCCGGACCGGTATCGCCGCCGATGAGCAGCTGGGTGTGGTGGTCGAGGCGCAGACCGGCTCGGACCCGACTTCCCTGGTCGCTGTGGCANTTGAGGCATCTTCCGAGCAACAGCGGTCGGATCTTCGCTTCGAAGAAGTCGAGGTCCTTCCGGTCGAAGGTTCGCGGCGACTCGCGGTCGCCCATCGCCATCGGATCGCCCCCCATCATCATCGAGTCGTCATCCGACGTCATCGGTGCCTGGGCAAGCACGGGGCCGGCGATCACGGCCGTGGCGAGCAGGCCGGGGGTGAAGGCACCCGGATATCGGACTAAGTGACGAAGGCGGGATGTGAACAAGGGCATAGTGCTCCAAAGGGACGAACGCACCGACGTCATCGCTGATTGCAGCGTAAGTCCGAATCGTCCGTGCCGACATCCCAAGGGATCGGTGATCGGATGCCAAGCCCGTGAGTTCCCGGTGCTGTCTCCCCCCGTGGTCGTGGAGCGGTGCAGTCCGTTCAGGGGCACGGACCCCAGCCGGCGAGGAGAAGGCCCAGATCAGCGCCATTGACGGTTCCATCGCCGTTCAGGTCCGCCGCGGGGTCCGAGGTGCCCCACGCGGCCAGCAGGAGTCCGAGGTCACCGCCGTCGACCTGTCCGCCGCCGTCCAGGTCGCCGGGACAGTCGGTCTTCGGGCAGGATCGCGTGGTGAGGCTGAAGTCGTCGATCGCCGCCTCGACGATGGAACCGTCGCCGAGGTCGGACGCGACGAAGCGAACCTGTGCCGAGATCGAACCGGTGAGGTCGACCTCGATTTCGAGGAGCCTCCAGGCCGTTGCGTTGTCCGAGATGATCGCGATCGTCGTCCAGCTCGTGCCACCGTCGGTGGAGATCTCGACGGGCATCGAGTCCTGGTTCGGGCTTGCACCGGCATCGTTGCGATACCAGTAGGCGAAAGCGATGGTTCCGACGTCGGCCCCGGTGGTGTCGATCGAGGGGGTCACGAGCGACGTGGATCCACCGTCGACGTCGTTCTCGCCGAGGCTTCCGCCGACCGAGCCCTGTCCGGTTACGAAGCAGATGGTGCCCGGGTCGCTGGCATCGTTCTCCGGTTGTGCCGCGGTTCCAATGGGATCGACTCGAACCCAGACCCCGGTGGTGGCGTCGTCGCCGGGAAGACCGAGGGTCCAGCCGAGGTCGGTCTCGGCGTCGTCGTCGAAGAAGACCGCTTCGTTGACGACGTCGATCCGCCAGGGGCCCGTCTCCGACTGGAGAACGATCGTGTTGCCGTTCGTCGTCTCGATCAGGAAGTCGACTTCGATCACCGCGCCGCAGTCCGCGGCGGGAACGATCGCGAGGTATCGATCGATGCCGGCGAGCGACATCGGGTCGGTGACGAGGGGGCCACCGTCGATTCGGGTCCGCACCACGGCGGATGTCGGGTCCAGTTCGGTGAAGGCGGAGCTGATCGACACCACGATTTCGGTGGGGGTGTCCACCGGGACCACGGTGGGAAAGCCTTCCGGGAAGTCGATGAGGGCGTTGCTGCCGACGAGTTCCTCGCCGACGTAGAGGAAAGACTCGAGGATCTCATCGCCGCTCGGGATGATCTGGTCGGGAGGAAGCACGAATCCGAACTCGCCGGTGTCTCGGAGTTCGTAGGTGAACGCGTAGACGCCGGCGTCGTCCCAGGCCCAGTCCAGGCTCGTTCCGCTCGCCAGATACAGGTCGTGGGCGGGTTGCGGATCGAAGACCCTGCCGTTGATCGACTCGATCGCCGCGGCGATTCCTTCGCCGAGATTCCGGTGGATCTCGCCGGCCGGGCCTTCCGGCTCGGTGGAGTCGTATCCGTAGGGCCAGAGCACGAGTTGGGAGTAGCAGTGCACGTCGAAGAAGATCGCGGTGTTCGGGTTGGCGGCCAC
>NYSY01000077.1 GCA_002683215.1 Planctomycetaceae bacterium
CCGGATGCGGGGGATGGTCGAGTCCCGCCCCGACTGGTGCCTGTCGCGACAGCGGGCCTGGGGACTGCCCATTCCCGCGTTCCGCGGCCCCGACGGCGAGGTCGTCATGACGCCGGCGTCGGTCCGCGCGGTCGCGAAGGCGTTCGAGGCCCGCGGCTCGGATGCGTGGTTCTCGGAGTCGCCGGGGGAACTGCTCGCGGACTGGGATCCGTCGCAGGACCCGGGCGTGGCCGACGATCTCGATCCGGCGTCGCTTGAGAAGATGTACGACATCTTCGACGTCTGGTTCGAGTCCGGCTCGAGCTGGGCGGCGGTGATGCGGGCCCGGGACCAGGGCATCCCCGCGGACCTCTATCTCGAAGGAAGCGATCAGCATCGCGGCTGGTTCCAGCTCTCGCTCCTGCCGGCGCTGGGGGCGACCGGGGCCCCGCCGTACCGCACGCTTCTGACGCACGGGTTCATGGTCGACAAGGACGGCCGGAAGATGTCGAAGTCTTCCGGGAACGCGTTGAGCGTCGACGAACTGCTCAAGGATTTCGGGGCGGACGTGTGTCGCTGGTGGGTCTGTTCGCTGCCGTTCGAGAACGACATCAAGGTCGACCTCGACTTCTTCAAGGTCGCCGGCGAGAGCTACCGGAAGATCCGCAACACGCTCCGCTTCCTGCTCGGCAATCTCGCGGACTTCGACGTCGATCGCGACGGCATCGCCCTCGATGCGATCGAACCCGCGTCGATCGACGCCTGGGCGCTTGCGGAAGCGGTGCGGGTCGAGCAGCGGGTCCGCCACGCCTACGCGACCTACGCCTTCCGCGATGTCCACCAGGTGCTCTACGATTTCTGCAACGAGACGCTGAGTTCGATCTATCTCGTGGCGACCAAGGACCGCCTGTACTGTGACGCGGCGGACAGCCACCGCCGCCGACGGACCCAGACGGTCATGCACGCGATCAGCGACCTGCTCTGCCGCCTGCTCGAACCCGTGGTGCCCCACACCGCCGACGAGGCGTTCCGGGCCCTCCGGGGCGACGACGCCGCCAACGTGCACCTGGCCGGTCCGCTCGACCTGTCGGCGACCTGTGACCACGAGTGGTCCGCGGTCATCAACCTTCGTGACGCGGCGCTCAAGCGGCTCGAGGAGGCGAAGGCGACCGGCGTCGACAACCCGCTCGACGCCGGGCTCGTCATCCCCGATCCCGAGGGCACCTTCGCCCGCTTCGGAGCGGATCTCGCCGACCTCTGTGGTGTGAGTCGGGCCCGGTTCGAGACCGGACTCGGCGAAGTCGAGATCGAGGACCTTCGAGATGCACCGCGATGCGAGCGGAGCCGGAAGCGTGACGGCACCGTGCGGGAACGATCCGACGGTTCGTTGCTCTCCGATCGCGATGCGGCGGCCATCGGGCTCGATCCCGCCGGCTGAGCACGAACCGGCCACGCACCAGGGACCATGCAGAGCGACCCCCCGGATCTCCGGAGAGATCCGAGGGGGCTCGCATCGATGTCGACTGGTCCGCTGGACGGTGGACGGCCTCGACGTCGAAGATCCCCCGGAACGTCGCCACGAGGCTCGAGAACGACGGGAACGGACGCGATCCCAGCCGTTCATCGACCGATCCGGGACGTGGATCGGCCCGTGCGGTGTGGCTTCAGGGGTTCGTAGTGATGGGGGCTGATGGCGTGACAGCCACGCGGAAAAAGATCCGAAAGAGATCCCGCACTCGAAACATCGCGTCGGCAAGCCGGTGATGCAACGACTCCAAGCTCCATCGCGGGGTCCGGCCCGCGAGGATCGAGATCGAGGCGCAAGAGGATGGTGGGGGCGTCCGCCCTCGCCGCGGGCGTCAGCTGACCCGGGAGCCGGGCTTGACGGGCTTGTCGATGGTGACCACGACCACGTCGCGTTCGTCGGGGCCCGGCTTGCCTTCCGTCTCCTCGGCGGGGGTGTCCTTGAGGTCGCTCGCCGCCAGGATCATGCCCTGGCTGATCTCGCCACGGAGCTTCCGCGGTTCGAGATTCGCGACGACGACCACCTGCTGCCCCACGAGATCGGCGGGGTCGTACCAGGCCTTGACGCCGGCGCAGACCTGTCGGCCCTCGGGCGTCCCGTCGTCGAGCGTGACCTTCAGAAGCTTGTCTGCATTGGGGTGCGGTTCGCAGGCGGTGACGGTGGCGACGCGCAGATCGATCTTCGAGAAGTGATCGAAGTCGATGTTCGGAAGAGGTTCGTTGCTGCTCACGGTTCGATCCGGAAAGGAGTGGTGGAATCTGGTTGGGCGAACGCCGTGGTCGGTTCAGGCCGCGGGGGCTTCGTCCGCGAACTCGTCCGCGAACTCGTCGTCGGTGTCGTCCTCGAGGGAACGCTCGAACGCGTGACGGGCCTTCAACGCCTCGAATCCGAAGATGGAGGCCGGGTCGAAGGCCGCGAGATCCTGCGTGATGGCCGCCTGGAGCGGTCCCTGGTTCGCCGCGAGTCCCGACCACTGTTCCTCGGTGAGCGGCATCAGCTTGTCGATCGACACCACGAGGACCGCGAGGCGTTCAGGCAGCGCGACGGCGAAGACCCGCTGGTCGATCGGCTGGTCGGCCAGCGGCCGCGTCGGGTCGAGGCTCATCGCGCGATCGACGATCGCTGCGATCGCCTCGGCGTTGGTGCCGAGGCCGGGAATCGAGGAGGACAGTTCGATGCCGTACTGCAGCAGGATCTGAAGGTTCGCCTCGCGGATGTCGGCGGCGAATTCGACCGGAACGTCATAGGCGTCGGCGATGGAGCGAAGGCCGTCGGTTCGTGCGGCCTGTTCGATCTCCGGCAGTCGCGACGCCAGTGTCTCGTATCGAAGCATGGCTTCGACATCGGCTCGGACTTCGGCCCGGACCTCGTCGAGGTCGGCGGGGGGGCGGGAGGGATCGGTGTCGATGATCCGGGCGAGATAGAGATCGCCGTCGGGGGCGAAGGTCGGCGGCAACGCGACGCCGGACTGCACGGCGATCGAGTCGCTGCCTCCGAAGTCGCGAAGGGCCGGGATGATCGTCGACACGGGCGTGCGATTGCGGCCGTAGAGATCGGTGTCGCTCGCGGCGAGTGATCCGAATCGTTCCTCGTCGGAAAGGTCCTCGACCGCAAGCCACGTCTGGCCGCTGGAGCGATAGGCGGGGAGGGGAAGGTCGAATTCCCTGGAGATCTCGTCGGCGAGGCCGGTGAAGCTCTGTCGCCGGCTCGCCCAGTCCGCGGGCAGGTCGTAGTGAAGGCCGATCCGGCCCATGCCGCGGCGGGGGAACTGGGTCTGGTCGGAGGCGAACTTGGCGATGGCATTCATCCGCGCGTCGGTCAGATCGTCGAGGACCACCTCCCGGATCCGAGCCTTCTCGTCGTTGAAGCGACTGGTCGTCGCCGCGGCTCCGAAGCGGGTCGGATCCTTCATGAACGCCTTCCGCAGCTCGACGGGGCCCAGTTCAGGGCTGTTCTCGAGCGAGGCGCGGACGGAGGCCTTGGGGATCATCAGCCATTCGAGCTTGAAGCGGTCGGGAATGCGATACCCGAACGTGGAGTCCTCGGTTCCGGGCAGGACGTCGGCGTGGGCGGTCATCTGTTCGATGAGTCGTGGTTCGTCGATCTCGGGCGGTGCGAGCGTTTCATCGGTCCGGGCGTCGATCACCACGACGTCGGCGGCGATTCCCAGGGATTTTCGGGCCGCGGCGCTTCGAAGCCGGGTGTCGCTGAATCGCCCTGCGGTTCCGACCAGCGCGAGGAGCTGGGTGACGCCACGAACCTCCGCGAGCGTCGCGATGGTCTGCGCCGGGCTCAGGCCGGCCTGGGAGCCGAGGGTCGCGATGACCATCTCGGGCGTGACGGCTTCGCCGTCGGCTCGACCCGCGCCGATCTGCTGTGCGATTTCGTAGCCGGAGCTCGATCCGCCGACGAGCCCGGCGGCACGGGCTTCGCGGGCCAGCAGGTACCAGTGGGCGGGATTGGTGCCGACCCCGAGCTGGCCCAGCGGCGTGCTCGCCCCCAGAAGATCGATCAGTCTCGTCTGGCGTCGAAGCATGTCGGCTTCGCCGGAAGTGACCGACTCCTTGTTCGAGCCCACGGTCGCCCAGGTGGCACCCGTCTGGGCGCTGTACTCGGCGAGGCCTTGGATCGCCTGTGGCACCAGGAAGGTGATCATCAGGAGGGAGCCACCCACAACGAGGATCCACTTGTCGTATTTGCGAAGGAACTGGAACATGAGGTCTTCCGGGGTTCGGCGTGCGGCGGTTCAGGTGACCGGTCGAGGATGCTCGGGAGCGTGTCTCGGCCCCCTGCGGGGAAGGAACGGAACGGAACGTGGATGGAGGCGGCTACGAAAGAACCGTCGCGTCGGTCCGTCGATGCCGGGGAGGCCTCGAAGGGAGCCGGACGCGACGGTCCGTGGTGGAACGCAGCCCGTCGAGTCGAGGCCAAGGCCCCGATGGGATCAACGATAGAACTCGACGATCAGGTTGGTGTTGACGTCGAAGGGAATCTGATCCGAGGTCGGCGAAGCGACGATCTTCACGTTGAGTTCCGCGGGGTTCATGGCGACCCATCCCGGAACCATGTGTCCGGCGAGGGATTCCATGCTTTCGCGGGCCAGGTTGTGAATCTTGTCGCGAAGGGTGATCACGTCGCCCACCTTCATCGCATAGCTCGGGCGATCGACCTTCTTGCCGTTCACCAGCACGTGCCCGTGGGTGACCATCTGACGCGCGGCCCAGATCGTGCGGGTGAGACCGGCACGTCGGATCACGTTGTCGAGGCGGCACTCGAGCAGCTGAAGCAGGAGTTCGCCGGTGTTGCCCGGGCGACGGGTGGCTTCGTCGACGTAGCGGCGGAACTGTCTTTCCATCACGTTGTAGTGATAGCGAAGCTTCTGCTTCTCATCCTTGCGGATGCCGTAGTCCTTGGGTCGACGCCCACGGAACCCGTGCTGCCCCGGCGGGTTGAGCTGCCGCTTCGAGGTGTGCTTCGGGATGTCCGCGATCGGAACACCGACGCGACGGGAGAGCTTGACCTTGGGACCGAGGTAACGGGCCATTCGAACATCCGACTGTTGGGACCCCGGTCGGCGTTTCTGACGCCGGTCGGGTCGGGAGTGAACCGGCACCCCCGGAATTCCGGGTAGTGTCGGGGACGACGCCGGAGCGGAAACCGCTTCGGCGAGTCGCGTAGTAGACCATTCCCACCGCCGAGCGTCAAGACGAAGCCGTCCGGTTCAGGCCTTGAAGAGCCCATTTCGGGGGTCGGCAGATCCTGCGTTCGCGGCGACCTGAATCCCAACGGGGACCCGCGAAGGCCCGCAGCGGGACCTGGGGCTCAAAACGAGCGAAAGGCCCCGCTCCTCCAGCTGGGCCTTCCGCAAGATCAGTCTCCCCGATCGAAGATGGCGATTCCCAGACCGCGAATCAAGCACAAAATCGAGAACTTCCCGGTTACCCGGCGTTCGGGGTCGGCGTTCGGGCATCGCTGGGGTCGAGTGCGTAGATGTCGGCGATCGCAGCCCGGTCGGCTGGGCGGAGCGGGCTCCTGCTGCCGGCGAGCGTCGCCAGGTCCCGTGCCATCGCCGAACGGAGGTCCGATCGATGGGTGGCCGGGCAGGCGTGATTGGCTGCCGACCGTCGGTCGGGCTGACCTGCGGGTGTCTCACATCGCGGCATGTCTGGATTCCGGAGGAGATCGAAGGACCGACTGGTCCCGTGTTCGAAACCTCGGTCGGGTCGGAGTCGGCCTTCAGCCCGTTCTCGGAAATCCCGCCGCTTCGGATCAGTATGACCGGCGTTCGTCGTTCTTCCGCCAGTTGAGATAGGCGGTGTTGAGCACCCGGTAACCGCCCGGGGTCGGATAGTCGCCGGTGAAGTACCAGTCGCCGGTATGGCCGGGCATCGCCTCATGCAGGCCGGGCAGATCCTGATAGACCATTTCGATCTCGCCGGACCACTCGAGTCGATCGCTTCGAATGAGATCGGCGATCCGGGCCGAGAGGGTCTCCAGCGGAAAGCGGTCGTAGATGGCGGCAACGTGATTCTTCATCCGCTCGGGGGCGAGGTCGGTTTGTTCGAGACATCTGGCCTCGACCTCGTCGAGCAGGTCCGCCTCGCCGGCGTCGCGGATCAGGGAGACCGCCGCTTCGAAGGCGATGAACCGTCCCAACTGGCTCATGTCGATCCCGTAGCAGTCCGGATACATGATCGGCGGGGCGCTGGAGACCACCACGATCCGTCGGGGGGAGAGGCGGGACAGCATGGTGATGATCGACTCGCGGAGCGTGGTGCCCCGAACGATCGAGTCGTCCACCACCACCAGGGTGTCCCCTTCGGCGATGGTTCCCCGGGTGACGTCGTACACGTGCGAGACCAGGTCTCGGCGGGCGGCATCATGGGTGATGAAGGTGCGCAGCCGCTGGTCCTTGTGGGCGACCTTCTCGGAGCGGGCCCGGGTGCGGATGAGTCGATCGACGTCGTCCCGGGTGACGGTGCCGGCTTCGATCCGCTTCCACAGCTCCTCGCCGTTTCGACGACGAAGCACGGCGTTGATCTCCTCGCGAAGCCCGGCGAAAGCGGTCTCGGCGGTGTTGGGGATGAAGCCGAACACCGTGTCGTCGATGTTCCAGTCGATGGCTTCGAGAACCCGCTCCGCGAGGTTCGCGCCGAGTCGCTTGCGCTCGCGATAGATGTCGCGATCGTTGCCTCGGCTGAAGTAGATCCGCTCGAAGGTGCACTTCCGCACCGGAAGCGGATCGATGAACGGTTCGATCCGGATCGTTCCGTTCCGCTTCACCTCCAGGGCGTGGGCGGGCGGGAGCTCCTCGATCGCGTCGGGCTCCACGTTGAACGCGGTGACCAGCGCGGCCCGCTCGCTCGCGACCGAGACCACGGTGTCGTCCCGGTAGAGGAAGGCGGGCCGGATCCCCGCGGGGTCCCGGCAGACCAGGAGATCGCCGTTCCCGACGATCGAGGCGAAGACGTACCCGCCGTCGAAACGATCGGCCGCGTTCCGGAGCACCCGGACCAGATCGAGTTCGGCCGACACGGTCTCGGCCAGCTCGCGACCCTCGAGGGCCCGGAAGGAGCCCGGCCCCATGGTGGCGGCGAGATGCTCGTGTTCGCGGTCGAGGTAGTAGCCGATCTTCTCCAGCACGACCTGCGTGTCCGAATCACCGACGGGATCGAGACCGTATTCCATCAACTCCTCGAAGAGCAGCTTCGAGTTGGTGAGGTTGAAGTTGCCGGCGACGGCGAGATTCCGGCTCGCGACGATGTTCTTCCGCAAGTACGGATGACACGCCGTGATGGTCCGCCCGCCGTGGGTGCCGTAACGGAGATGCCCGAGCATCAGTTCCCCGAGGTGCGGCATTCGTCGCTTGAGGTCGAGCCCGGAAAGCGCGTCGGTCTTCTCCATCGAGAGGTTCCGAAGCGGTTTCATCACCGTGTCGAAGAGCCGCTCGATGGGATTCCGCTTGGCGCTGCGGAGGCGGGAGAGATACTGCTCGCCCGCGGGCATGTCGAAGCGCACGGCACCGATCCCCGCACCGTCCTGTCCGCGATTGTGCTGCTTCTCCATGAGCAGAAAGAGCCGACGGAGTCCCCAGAGCGAATCGCCGTGCGCTTCTCGATACCAGTCCAACGGCTTCAGAAGCCGAACGACGGCGAGTCCGCATTCGTGGGAGATTCGGTCACTCATGGGGGTGGCACGGTAACGCTTCAACGCCGCGCCTGCGCCGTGGATCCCGCCCCCCCCGCGTCGAGCGCCGATCTATGCTGTCATTGTGGAAGACGCGCCGAAACCAACTTCGAAACTTCCGACCGGACTGGTCACCTGGACCACGCTCCTCGGACACTGGACCGATCTCGTCAAGGCGGGGGAGGGGCTGAAACGTTCCGACGTCGCCGACGATCAGGCCTGGCGGGAATCCATCCCGGAGGTGATCCGGTTGCAGGCCATCACCTTCGCGCTCGCGGAACTCGATCGGATCGAAGTTCCGGACCGCGGGCTCGCCCGCGATCGGGCGGCGATCGGGGTCGAGGAGGCTTCGGCCCGTCTGGACGACCTCTGGTCGGGCGTCTCCATGCCGGCGGCGCTCCTCGACATCGCCTCGGACGCCTCGCTGGCCCTCGAGGCCGCCGTCTACGCGGGGCTCCAGTGGATTCGCTGGCGTGGGGCGGGCCGGCTCGAGGTGCCGGAGATCGATCTGGAGGTCGCCGGCACCGCCGGAACGCTGGCGTGCGCCCAACCCGGGACCATTCTGCTTCCCGGGGAACCGGTCGCCTGGTGGACCGAGCGGGAGCCGCCTCGGGAGCTGGTCGGCGAGGCGTTCGAATCGGAAGCGGGGCCTCCGGTTCAGATCTACCGCCGGCTGGATGAGGCGGGGTGCGCGACTGGTGACCTCGTCGCGCCGCTCGCGGATCTTCCCGTGGGGCTGCCGATTCTCGTGCCGATTTCGCTCGACGGCGCCCCGCTCGGGCGGTTCACCGTGGATCGTGAGCGGTGGCTGGTCGCGAATCGGCGTGCGTTCGAAGCGGTCGAGGGCGATTATCCGGTCGAATACGAGCCTGGGGCGTCCCCGACTTCCGAGGATTGATCGGGCGTCGGCCCGTTCGATCACACACCGATTTCAACCGGCCGCCGGTCGAACAGATCGAACGGGCCGATGGGGCGATCCTGTTCGGCGACGTGCGTGCGCCGGGCGAGCTTCGCGTCGTGCGCGCCCCAGAGATCGCGAACGAGATCGGGGTCGTTGCATTCGCGGGAGAGGTGGAGCAGGACGATCCGGTCCGGGGTGGTGCCGGTCGCGAGCGAGCGCACCAGATCCAGGGCCTGGTCATTCGAGAGATGACCGTGTCCGCCGGTGATCCGTGCCTTCAGGAACGGGGGTCTCGGGGAGGCGGCCTGCAGTTCGGCGTCGTAGTTGGACTCGACGCCGAGGACCTCGCAGTCCGAAAGCAACGACCGCATCTCGTCGGTGGGCCGGCCGACGTCCGTCGCCCAACCGATGCGAAGATCTCCCCGCGTCGTGCGGACTCGGAGTCGAATGACGGTCGAACCGTGGTCGTCGTGTGGGGCGAGGATGGTGGTCGCGGTGATCACATCCGGCAGGATCGGAACCTCGCGTCCACCATCGGCGAGCGGTCGGATGAGTCGCGCGGGAGCCGCCATCGCGGCCAACGCGGCGTGGTGGCTCGGTGCGGCGAAGATCGGCCAGCCCGTCGCTTCGAGGGTGCGACGCCAGGTCGACCTCAGATGATCGCCGTCGGGGTGGGTGACCAGTACCGCGGCGACGTCTTCGAGCCGCACGTCCGGGGCGTGCGTTTCGAGCCGTCGGGCGAGCGTCCGGGGCCCGATGCCGAGATCGATGCAGACGTGCCGGGGCGGAAGGTCGCGGCGATGAAGGGTCAGGATGGAGAGATTGCCACCGGAGCCGCTCGCGATGACTCGGAGTTGGGCATCGACCACGCTCGCGGCGTGACGTTCCTCGATCACGGCGTGTCCGCGGCCTGCGAAGCCTTGTTCTTGACGTCCGTCTTCCGACCCCGCATCGTGCAGATGGAGCGCGTCGACTTCGTGAGGAAGCGGAGATACTCGTCGGCCATGGGCTGGCCGGCGTGTTCCTGAAGCCGTTCGGTCGCCCCGGCGACGGTGAGTCCGCTCCGGCAGAAGAGCTTGTACACCATTCGAACGATGTCGATGTCCTCCGGGGTCGCGCCGCTGCGGCGAAGCCCGACGAGGTTGATGCTGTTCGCCGTGTTGAGCACCGTCACCATGAACCACGGCAGGATGTCGAGGGAGGATCCCGCGTTGCCGCCGATCATCGCGCCGCGACCGACGCGGACGAACTGGTGGACACCTGCGTTGCCCCCGATGATCACCCGGTCTTCGAGGATCGCATGTCCACCGATCATCGAACCCTTGGCGAGCACGATGTGGTTCGCCAGCTGGCAATCGTGGCCCGCATGGGCGCCGTCCATGAAGAGGTTGTCATCGCCGATCCTCGTGGGATCGGTCTCGTGGATCGACCGGTGGACGGACGAGTGCTCGCGAAAGACGTTGCGGTCCCCGATCAGGGTTCCGGGGCCTTCGACGTCCGGATCGAAGTGGCTGGTCTGTGGGGCGACGCCGAGGGAACTGAACGGCCAGATGTCGTTGTCCTCGCCGATCACCATCGGTCCCTGCATGAAGCAGTGTCCGCGGAGCCGGGTTCCGCGCCCGATCCGGATGCCGCCTTCGAGGATGCAGTACGGACCGATCTCGACGTCTTCGGCCAGTTCGACTCGGGAATCGATGATGGCGGTGGGGTGGATCCGCGACATGACGGCGTGAGACTCTCCGGGAATCGCCCTTGCGGGGCTCGCGAAGCGAATACGGTACACGGATGCGAACGCGAATGCACCCATCGCAGTCCGATCCCGGAGACTCGCCTCCGGAGTGGCTCGAGGTTCGAAGACTGGGCCGGATCGGCTACCGGGAAGGTCTTCAGCTTCAGCGGGAACTCCACGCCGAAGTGCTGGGGGCGAGGGGTACCGCGACCCCCCGCGGCTTCCTGCTGCTTCTCGAGCACGATCCCCCGGTCGTGACCGTCTCCCGCCGGCCCGGCGCCGCCGGAAACCTGATCGCGACCGACGCCGCCTTCGCGGAACGGGGGATCCGGATCGAGGAGACGGATCGAGGGGGGGACGTGACGTATCACGGCCCGGGCCAGCTGGTCGCTTATCCGATCGTCGATCTGAACCTCGTGCGGATCCGGATCCATGGTTGGATCCGGCTGCTGGAACAGGTGGTGATCGATGCCCTCGCCTCGTTCGGGTGTCAGGCCGACCGTGACCCGGGGGCGACGGGAGTGTGGGTCGGTCGAGCCATCGACGAGGCGGACGGTTCGGGTGGTCGCAAGATCGCGGCGATCGGGGTCCGGGTGTCGCGTTGGATCACCATGCACGGGCTCGCGGTCAACGTCGATCCGGATCTCGGGAACTTCGAGACGATCGTTCCCTGCGGCCTGGTCGGCCGCCCGGTGACCAGCATCGCGCGCGAACTCGGTCCGGGCCCGGCGGGGATCCCCGACCTGGCGCGGTTCACGGACGCGGTCGAGGTGGGATTCGCCCGGCATCTGTCGAGTCCCGGTCCGTTTCAAGAGCGGCTCGCGTCGGGTGGTTGACGGATTCGGATCCGATCAGAGGCCGAGTTCCTCGGCCACCGCTTCGGTGATGTCGATCTCGTCGGGGTACCGGAGGAAGGCCCGGCGACGAACCTGCTGGCTGGCGATGTCCATGGTGTCGGCTTCGAAGGGCTCCGCGGTCGGCGCGAACTGCGTGACGATGTCGATGCCCTTCCGCTCGGCGACGATGTCGACGGCTTCGATCAACTCCCGGTAGGCGGACTCGATCTGTTCGGCGCCAAGCTTCTGGCGGATCGCCATCGTTCCCTGCTGCCAGGTCTGGTACTCCTGCATCATCTGCTGGAACTGGGCCTGGACCCGCGGGAAGTCCGGGCTCTCCCGGTTGACGTCGGCGTTCTCCTGCTGGAAGGCCTCGAACCTGGCCTCGTACGCGGCGTCCTGCTCGGCGGCCTCCTCCTGGAGTTCGGTCCGCGCTTCGCCGAATCGATCCGCATCCATCAGCGTCTTGAGGAGCCTCGACACGTTCACCGCGCCGATCGACCAGATTCGTTCGGTCGGGCGTTCGCCGAAGGCGAGTCGACCCTTGGTGTTCGTGAGCACCAGCTCGCCGTCGTCCCCGCGGAGCAAGACCTCGTCGGCGGGGCCGAGCTGGTCGGNCGGACGGGGCTCGCCGCCGATCGCGGACCTTCCCGGCCCCTGGAAGTCGGCGAGGAGGATCACCACGAGGGCCAGAAGGGCGACGTGGACGACGATTCTTTCGATGCGATGCATGCTTGCTCCTGATCGGGGGGGCGGCGTGGTGCGGGCGGATCACTCTTCCTGTTCGAGGACCGCCATGAAGGCNTCCTGCGGGATGTTGACGCTTCCCACGTTCTTCATCCGCTTCTTGCCTTCCTTCTGCTTTTCGAGNAGCTTCCGNTTTCGNGTGATGTCGCCGCCGTAGCACTTGGCGGTCACGTTCTTGCGGAGNGCCTTGATCGTCTCGCGGGCGATGATCTTCCCGCCGATCGCGGCCTGCAGNGGNATCTCGAACTGNTGNCGNTCGATCTGNTTNCGNAGCTTCGNGAGGATCGCGCGNCTGCGNAGNTCNGCGCNNGANCGGTGNCAGATGAGGCTCAACGCCTCGACCGGNGCNCCGTTGATGAGNATGTCGACCTTNGCGAGNTTCTCCGCGACGTAGCCGNTGATCTCGTAGTCCATCGTNCCGTAGCCGCGGGTGATCGACTTCAGCTTGTCGTAGAAGTCGTAGATGATCTCCGCGAGCGGAAGNTCGTAGTCGAGGATCTGGCGGGTGTCGCTGATGTACCGCTGCCCCTTGAAGATTCCGCGTCGGCCTTCCGCCAGCTTCATCAGGTCGCCGATGTTCTCTTCCGGGCAGATGATCTCGATCTTCACCATCGGTTCCCGGATCGCCCGGACCCGGGACATGTCGGGAAGGTCCGCGGGATTGTGGATCTCGACGGTGGAGTCGTCGTTGAGATCGACCAGGTAGGAGACGGTGGGCGCGGTCTGGACGATGTCGACCCCACCCTCCCGTTCGAGCCGTTCCTGGACGATGTCCATGTGGAGCAGGCCGAGGAACCCGCAGCGGAACCCGAAGCCGAGGGCCTCGGAGTGCTGCACCTCGAAGGTGAAGCTCGCATCGTTGATGTGGAGCTTCTCCACCGCCTCACGAAGGCTCTCGAAGTCGCTGCGCTTGCCGCCCTCGCTGCCGGTCGCGGGATAGAAGTCGCAGAACACCATCTGCTTGGGCTCTTCGTAGCCCGGGAGCGCGACTTCGGCCGGTTCGTACTCGAGGGTGACGGTGTCGCCGACCCGGACGTCGCCGAGTGACTTGATCGATGCGACGAGGTAGCCGACCTCGCCCTGTTCGATCTTCTTGAGCTTCTCCGGGAACGGGGTGTAGCGGCCGAGCTCGGTGACCGAGAAGGTCCGTCCCGTCCCCATCATGCGGATCTTGTCGCCGACCGAGATCGAGCCGTCGAAGACCCGGACGAACACCACCACGCCTCGATAGTCGTCGTAGTTGGAATCGAAGATGAGGGCCCGGAGCCGGTCGGTCGTGGGCGGCGGGGGGTCCGGAAGCTTCTCGCAGATCGCATCGAGCAGTTCGGGGATCCCCTTGCCGCTCTTCGCACTGACGTAGATGGAGTCCTCGGCGGCCAGGCCGAGCACCTGCTCGACCTCCATCGCCACCCCGTCCGGATCCGCGGCCGGCAGATCGATCTTGTTCACCACCGGAATCAGCTCGAGGTCGTTCTCCACCGCGAGGTAGGCGTTGGCGACGGTCTGGGCCTGCACGCCCTGGGTCGAGTCGACCACCAGCACCGCACCTTCGCAGGCGGTGAGGGCGCGACTGACTTCGTAGGTGAAGTCGACGTGCCCGGGCGTGTCGATGAAGTTCAGCTGGTAGGTCTCGCCTTCGTAGACGTGCTGGACCGTGACCGCGGAGCTCTTGATGGTGATGCCGCGTTCGCGCTCGAGATCCATCGAATCGAGCATCTGGTCCTTGCCGGTCCGGTGGTCGATCGCCTTGGTCGCGTGCAGCAGACGGTCGGCGAGCGTGCTCTTGCCGTGGTCGATGTGCGCGATGATGGAGAAGTTTCGGACCTTCACGCGAAGCGAATCCTCATTCGATTCCGGATCCCCCGAGGCGTCAGACGTCGACGTCGCGGGATCCCGAGTCGTTCATCGTAGCCAAAGACGGGGAGTGACCGCACTCCGGGCATCCGGCGTCCGGGGTGTCGGGGGGAAGAAGCTGGGCGCAACGCGGACAGAGGGGGATGCCTCGATCGAGCAGTGCCGAGCGGACGTGGTCGAGGTAGGTCAGGTTGATCGCCAGCACGAAGGCGAGGTGCTGGAGCACGAGGAAGACCACGAACGTGACCAGGGTGGTGAACAGCAGCGGTGCCATGTTCGGGACGGGGTTCGTCGGTGTGGAGACGGCCCTGAAGAGGTCCGGGAAGAGGCGCATGAAGGAGACCAGCAGGAGCAGTGGCGCGAAGGAGATCAGCGAGAACAGGGCGATGTCCTTCGGATGACGGAGCATTCGAAGGTTGGCCTGCCAGTGGAACCCCAGCCGCTCCGAGAGGGATGGCTTGTACGAAGGATCGTGAAAGACCGGCCAGAGGAGGTTCATCGTTGGACAGAGGGTACCCATGCGGTGGTACGTCCCGCGACGGTCTTGATTTCGATCGGTTGTCCGCGGGACGTGCGGGCGTCCTCGGGACGGCCCCAGCGGTGGTGGAAGAGCCAGGTCTTGGGAAATCGGCTGGAGACGGAGTTGACGGCCACCGCCTTCTTGATGATGGCCGCGAGCCGGCGGCGGATTCGCTCGAGTTCCGCGTCATCGAGCTCGTTCACCCGTCGATCGGGGGCGATCTCCGCCTGATAGAGGATCTCGTCCGCGATCCAGTTTCCGACCCCCGCGGCGAAGGACTGATCGAGAAGAAGCCCCTTGGCGGTCACCTTGCGGCGTCCGACGAGGGCTCGGAACGCGGCGGGGCCGGGCATCTCCAGAAGCGGGTCGAATCCGAGCTTCGAGATCGGTGGCTCGTTCCGGGGGTCGTCGCGGAGTCGGATTCGTCCGAACCGGCGCGGATCGGGCATGGCGAGGCGCCCGCCGTTCTCGAACTCGAGTTCGATCTTCCAGAACCGGGGGCGATCGGCTTCGTCGTCGTAACCTTGCAGGGCCCCGGTCATGCCGAAGTGCAGGAGCAGGGCGGGGCCGCCTTCGAATTCCAGCCAGAGCTGTTTTCCGTGACGCCGTGCGGCCAGCACCCGCTTGCCACGGAGGCGGCGACTCACCGTCGCGGGCGTCTCGTCGCAGAAGACGATCCGGTCGTTCGCGCATCGCACGTGCTTCGCGATGCGTCCCGTCGCGACGGCTTCGGCGACGAGGCGTCCACGCTCGACTTCGGGGAGTTCAGGCATGGGGGCGGGCCGGTCCGTTTCAGGATTCGCTGGGGCGACGGTCGCCCGGTTCCTCTGCGGCTTCGCGGGCCGGCGGTTCGGGATTCGCCACGGGACGGGGCGGCGGGGGTTGGAGTCGGAGGCCGCCCGAGTCGCTCGCCAGTTCGACGATTCGGTTGGCCTCGTCAAGGATGGCGACCCGGATCATCGGACGCTGGTTCACCGCGAAGGGTTCGATCAGAAGCCGCCCGTCGGCAAGCAGTCGCCACCGGCCGCGCTGGCTGGTGATGGCGATCGGGGCGTCCACGGTCCCGCCCCGAGACCAGGTGTAGGTGAGATCGGGATCGAGCCGGAGCTCGCCCCCCGGCCCACGCCATCGTCCCACGAGCTCATCCGACGGGACGCGGGGCGGGGTGGCGGAGTGGATGAACGGCTTCTTGAGTCGAGCGACATCGGCCATCAGCACGTCGTCCCGGAGCCAGAGGGCGACACGCCGGGGTGGGGGGGCGGGCAGGAGGTAGGAGTTCAGCCAGAAGACGGCGTGATTCTCCCGGTGCCAGCGCCCGACGTCGCTGGGACGATCGAATCGATCGAGATCGTTCCAACGGCGATACCGACCATCCCGAGCCACTTCGATGAGGCTGCGGCCGTCCGACCACCACCCGACGATCTCCCGCGGCGATTCCGGATCCATCGCGAGGGTGGACACGATCCGCGGTGCCGGTGCTTCCCGCGGGGTCGCGTCCTGCGGCGAGGTCGCCGCGAACAGGGGTGCGGCCAGAAGGAACATCAGGGCTGGGATTCGCAAGTCATCGCTCCGGAAGGGCAAGAGGTGATTCGACGTCCGAGTCATCGACGATGGTAGGGGTCAACGGGACGTGGAATCCGGGACCATGGTTTCGACGCCGGTCCGAACGGTCCGGTTCGATCGAATCGGACCACCTTGGCGAATCAACCGCTCCCGAATCGAAGTCGCGGGCTGCGTCGACGCTGGGCCTTCATCTCCTGCACGGCCTCCGCTTCCTCGGCCGGAGGGAAGAACTCGTCGGGGAGTTGGGGCATCACCGAGCCGCATTCGCAGCAGGGTTCACCGCATTCGTGACCAAGGTTGTAGAACCCGCAGGTGAGGCAGACGGGATGTCCGAGTTCGGCGGCGGCGGCGCGGAGCACGCTGCGTCGTCGGCCACGGAAGATCACCGCGAGGATCATCGCCTCGGCCACGAACGTCGCCCCGAAGGCGAACGCGGCATTCGGACTGCCGGCGAGCAGGAGACCCACGATCGCAAGCACGCAGGCGATCGGCAGGCCGATGGTGACGAAGATCAGGAAGCCGGTTCGACCGAAGGCCGGGAATCCGCGGGGGTAGCCCGACCAGTCGGTTCGGCCGAACATCGAGATGCGGCGATCCCTGATGCGACGGCGATCTTCGTCGCTGATGGGCCACAGGGTGATCTCGGGGTCGAGGATGCGTCGCATGCCACCGACCTTTCCGGTCTCGAACCGATTGTCGGACTCCCAAGCCGGTCGACATCGACCGGAGCGAGCATGACGAGAACGCCGGGGCTCGGGAACCCATGCCCTGAACGTACTCCGAAAACCCGAAATCCGAACGATCAATTCCAGGTATCGACGCTGAGGGCACTGAAAACGCCGCCTCGACACGAAAGATCGTGTCGAGGCGGCGCGGGATGGCGGGGGGCGGCCGAGATCAGGCGGCGGAGCGGCCGACTTCCGCGGAGAGCGCGGATCGGCGCCCACCGGGCTTCGTCACGACCTTTTCGACCTGCGTCACGTGGCTCTCGGAGAAGAAGTGGAGGTCGAGGCCGAAGGCCGCGAGCTGGGCGAACCAGAGCACCGCGGTGGTGAAGACCATCGGGACCTGGCTGCCGCCGAGTTCGATTCCGAGGAACACGGAACCGAGGAACTGGCCCGCGAACACCATGAGTGCGAGGATCAGGCCGAACATCAGATCGGTCGACTTCGGAAGACCAAGGGCGGCGCAGAGTCCGAGCAGTCCGACCCCGAAGATCGTGCCGATCGCGCCGAACGCGAGTCCGAACGGCCAGAAGGCGACGATCGCCACGACCGCGAAGATCGGGGACACCTTGAACTTGACGTTGACCTCTGGGATCTCGGCGTTCACTTCGAAGCTCCGTTCACGAGCTGGGGGAAATGTTCCGCCCGGAGGTCGACGTGACCTCGGCGGATGGGAATCGCGGTCGAAATTGGAGGGGTGCCTCTGGGCGGGGTTCAGGCAAAACGAATGGCGAGGAATTCCCGAGTCAGGAGGCGGACTGATCTTCGATTGACACCACGGCTTTCACCGTGGCCCGAGGCCCGTACTGCACCTCGAACATCGATAGAACGAATACGGTAACGGAGCATTCGGCCGAAACGTAGGTTTGGGGTCGCAAATTGTGAAAAAATGAACAAGCCTCGGATCGCTCGCCCGGTAACGAGGTCAGCCGCCGATCACCGGGAGCGAGGTCTGGCGTGCCAGTTCCTCGGTGGGGCGGGCGACGAGGTCATATCCATCGCTGCCCACGATCGTGCAACGGATCAATTCGCCGGGACTCAATCGACCGACGCTCGCGACGCAGGTCTGGGCGTCGACCTGCGGGGCCTGGAAGTAGCAACGCCCGATCGACAGGTGGACCGGCGTGCCGGTTCGGACCGCGGGGTCGCCCTCGGGCAGGGCCACTTCCGCCGTCGCGCCGGCCTCGCCGTCGACCAGGACATCCATCTGAACCCGTTGCTCGGCCAGATAGGCCGCATTCTCGAAGGCGATCTCCTGCTGCCGGAGCATCAGCTCGGCCTCGCGTCGCCGCTTGATCTCCTCGGGGACCGCCAGGGCGGAATCCCGTTCCATCCTCCCGGCCGGCGTTCCGGCTTCGGCCGAATATCGGAACACGCCCATCGCGTCGAATCCGATCTCGTCGATGAATTCGAGGAGCTGTTCGTGATCGGCTTCCGTCTCGCCGGGGAAGCCGGTGATGAAGGTCGTCCGGATCGCCATGCCCGGAATCCGCTCCCGGAGCTTGAGTGCCAGCGTCCGCTGCTGCTCGGCCGTCACGTTCCGCCGCATCGCGGTGAGCATCGCGTCGCTCGCATGCTGCAGGGGCATGTCGATGTAATCGACGATCCTCGGAAGGTCGCGGATGGCGTCGATCATCTCGTCCGTGAAGCTCGTCGGGTAGGCGTACATGAGGCGGGCCCGGCCGGCGTCGCCGCGCGATTCGCAGAGGTCGTTGATCGCCTTCAGCAGACCGGCAAGTCCACGGTCGTCACCGACGTCACGGCCCCAGCTGGTCGTGTCCTGGCCGATCAGATTGAGTTCGACGCAGCCGTCGTCGAGCAGCCGGGCCGCTTCGTCCAGCAGCACGTCGAGGGGCTTCGATCGCATCTTGCCGCGGATCGAGGGGATGGTGCAGAACGCACACTTCTGGTTGCAACCCTCGCTCATGCGGAGATACGCCCAATGCCGGGGCGTCAGGCGAAAGCGGTCGGCATCGTCTTCGAAATAGCCGATTCCCCTGCCGTCGTCGCCCGCGACCGTCAGTCCGACCACGTCGCGACCACGGTCGGCGGCCGCCTGGAGGGCGTTGCCCGCGATCCAGTAGCGAGGACTGTTCGCGTCGAGGCCCTCCCGTTCCGGCGGGCTCGTCGACACCGCATCGACGATGCGGTCCCGATCGAACACGCCGATCATCGAGTCGATGCCGGGGGCCCACTCGAGGAGCTTGGCGCGGTGTCGCTGGACGAGGCATCCCGCCACGACGACCCGGCCGATCTCCCCGCGCTCCTTCCGTTCGATCGCGTCGCGCAGCACCGAGAGCGATTCCTCGCGGCTCGCTTCGAGAAATCCACAGGTGTTCACCACGATCGCATCGGCGGGCTCGTCGCTGGGGACGACCTCCACGCCCGCCTCGCGAAGCGAGCCGAGCATGCGTTCACTGTCCACGAGGTTCTTGGGGCAGCCGAGGCTGACGAAGGCGACGGATGATGGTGTTTGGAGATCGCTCACTCGACCATGATACGACGCCCGGCGGGATTCGCGCCGGAATCAGGAAGGTGCCTCGTAGAGTCCGAGCTCCTCGATGATCTCCAGGACGCCCTCCGGCAGCAGTGCCGAGACGTCCTCGCCCCGCGCACGGCGATCCCGGATCTCCGAGGAACTCACCCCTTCGGCCGCGAGGTCGAGCGTCCAGGTCGCCCAGCGGCCGGCGAGCGCCGGGTCGAAGTGATTCCGATATCTGGACGCGAGCGAGGTGCGGGTCTCGGGAGGACGGGGCATCACGATCGGCGGCGCCAGGGCGATGATCTTCCGCCAGTCCCGCCATCGATCGAAATCGAGGGCCTGGTCGCTGCCGATCAGGAGCCGCAGGCGGGGTCGCATCCGGAGTTCAAGCCCTTCCCGTTCCGCGGCCTCGACCAGTTCGCGATGAATCGACTCCAGCGTGGCGAACGTGAAGCTCGGGCCGTCTCGATCGATCTCGCGTCGGTCGATCCGGGCCTTGATGGGGGGATGTCCGGGAACCGACGTTCGACGGGCGAGCGCCGCCTCCAGCATGCGGACCCGGGCCTCGGGGTTCGCGGGAGGCGTGTCGACCTTGAGCGGATTGACGCGGGCGGGAATGAAGACCACCTCGTCACAGCCGAGTCGGGCCGCGGCTTCGAACGGAAGGGTGAGGTGTCCACGATGTGGGGGATCGAAGGAACCACCGAACACGAGAATCGACCGGGGGCCGGTTCGGCGGCCGAACCTTTCGGGACCGGGATCGGCGTCCGTCGACTCCGGCGCCGAAATGGAGAGGTCCCGGAGCGCGGCGCCGAGTTGTGCGAGGGCCGACCTGGACTGTCGGGCGAGAAGTCGCAAGGTCCCGAAGAGTGCCGGCCGTCGGAAGATCTCGCGGGCGACGACCCCCAGCCGGACGCGGCCGAGGTGATCGACGAATCGGTCGAGGGCCGCGGGAACCGCCTGATCGGCGGAATCGCCGACCACGCGGATGATGCCCCAGTCCCAATCCCGTTCTCGTGCCAGCTCCGCGAAGTGAAGGGATTCGAGGTCGACGACGACTGCGCCCGTGGTGCGGCCCAGTGCATGCTTGGCCTCGGCGCTCGCCACGACCCGGCCGGTGGTGGTCACGCGACCACGCTTCGCATCCGCGATTCGGAGCCGGCGTCCGATCGGTGGTTCGATCACGCGGCCGTGAGGATCGACGACCTCGTCGACCACCACGAGATCCCCGGAGGCGAGGCTCGGGTCGAGCCCGCCGGCGAGACCGACGAGCACGATGGGACCTTCGGGCTCACCGTGCTGGTCGACCCAGCGTCGGACGCCTTCCCGGCCCGGTCCACAGACATGGATTCGCTCGGCGGGAACACCTGCCGACGCAAGGACTTTCCGCTCGAACGCGAGCGGGGTCAGGAACGTCGTTCCGGTGTCCCGTCCGTCTGACGTGGTCATGCCGGAGAGGCTAACCGCCCGAACGCTGTTTCGTTCGAATTCAGTCGAACGCGTCGTACGGCGGGACATCGGCCAGCTGCGTGGATGGTGCGGGCACGTCGAACGCCGCGATCATCTCGTACTGGTTCTCATATCGGCCGACCACGACTCCGGCGGCATCGAGGACCTCGTAGCCCGGTCCGAAGGGTCCCGGGATCACCCGGAGTGAGAGCTTCTGGCCGACCAGCGTTCCGAGATCGGGCGGCCCGATCGGCGCCGCGAAGTCGTCGGCGGTGGTGGTGTCGGGTTGAACCCCCCAGACGATGAGGAGGCTCATCGTGACGGCGGCGACCGCGACCAGGGGCCGGAAGACCCGACGGTCCGTGTGGAGACGATGGAGGAGCTTCTGCATGTCCCACGCTTCGGTCCGGTCGGCCTTCCGATTGAGCCGATCGCCTCGAGATGGTCGTGAACGATGGCCGGCGGGAGGGGCTGGTTCGGAAGGGTCCGAGTTATCCGACGTCGGTGCCCGGCCCGCTCGGCTTGCCGTGGGCGATTTGCTCGCTACCATGCCTCGTCGTCGGTTCGCCGACAGCTTGGCTGGCCCCATCGTCTAGTCAGGTCCAGGACACCAGGTTTTCATCCTGGGAACAGGGGTTCGAATCCCCTTGGGGTCACTATATAAACCCTTGCAAGAGCAGGGTTTATGAATGCGGAAAACCGCATGAGTCAATTTGTGAGTCATTGACTCAAACTGGACCAGAAATCGCCTCCCAGCAGTGGGGGGCGATTTTCTTGACGGTGGCTGCCCGCTTCGGGTTCTCACCGCCCGTTCAGGCGCACGGGGATCTCGCCCCGATCATCAGGTCGCCCCGCACCGTCCCGCGGGGCCAACGCCGGGAGCAGTTCCATGTCGACTCGAAATCATCGGGTGTGCTTCACGACCTTCCTGATGGCCGCGATGTTCGTCGCGACCGTCGGCTGCCAGCGGGTTTCGGGCACCGATCGGCGTCAGTTGAACACCTACACCGTCGCGGACGAGATCGCGCTGGGAGACGCGGCGTTCGATGAGATGCTCGCCTCCGCGACGCTCATCACCTCCGGAGAGTCGTTCGAGCAGGTGCAGCGGGTCGCCATGCGGATCGCCGCCTCCGCGGTGCGACTGCATCCCGAGATCGCCGATCGATTCGAGTGGGAGGTCGTGTTGATCGATGATGACGACGTCGCGAATGCGTGGGCGCTTCCCGGCGGGAAGATGGCGGTCTACACGGGGATCCTTCCGTACACCCGGAACGCGGACGGCCTCGCCGCGGTGCTGGGGCATGAGGCCGCGCATGTGATCGCCCGACATGGCGGTGAGAACATGACGCGTCAGACGCTCGCCGGAATCGTCGCGATGGGGGCGGCGCTCGCCGCGGACCCGGACGATCGGGAACTGGTCGCGTTGGCCGCGGGGGCCTACGGGCTGCTCGGTGAACCGGCGTTCAGTCGGGCCCAGGAATCCGAGGCCGACGAGCTCGGGCTCTTTCTGGCCGCGGATGCCGGATACGACCCTCGAGAAGCGGTCCTGCTCTGGCAGCGGATGGGGGAACGCGGGGGCGAACCGCTCGAATTTCTCTCGTCGCACCCGAACAGCGAGACGCGGGTTCGACGGCTGGAGGCGCTGATGCCACTGGCTCGGGAGATCCGCCGTCGGCGCAGTCTCGAGGGGCCGACCCCGGACACCCCTTGATACCGCTCGATCTTCGCGAAACCCTCGTCTGATCCAGACGTGAGCCGGCGCATTCCGGCGAACAAGGCGTCACAATGGGCGTCGCTGGAGTTCGACGGTGTCCGCCGCGGTGGCGGACGCGATCGGCAGGCCTTCCCGGGAGCTCGCTCGTGGCATCGAAGTCGTCATACACGCCGGTGACGCTCCCCAACCCCGGTCGCAACCGATTCCAGCGACTGCTCTTCGAGGCGTTGCGGCCCGCGATCGACATCGGGCTCGGCCTCCGAAAGCTGAACGAGATCTATCGGGACGAAGTCTTGACGACGGACGAATCGCTCCCTCCGGGCGAACGTTTTCTCCGAGGGTTCAACGCGGGCTACCTGACCGGGGACGAAGAGCTCGCCCGCATTCCGAAGACCGGTCCGCTGGTCGTCGTCGCGAACCACGCCTTCGGCGGGTTGGACGCGATGATCCTCGACGATCTGGTCGCCAAGGTCCGGCCCGACGTTCGATTCATCGCCAATTCGATCCTCGCGGAGGTTCCCGCCATCGGGCCCCGCATCTTCCCGGTCGATCCCTTCGGCGGCCGCGACGCCGCCCGACGCAACGCCGGCTCGATCCGGCGTGCGAAGGCGTGGATCGCGGACGGCGGAAGTCTCGCGGTGTTTCCCGCGGGCGAAGTGGCGCACTCGACCTGGAAGCGGCTCGCGGTCACCGACCCGCCGTGGAACCCGATCATCGCGCGGTTGATCAAGTCGACGGGTGCCACCGTCGTGCCGGTCTTCTTCGAGGGCCGAAACTCGATGTTCTTCCAGGCGGCGGGACTGATCCACTCCCACCTGCGTTCGGTGCTGCTCGGGCGGGAGCTCCTGCGGATCCGCGGCCGACGAACCCGCGTCGCGATCGGGACGCCCTTGAGGGTCGACGAGCTCGATCGCTTCGCGGCCCCCGGGGATCTCATCGAGTTCCTCCGGCTTCGCACCTTCGTGCTGCGGTCGCGTCTCGAACGCGAGTCGTCGGAGGAGAGCCGTCGGCTTCATTCGATCGTGCGGAAGATTCCGCTCCGCTCGAGGAAGCCCGAGCCGGTCCGCATGGAGCCGGTGGCGACGACCCCGGCCCATGATCCCGATCAACTCGCGTCGGAGATCCTGTCGCTTCCGCCGGAACAGATCCTCGTCAAGCGGGGCGATCGGCGCGTGGTCTACGCCGAAGCGGATCAGATCCCGATGGTCCTTCAGGAGGTCGGGCGGCTTCGCGAACTGAGTTTCCGGGAGGTCGGCGAGGGCACGGGGCGCTCGATCGACCTCGACGACTACGACCCGAGCTATCTGCACCTGGTGCTCTGGGACGAGCGGGCCTCGGCGGTCATCGGGTCCTACCGGCTGGGGCGGACCGACGTGATCATCGATCAGCACGGCATCGACGGCCTCTACACCCGGACCCTCTTCGACTACGACGAATCGCTGATCCGCGAACTGGGACCGTCGCTGGAGATGGGACGTTCCTTCGTCCACCCCGACTACCAGCGCCGGGTCGAGCCGTTGATGCTGCTCTGGAAGGGGATCTCCCGCTACGCCGGACGTTTTCCGAAGTACCGTCGCCTCTTCGGACCGGTCTCGATCAGCGCGGAGTATCACGCGACCTCGACCCGACTGCTCCTTTCGTTCCTCAAGGCCACGAAACGGATCTCCCGCCTCGAGGGTCTGGTCCGGCCGAGGAACCCGGTGAATCTCGACCAGCCGAGGGACTGGGATCCGTCCTCCCTGCGTTCGGTGCGCAAACTCAACGACATCGACGAACTGGTCAAGGAGATCGAGCAGGGCGAACGGTCCGTGCCCGTGCTGGTCCGCCAGTATCTCAAGCTCAATGCGGTCTTCCTCGGCTTCAACGTCGATCCGGAATTCAGCAACGTGGTCGACGGACTGGTGCTCGTCGATCTGTTCCGGATGAATCCGAGACTCCTGCGGTTCTACATGGGTGAGGATCTCGTCGACGACTTCGTCGCCATCCACTCGACGAAGGTCGGCGTCGAGGAACCGGCGCACGCCCTCGAGCCGATCGTCTGAATCCCGTGCCGCCCTCGGTCGCGAACGTCGGTCGCTCGCTCGCTCGCGCGTGCCGCGATCCGCTTCGCGCGATTCTTCTGATCGCGGTGATGGCCCCGGGTTCCGCCCGGACGATCGCCCGGGCGACGCCGCTCATCCAGTCTTCCCGGGTCGAGACGTTCGAATCGATCGGTGATCGCCGGCTTGGGGCCGCGATCGATTCGGCGTGGGCCGACACGGCGAATGCAGGAGGGGGAGCCGCCGCCGATCCGACGCCCGGCCTCTCGCCACCATCCCCGGGGCTCGTCGAGCGGTCCGGTCTGCTGGTGCAGGTGACACCGGTGCTCGGCGACGCTGGCACGCCACTCGAGGAGTGGGTGATCGAGCAGGGGGATGGATCGATTCTCGTGGCGGCCACCCGGAAGGGGTCGATCGCCCCGAGACTTCGAACCGTCGTTCGGCTGCAGGGGCGGTTCGTGGGCGAGATCGAGACGCGGGCCAGAGACGGCCGGATCCGTCGGTGGCCGTTGTTCGTCGGTCGGCCCGTCGCGGTCGAAGCGGGGGCGGGCGGCGGGCGTCTCTGGATCGCGGGGGCGGTCGCGATCCTCGCGGTCGGCCTGTTGCTCCTCCGCCGCCGAATCCGCGGAAAGGCGTCGGTCCCCATCGGGCGGAAGCATGCCCAGAAGCGCGATTCGAAGATCGGTTCGGGAGTCGAAACCATTTCCGAGCCGATGAGGCTCCCGTCGGATCCCGTCCAGGCACTCGAGGTGCTTGCGGCTGGACACCACCTTTCGGAGCCTTTCGTCATGCATCGCCGTCGACTCGAGTTCGAGCAAGGATCGACCACCGTGCTGGTGGGCCGTGGCCTGCTTCCGAGGGCGGGCGAGCTGGTCACCGGGGCCATCGGTCGATCGACGGACGTCCGATCGTTCGTGGGTGTCGATCCGGGGCCGGAAGGAGTGGTCGAGACGACGCACCTGCCGTCGCTGCTCGCGGGGCTCGAAGGGCTCGGCGAGGTGGTGACGTCGAACGTGGAGGCGTCCGAGCTCGCGAAGTCGATGCCCGGCGTCGAGCTGCTCTGGGATCACATGCTCGATTCCGGGATCGATCGTCGCTCGGTGGTCATCGGGCTGGGCGGAGGCATCGCGTGCGACGTCGTCGGCTACGCGGCGAGCGGATGGATGCGAGGTGTCGATCTCGTGCTTTGCCCCACCACGCTGCTCGGCATGGTCGATGCCGCGATCGGCGGGAAGACCGGTGTGAATCGGCGGTTGCGGAGCGGTGGGCTCGGCAAGAACCTGGTGGGTGCTTTCTGGCCGGCGCGGCTCGTGATCTGCGATTGCGACGTCCTTCGGACCCTCGGCGATCGCGAGTTTCGATCGGGGCTCGCCGAGTGCGTCAAGCACGCCGTCATCGATGGTCCCGACGCCCTGTCGTCGCTCGAGAGCGAACTTCCCGCCGTGCTCGGGCGCGATCCCGAAGTGCTGAGCCGGTTCATCGATCGCTCGGCCGGCGTCAAGATCGGCATCGTCGAGCGGGATCCGCGAGAAGCCGGTGATCGGGCGCTCCTGAATCTCGGTCACACCTACGCCCATGCCCTCGAGAGTCGTACCGAGCTGGGGCTGGCTCATGGAGAAGCGGTGGCGATCGGACTCGTGGCGGCCTGTCGTGCCGCGGTCGCCGCGGGGCTGCAGTCCGGTTCCGTGATGGAAGATCGGATCAGGGCCGTACTCGGTACGGCCGGGCTGCCCACCGGGGCTTCGGGGATCGGGACGGAGGATCTCGACGAGTTGATGGCCGCGATGCGGGTCGACAAGAAGGCGAGCCAGGGCCGAATCCGGCTGGTCCTCCCTCGAGCCCTCGGGGACGTGGTGGTGCTGGACGACCCCGGCGGCTCGGTCGTCCGGGCTGGCTGGGGTGCGGTCATCGACGGCGGGTGAGACCGAAGGGGGCCGACCGAAGTCCTGCGATTGCTCAAGTTTGGAGCGAAATCCGCCGCTCGGTCGATCTCCTCGAAGTCCGGGCGGGCTGCTCATCGTGAGGCACCACGCCGCTTCGGCCAAAACACCCGTGAGCACCGGTTCCCCATGCGGATCATCTCGATCGTCAATCAGAAGGGCGGCTGCGGCAAGACCACGACCGCCGTCAACCTCGCTGCCGTGCTCGCCTCCATGGGGCGGCGGGTCATGCTCGTGGATCTGGATCCTCAGGGGCACTGTGCCGCGGCATTGGGCGTACCCGACGAGGAGATCGAATACAGCACCATCGACCTGCTCCTGGATCCTCCCGGACATCCGCTCGCACCGTCTCAGGTCGCGAGCATGACCTGGGAGGTCGCCTACGGTCTGCGACTTCTTCCCAGCACCGTTCGACTCGCCCGGGCGGAAGCGCCCGGTGGCGGCCTCATGCAGGCCGGCGACCGAGACCGCCGGTTGAAGCAGGGAGTGGAAGCGTTCGCGGACACGATGGACTACTGCCTGATCGACTGTCCTCCGACCATCGGCATGCTGACTTTCAACGCCCTCCGGGCGGCCGACGAGGTCGTCGTGCCCGTCGAGACGGGGTTTCTCGCCACCCGGGGCGCCCACCGTCAGTGGACGACCCTGCGGGCGATGGCCGCGCGGATCGGGCGACCGATGCGGGCTCGACTGGTCCCGAATCTCCTGCATGCCGAGCGCACGCTCGACCGAGACCTGCTGGACGCGCTGCGGGAGCGCTTCGGCTCGGGTGTCTCACCCCATCCGATCCGGGATCACGTGGAGATCCGGGAGGCGACCGCGTTCGGTCGTGCGGTGATCGAACATGCTCCGGAGTCCGAGGCCAGCGCCGACTACCAGCGGCTCGCGGCCTGGATCGAGACCGAATCGGCCGCCGTGATCGAACCGCCCGAAGCGGAGGCCGAAGTGCCGCCGTCCCTGGAGGATCGTCCCGAAGCCGTGGCCGCGTCGCCCACGCTCGGGGACGAGTCCGGGGTCCGCGAAGTCGAGATCTCCGGGCGGGCGGCCGAGCTCGTCGGTCGGCTTCGACCCGGCGGCAACGCACGATCCACGGCCGCGACCCGTCCGGATGGAAACCGGGTGCGGATCGTCCAGCCGGCGATGCTTGGTGGTCACATCGCGGTCACCGGCGACTTCAACCAGTGGCACGAAGCAGGGCTTCCCCTGCGACCGATCGAAGGGCATCCCGACGGCGGCCGCTGGGTCGGGATCGAGCTTCCGGTCTCGGGCTCGATTCGCTACCGGCTCGTGGTGGATGGGCGCACGATGCTCGACCCTGCGAATCCGCATGTGGCGGAAGGCCCCGATGGACGGCCGGCGAGCGTGCTGATGATCCCGTCCGCGACCGCGGGGGGGCCGTCCGCGTCGCCCACCTTCGTGGACCTCGGTACCGCCGGAGGTGGTGGTACCCTTGCGACGTGACATCGATCGCGACGTCATCCGGCGTCGCTCGTTTGAAAACCCCGGAGCGTGAAGCATGGATGCGGCCCGCGACCCTTTTGAAGAACTCACCGATCTGTTTTTGAGCGACGACCCGGTGGCGGACGCCTCGAAGAGAGATGCCTCGCCGGCGAGGACGCCGGCGGCCGTCGCGGCGCCTGCCGCGCCGAAGCTGACCATCGCGATCTGCGGCCACCTGCCGGTGATGGCAGGGCTCTGGGTCACGCAGTACGCCGACCGGGTCGCGGAGGAGCACGGATCCACCGGGCTCGTCCGGCTGGAGGGTGGCCGTTGCTCGATCGAGATCTTTCGATCACCGAATCGCGTGGAACGATCTGAAGGGATCGATCTCGCCACCGCGGCCGGACGGATCGCCGAAGGAACTCGACGCTGGGTGATCTGCGTGGACGACCGGGATGCGGCGGAAGCGGTTCGAGCCGGTGCCGATGAAGTCGTCATCCTGACCGCGGCGGAGCAGCCGGCGGTGATCGAGGCGTATCGCCTCGCGAAGAGCGCGGCCGCCCGCGTCGCGGCGGAGCACCCCCTCGACCTCGGTCTCGTCGTGGTCGGCGCCGACGAGGATCGTGCCGGTGGGGCGGCGGACGTGCTGTCCGAAGCCGCGAGTCGGCATCTCGATCGTCCACTTCCGGTGGTGGCGACGGTCCGTCGGCTCGACGTGGTGGAGGGGTCCCAGCGAATCATGTTCGAGGAATCGGTCCGGCGGACCGCCGATGAGGTGGTGACGGCCATTCGCGCTTCGCTCGACGTTACCGGGTCGGATCTGCCGGTCGTGGAAGCGGAGCCCGTGACCCGCGCGTCCGAGGGCGATCCGGGCATTCCGAATGCCGGGCTGCGTCTCGCCGGTTTCGAGGAATCACCGATTCACGATGCGGCACCGAAGATCGTCCGCCCGAGCCCGGTACGTCGTACGGGTATTGGAATGCAGCCGCTTTTTCCTTCGGAGCCCGCGAGGCCGGCGAAGCGAGCCGGAGTTCGGCCGGTCCGGTTGAGTCCGGCGCCGGTCGGTGGGGCCGGGGCGCCCGCGTTCCGATCGCCCGAAGATTCGCCAGAACCCGAAGTGGTTCCCGTGATTGAAACGTCGCCCGCGTCCACGCCCGAGGCGGTGGATTCCGTGCCGGTCGTCAACGCCGCGACGCCCGGGTCCGCGGACGCGACGAACTGGTCGAAGTGGATCGATGGGGTCTCCATCGCGCGTTTTCGCTGTCCGATCGCACCGGAAGTCGAATTCGGGCTCGACCAGGACGGGCGGCTGCACCTGCTCTGCGGGCACACCGCGATGGAGTCCATGCGGGTCGCCGAAGCCTGGCTTCGCACCAACCGCGATCTCGTGGCGCTGGCCACCGGCTGCACCGGTGCCGTGGTGCTCCACGTCTTCACGCGAGACGCGCCGGCGGTCGCCGATCTCCACCGGACCGGGATCCGACTTCATCTGCTGCTGGACGAGGGTGAACCCGGCCGCTGCCTGCCGTTGAACAGCGCTTCGAACGCCTCGGCACCGGCCTGATCGCCTCCCGAAGACGCCCCCCGATCAGCTGGTGGGGAAGAGCAACTGGATCTGGAATCGAATCGTCCACTCGCCGGCCGCTTCCGGGCGGACCACGTTGTAGAAGCCCTGCAACTGCATGTTCACCGGCTGCGAGCCGAATCGCATGATCCGGCCGATGCCGCCGCCGAGCGGGATGGTCCAGCGATCGTCCGAATCGGCGTTCCAGTCCGCGGTCAGCACCGGCGA
>NYSY01000078.1 GCA_002683215.1 Planctomycetaceae bacterium
CGGGGTGATCCTCGCCTTCACCGCGGTGTGGATGGCGGTGCGGACGAAGTCGCTTCTGATCGGTGAAGCCGCCGACCCGGAACTCATCGCCGACGTGCGGACGCGAGCCGCCGAGGTCGACGCGATCGTCAGCGTCAACGAAGTGCTGACCCTGCACATGGGACCGAACTTCGTCCTGCTCAATGTGAGCGTGGACTTCCGGGACGAACTCCCGGCCGGCGACGTCGAGCAGTCGATCGATCGTCTCACCCGCGAGATCCGGTCGGCACACCCCGACGTGAAACGCGTCTTCATGGAGGCGGAGTGCCGAAGCGCCGCGATCGCGGACGCGCTGCCCGAACCACCCTCGACCGAGACGCCCTGAACGCGAACCCCGGAACCGAGCCCGCGATGCGGTCAGCCGGCGGGGTCAGCAAGATCATCGGGATGATCGGGATCAGCCGCCCCCCGGCCTCGTCTACATCCGGACCCATGCCTCCGAATGCGTGCGCGGGTTTGAAGATGCGGATTCCCGACTCCGTGATGTTGGATTCGAATCGCGGGATTTCGGTACTTCGGACGGCACCTGCCCTTCTATCGTCAATACTTCCGGGGCGACCGCGTCTTCGCACCCCGATGCCGCCATTCCAAGATCCGGAAACTCGGAGTTTCGACCCTTGCCCGAAGTACCCCCGACCTCGCCGAACCGCCCCGATCGCCGCGCCCGCACCGCGGCCCTCGCCATCGCATTCGGACTTCTGCCAATCGCGAACCTCGCCGGCGGGCAGGACATCGTCGAGCACGGCGCTGCGAGCTGGTACGCCTCGGTGCCCGAAGGGCGCGGCGTCCCCTGCGACGATGCCGGCGATCCGGTCGTGCCGAACGTCACCGCGGACTTCGAAGGTCACGCCTCCACCGCCGACTGGTGCTCCTCGATCTTCTGGGAGCGGTATCCGGGCAATCCGTACGGAAACCCGATGTTCCCGCTGCCGCTCGCCTTGCAGGCATCGCCCGATGGACTCCTCCTCGGTCGACCGCCCGAGGCGATCAACACCGCCTTCGCCTTCGCCACCCCCTTCGGCTACGACAACGCGCCGATGCGGATCACCACCGGCGGACTGACCGGTGGCGACTTCGCGGTCGCCGCGGTGGGCGACTGGACGGTGACCCCGCGGTGGAGCGGGGGCGGCCGCACCCTCGAGGCGACATTCGGACACGGCATGCCGTTCGTGTACGCGAAGAGCGATGGCGGTCGACCGGTCATCGACCCGAGGACTTCGCTCGGCTTCGAGCTGATCGAAATCGCCGGGCGGGAGGCGTGCTTCCGGATCGCGGGCGACGTCTACGCCGCCTATGCCTCCCCAGGGCGGACCTGGCAGTACACCAACGGCGTCCTGATCACCGATCAGCTCGTGCCGAACGACACCTTCGCGGTGGCCTGCCTCCCTGATGCGACGGCGGAGATACGGACGATGTTCCTCGCGGCCGCGGATGCCCGGGTGATCGACTCCCGCGCCTCCTGGTCGTACGACGCCGAGACCGCCGCGGTACGCGCCACCTTCGAGTTCATTCTGGAACCGGGCACGAAGGCGACGCCGATCGTCGCGCTCTTCCGCCACCAGTGGCTTCACGCCGAGATCGAACCCGCGTCGTATCTCCCCGCCAGCCTGCCGACCAGCCGCGGCGAGATGAAACTCGTCCCGACCGCGAGCTTCACGGTCCGACATCCCTTCAACGGCCTGCTTCCGAATCTCCCGGACCTCGGGCAGTCGGATCCGACCCGACTCGCGGAGGAGATGGCCGAAGTGCTGGCCGCCCCCGATCTGATCGGGGGAAGCGACACCTACTGGAACGGCAAGCAGCTCGGACGCGCGGCGATGCTGCTTCCGATCGCCGAACAGCTCGACGACGAACCCGCTGCGGACCGTCTGCTCGCCGAGATGAAGTCCGAACTCGAGGACTGGTTCGACGTGGCCGGGGCCGACGACGACCGGTTTCTCGCCTACCAGTCGGCGTGGGGATCGGTGTTCGGCTATCCGGACGCGTATGGATCGACCTACCAGCTGAACGATCACCACTTCCACTACGGCTACCTCATCCGAGCCGCGGCCGCGATCGCCGAACGCGATCCCGCCTGGGCCGCGGACTGGGGCGGCGCGGTGGAACTGCTCATCCGCGACGCCGCGAACTGGGATCGGTCCGACGATCGCTTCCCGTTCCTGCGCAACTTCGATCCCTACGCGGGACACGCCCACGCCTCCGGGCACGGCGCCTTCGGCAACGGGAACAACCAGGAGTCCTCCTCGGAGTCGATCAACTTCTCCGCCGCGGTCGCTCTCTGGGGCGCGATCGTCGGCGATGACGAGATCCGAGACCTCGGGATCTACCTGCATGCGGTCGAGTCCGAGGCCATCGCCCAGTACTGGTTCGACGCGGACGATGCGGTCTTCCCCGAGAACTACCCGCACCCCCTGGTCGGCATCGTCTGGAGCAACGGCGGCGACTACGCGACCTGGTGGACCGCCAATCCCGAGGAGATCCACGGGATCAACCTGCTCCCGATCACCACCGGCTCGCTACATCTCGGTCGCTGGCCGAACGTGATGCGACGGAACCACCTCTACCTGCTGCAGCGGAACGGCGGCGTACCCACCATGTGGCAGGACACGCTCTGGAGCGGCTGGGCGCTCGGCGATCCGGTCGGTGCGATGAACGAGTTCGAAACGCGGTCGTATTCCCCCGAAGGGGGAAGTTCGCGGCCCCACACCCGGCATTGGCTCTCGTCCCTCGCCGCCTGGGGCCGGGTGGATCCCACGGTGACCGCCGACACCCCCCACTTCGCGGTGTTCCAGAAGGACGGTGTCCGGACCCGGATCGCCTGGAACCCGGGCCTGGAGCCGATCACCGTCACCTTCAGCGACGGCGTCTCCGGCTGCGTGCCGTCCGGCGGCCTGGTGACGATCGACGCCGACTCGACGGACTGCGAGCCGGCCGGCGTTCCCGGTGATCTGAACGGGGACGGCGCCGTCGGCGGCGCGGATCTCGGTCTGCTGATCGTCGGCTGGGGGGTCTGCCCGACACCCGACTGCCCGGGCGATCTCAATGGTGACGGCGCGGTCGACGGCGCCGACCTCGGGCTGCTCTTCGGCTACTGGACCGTCTGATCGGCGCCGATCACCTGCGCTCGAGCTTCGCGACCATCGGCGCCTGCGCCCACGCCGGCGTGCGGGCCCGACCGTCGTAGGTCATGTCGCTGAAGGTGGAGGTCCGTCGATCACCTTCGAGCGTGCTGGTGATGATCGCGTGGAGGGCGACCCCCGCGGAATCGACGCCGGTGTATCGCATTTCGAACCGATCCTTCGACACCTTCGCCACCTCGCCGTCGAGCGCCATGCCCATGCTCGTCACGTACTTCTGACGGATGACCCGCGCGTCGAGATCGAACCACATGATGCCGTTGCCGGTCACGTTCAACGAGCCGTCGGGAAGCCGGACGCCTTCGGTGGTCGTCACGCAACGCCGATCCGCGCTCCAGCGTGATTCGCTCACGAAGGTCACGCCGTCCATGTCCGTCGCCCAGGTGCCGGTGGGGTCCCAGCCGGCGAACGCCTCGACGAGGTGATTCACCCGCGTGAACTCCTGGACGAAGGGCTTCTTCCTTCCGTCCGCCCGGGCGACGGTTCGCCGTCGCGTGTTCTCGCCGGTGCGTTCGACGGTCGTCAGCAGTTCATACGTCTCGCCGCCGCCCGTCTCCTCGGAGGAAAAGACCGTCCTCGAGTCGTCGTATCCGACCATGCGGCCGGAATCCGCCCAGGAACGATCCTCGTCGAAGCCGCTCAACGTCTTGATCGGGGTGCCGGACTTCGCGTCCCAGACGATCGTCTCCGAGCCGGAAGACAACAGCTTGCCCTGCTCGTCGACGTAGGTGAACGTCCGCACCACCTGTCGCCCGGATTCGTCGAGGCTCACCTGCGCTCGATAGCGGTACCGGATCCCCGCGGGCAGGGTCTTCCAGACGTCGGTGGTGACGCCGGAACTCTCCCACAGGCCGAGATCGCCGCCATCGACGACATACGCGGCGAACTCGTCCCAGGACGCCGGCTTCTTGAGATCGTCGCCGACCGCCTTCGTCGGGTTCGCAACCACCACCGAACCGATCAGAAGAAACATCATCGGAACGACGAATGACCGATTTCGGACAGGGAACATGGATGACTCCGGTCGGGGCGACGAGATCCGGGCCGGGCGACTGCCGCCGGCCCGTTCGTAGATTCCCAGATCCGGGGCTCGATGGATAGGGCGGGACTTCCCGACCGCGACCGACCATCTCCGGAGCCCGAAAACCGGTTTTGTGGCCGAAGTCGAGGTCACCGACCGCGGACCTGCATCGGAAAGTCGTTCTCGGCGAAACCGGGTTCATGGCCACTCCCACCGTCGATGACCATTTCGAGATCGTCACCTCCACGGCGTTCTGGATGGCGAAGCAGCGACCCTACCGGGTACCCCGGACCCCGCTGATTCAGGCCGGTGCCGCCGCCCTGGCGAATGCGATCGCCACCCACGACGATTCCATGACCCTCAGTCTGGAAACCCGCTGCCGCCAGCACGTTCGACGGGCGATTCGCGACCTCATCACGGACCGCTTCGAGGTCTGACCGCCGGCTCGACGCTGGCCGAGCCCCCGATCACCGTGCGTGCGATCAACCGTGAAGCCCGATAATCATCGTTCTCGTGCGGCAACGATCCGCGTCCTTTTTCCCACCGCTGGAATCGCACCTGCGGCTTTTTCGCATGGGCGGCCGGTCCGAAATTCATGACCCACCTCGAACGGCGATTCGAATCCCATCGATCGCCGCTTCGCCGCATCGTCAGTTGGTACAACGAACAGGATGCAACTTTCCTTCACACGCGACCGAGAGGAACCCGCGATGCGCCGATTTTCCACTCCCCTCCTCCTTGCCACGACGGTCCTCGCGGTTTCCGCGACCGCCCAGGAACGCCCGAGCGAGCCGGCCGCCGCGATACGGGTCGCCGTCTCGGACGATCCCGTCGGGGCCACCACCCGAGCGATCATCGACGGGACCGAACCCGGCTTTCGTGATCTCGGCGAAGCCGACTTCCAGAACGTCAACGGCAAGCTCGACACCTGGTCATGGGATGGAAACGCGGTGAAGTGCACCGGGGATCCGGTCAGCGTCACCCGATCCGTGAAGCCGTACACGAACTTCGAACTCGTCTGCGAATGGCGACATCTTCGGGACGCCGGAAATTCCGGCATCTTTCTCTGGTCGCCGATCGAGTCGATGGACCGGCTGAAGGGCCCCGGGCTCCCCGAGGGGATCGAAGTCCAGGTGCTCGATCTCGGCTACAAGGCCGCGTACGAAAAGGGTGGCAACAAGGCCAACTGGTTCACCTGCCACGGCGACGTCTTCCCGGTCGGCGGGTCGACCATGGAGCCCTTCGCCCCGATGGCCCCGAACAAGCGGCGAAGCTTCCCCACGCAGGAGACGACGCGGGACACCGGCGAATGGAACCACTACTACATCCGGGCGATCAACGGCGAGGTCCGCCTCTGGGTGAACGGCGTCGAAGTCTCCGGCGGGAACCAGTGCTCCCCCGCGACCGGATATCTCGCGCTCGAGAGCGAAGGTTCACCGATCGATTTCCGGGGTCTGCGGATCCGCGAGCTTCCGTGACGCCACCGAACTGCCGGCGTGCCGCCGGCGACACGACAGGGTCGTCAACCGTCGATTGAAACCGGCATCCGGATCTCATCCGATTCAAGGATGCAGACGCCGCTCTTCTTGTCGCACCGCTGGTACCTGACCCTGGCCACGATCGACTCGCGGCGAGATCGCTCGGGATCCACGAGGTCTGTTGCGTCGATGACCACCTCGACCGCGAAGGTGCTCTCGTAGAGGGCGTCGTGATCCGCATCCTGCCAGGTGCAACGCGCGATCCGGCAACCTTCGGGCAGCGTCCATTCGATGGATGCCGGCAGGCCCACCACGCCGGCGGCGGCGACCGCGTCCCGGTTGCCGGTCGCCGCCCATCCATCCGGAACCGTGATCACGACCGTGACCGGAAAGGAGCGATCGACCTCGAGGCGGTCGCCGTGAGCACGAAGCCGGACGGCATCGTCGCCGCCGGCTCGATCCGCCACGGCCGGAGTCGGGGTCGGGATTCCCGGGACGGTCGCAGAAGGCAGTCGACGAAAGAACCACACGTAGCCGGTGGTGTGGTCGTCGTGGGTCTCCAGTTCCCCCATGCGATCCTGAATCGCCTCGAGTCGCGCTTCATCCTCGGCGTCGAACTTCTGCTTTGCGAACAAGGCGTCCATTTCCTCGTCGAGCGACCGGACCTCCGCCTTCTCATCGACATCAAGCGTGCGGCGACGGGTATGACGAGCCCCGAAGTCACCCACCAGAAGATCCCGGAACCCGTCACCGTCGTAGTCGACGACATGCACCTTGACCCGCCAGCACGGGCCCATCGGTGAAGCAAGCTTGAGAAACTTCTCGCCCATCGGCATCTTGGGAATCAGCACCCGCATGGCATCGAAGGTCGGCGTGTCCTCCCGACCGATGTTCCGGTGCCAGAACACGCCACCATCTTCCGAACCCACCACGATGTCGCTGGTGCCGTCACCGTCCCAGTCCGCGAAGTGAACGTTGGATCCGTAGTCCCAGCCACCGATCGGGGCGCCCCCGTCGGTCGTCATCCGCGTGCTTGATGCCGCCCAGATCATCCGGTCATCGGTGCCGACGTTCTCGATCATGTGGCAGCCATCGAGTCGCGATCCCACCACCAGGTCGAGATCGCCGTCCCCGTCCATGTCGTGGAGTTCGGCGGTGACGGAATGCACGGGATGCCGCTCGCCCTTGTGGATCTTGGTGGCGTGGGCCGGACCGCCATCGAGGTTTCGCTGAAGGACCGGCGTCTCGAATTCACCGCCGCCTTTCCCGGTGAAGAAGTAGATGTCTCCGGGATAGGAACCGGAGACGAGATCGTCGATTCCGTCACCGGTGAAATCGATGAACTGCGGGACGAAACTAACACAGCAGGTGATCGGAACCTGTGCATCGCGTTCACCCGCCCGGACGTAGGTGAAGTCCTCGTAACGAGGTTCGTGGTCGGTTCCGTGGTTGGGATAGAAACGAAGCTTCCCCGCGACCAAGGGATGGCCGGGACCGGCCGCGGCCGTGGTCTCGCCCACGAACGGCTCGGCGCCGAATTCGCCCACCAGGAGATCGCGAACGCCGTCGCCGTCGAAGTCGAGCACGTAGGGCGCCGCATGACCGGTGGTGACGTCGATGATCGCGTCCCCCGCCCGGATCGGCGTCGGCGGCGCGAAACGCGAAGGATCGCCCGTGGTCTGAAGAACGAAGCAGATCGAAAGGCTCGCGACGGTGATGGTCATGGTTGCTCTCCGTGTTTGTTCGGCCCTGCGGAATCTCCGCTGCGAAACGAACTTCGAGGATCAGGCGGTCGACACGTCGGCCGCATGACCCTCCTTCACGCGGTCACCGTTCGCAGGACATCGTCCAGCAGCCGGATCGTCATCTCCACGTCCTCGGCCTCGATGACCATCGGTGGCTTGATCTTGATCACGTTGTGCTCCGGTCCGTCGGTGGAAAGGAGCACGCCGTTTCGCTTCATCGACTGTGCCACGGTATCGGCTACGTCCGCCGCAGGCACCCGGCCGGTTCGATCCCGAACGAATTCGATGCCGAGAAACAGCCCCCGACCGCGAACATCGCCGATGAATTCGTGCCGGGACTGAAGATCTCGAAGGCCCTCGAGAAACCGATTTCCAAGCGTGGCCGCATGCGATTGCAACCCCTCGTCGTCAATCACTTCCAGGACGGCCTTCCCCGCCGCACAACTCACCGGGTTCCCGCCGAACGTCGAAAAGAACTCCATCCCGTTGGCGAACGAGTCCGCGATCGCACGCGTCGTGACCACCGCACCCATCGGGTGGCCGTTCCCGATCGGTTTTCCCATCACCACGATGTCGGGGACCACGGCGTCGCCACCGTCGGCGGCGTCGAGTTCGAATCCCCAGAACGCATCACCGACCCGGCCGAACCCGACCTGGACCTCGTCCGCGACGCAGAGTCCCCCCGCGTTTCGCACGTGCTTGAATGCGGCCGCGAGGTATCCGCTGGGAAGCGGGATCTGACCGCCACAAGAGAGAATCGGCTCCGCGAAGAACGCGGCGATGGAGCGTCCCGCGGCGCAGGCCTCACCGACGGTGGCCGCGAGTTCGAGGGCATACGCCGCACCGACGTCGTCGCCGTCGCCGCGAATCATCCCTCGATACCGATCGGGGGCCGGCGCCACGTGCACCCACTCGGGTCGACCCCCGCCACCCGGACCATTGAACTTGTACGGACTCATCTGAACGCAATTGCCGGCATGGCCGTGATAGGCGCCGTCGATCACCAGCGCATCCTTCGATCCGGTCGCGGCCCGTGCGATCCGCAGGGCGAGCTCGTTCGCCTCCGAGCCGGAATTCACGAGAAAGACCGTGTCCAGCGGATCGGGGAGGCGGGACGCGAGCATCTCGGCGTACTCGACGAAGCCTTCGTTGAGGTAGCGCGTGTTGGTGTTGAGGGTCGCCGCCTGCGTCGAAATCGCCTCGACCACACGCGGATGACAGTGACCGACGTGACAGACGTTGTTCACCAGATCGAGGTACGGGCGACCGTTCGCGGCGATCAGATACCGCCCACGGCCCTCGACGATGTGCAGGGGCTCGTCGTAGCTGACGGAGAGGTTCGATCCCGTGATCGCGCGACGCCGCACGAGCAGCGACGCCTCGTTTCCCCGGTCCCGACCGGGGGCCGTCCCGATCTCGCGGCACAACATCGACCTGCCCTCGCCCGGCGTGATGGTCCCCATCGCGTCGAGCGTGCGCCAGGTCGTCTCCTCGTGCGAGTACCAGGTGGCATGCTCGGGTGATTCCGCTCGGCGAGCGGCGCCGATGAGCGCGCTGGTCGCCAGACGGGACCGAAGCAAAGGGAAGAGCAGTTGCTGCTCTTCCTCGAGCAAGGGCCGGAAGTCGTGATACCCGGAGACGATCGACGCCGCGAGATCGAGGTTCGGTTCGGCCCCGTGCTGGGCCGCGTAGGCGAGCGTGATTCCGAGATCCTGGACCAGTGCCCCCCGCAACGTATCGCCGAAGTCGATCAGGCCCGCGACTCGATCGCCTTCCACCAGGATGTTCTCGTCGTTCGCGTCGCCGTGCAGCATGCCGCGAGGACACTTCGCGATCAGTGGTTCGACGATCGCGGCCTGCTCCTGCATGACCATCTCGAGAATCGTTCGTCTCGACTTCGACTCGACGTGCGCGATCGAAGGCCGATGCGTGCTGCAGGTCGCGACGTCCCAGGCATGCGATCGGTCCGATCCCGCGTGCGTGAAGCCGGCCAGCGCCGCATGAACCTCGGCGAGCATCCGACCGATCGATCGACCGAGCGCCGGGGTGGCGTCCGCATCTCTCCATGCGGAGCCGGGCAGGAACCGCTGCATGCGGGCGGTGGCGTCGGCGCCGTTCAGATCGAAACGCACGATTCGCGCCCCCGCCCGATCGGGAACCACCGAAGGGACCGCGATTCCGGCGGCGTCGAGGGTGTCCAGCACCGCCTCCTCCAACTCGACGTCGGCGGAATCATCGGCGGTGATCTTGAGCACCGACCGGCGTCCGTCTTCGAATCGCACCAGAAGATTGAGGTTCTCCCCCGGGAGACGCGAGATTCCGCCACCCGCCTCCCAGTGCGATGCCAGCAGCGCCTCCACCACCAAGCGTTCGGCGTTGGTCACGTCGATCGGATTCGGTTCGGCGTCCATCGCGAAGAACTCCAGGCGAAGGCCTCGTGGACCTCAATCGGACTTCGGCAGGGCTCGCGCGAGTTCGAGGTACGACGCGAACTGCGATCGGACTTCGGCCATCGAATCGCCACCGAACTTCTCTCGCACCGCCCGGGCGATCTCCAGCGCGACCACGTTCTCCGCGACCACGCTCGCGGCCGCGATCGCACTCACGTCGCTCCGTTCGTACTGGCTCTCCTCCGGGGCCCGACTGACGAGGTTCACACTCGGCAGCCCCCGGAGCAGCGTCGAGATCGGCTTCATCGTCCCCCGGACCACGACCGGCATTCCATTGGTCATGCCGCCTTCGAGGCCGCCCGCATTGTTGCTCGGGCGGGTGAATCCGAGGTGGGCGTCTTCCGTCTTCGAGGCATCGAAGTGAATCGGGTCGTGGACCTGGGATCCGTTTCGATTCGCACATTCGGTTCCCAGGCCGATCTCGACCGCCTTGAACGCCTGGATGCCCATGATCGCCCCCGCGATCCGGGAGTCGAGACGCTCGTCCCACTGAACGCAGGAACCGAGGCCGGGGGGACAGCCGAAGGCATGGACCTCGACGAAGCCGCCGACGGTGTCCTTGTCGATCTTGGCCTGACGGATCGAGGCGATCATTCGTTCGCTGGCCTCGTGGTCGGGCATGTAGACGGCGCTCGCGTCGCGTGCGTCGCGGAGGGACTTCCAATTCGATTCCGTCACTTCGATCGCGGACATCGCCTCGGGATCCGGACCGCCGCCGCGGACGAAGCCGAAGAGCTCGATACCGACCTCCCGCAGGAACGATCTCGCCAGCGCCCCCATCGCGGTCCGCCCCGCCGTCTCCCGGGCACTGGCACGCTCCAACGTCTCACGACAATCCGGGGTCAGCCACTTGATGCTGCCCGCGAGGTCGGCGTGACCGGGACGTGGCCGCTCCACCGGTGGCGTTCGTTCAAGGTCGTCGAGCCGGCTGTCCTTGTTCGGAACGAGGAGCGCGATGGGCGCGCCGGTGGTCCGGCCGCGTCGAACCCCACCGAGAAACTGGGCGTGGTCGGTCTCGATGCGCTGCCGGCCGCCGCGACCGTAGCCGCCCTGACGGCGGACCAGCTCCGCGTCGATGAATTCCAGATCCACGGGGATCCCGGCGGGAAGCCCCTCGATGAGCGAGACCACGGCCGGCCCGTGCGACTCGCCCGCGGTTCGGTAGGACAGGGTTGCCATGTCCAAGATGGTACGAGATGGCCGACCCGAAGTGGATTCAGTCCTGATCGCGGAGCCGTCGGGCGAGATCCTCGGCCTGTTCCTCGGTGATCTCGGCGCTGGCGACCACGAACTTCCGAGACAGCTCGGACTGGAGGATCGGGGTGGTCACGATCCGACCGTCGATGAAGACCGCGACCGGCCTCGAGATCCATGCCGTGGTGAGGCGGCGAAGCGCTTCCGTGCCCGCGTCGTCGAGGTCGACCAGGACCGCGTTCCGACCGCTCCCGTCCTTGATCGGCTCGGCGAGCAGGACCATCGATGCGTCCACCGTGATGTCGGGCGAGATCCAGACCCGCGATCCACCGATGACCGCATCGGATTCCGTCCATCCATCCATGGGATCGATCGACGCCGCCCGGATCTCGAGGATCGAGGCATCCGCGTCGGGGACGCCCTCACATCCCAGCGCGAAGACCGCGGTCACGGTGAGCGCGAGTATGGGAAGGGATCGAAGGATGGCATGCATGAATCGGCTCCTGAACGTGGTTGAAGCGGTTCCCGCTCCTGATTTGTCTTCTACGATATCCCGTCATGAACGATTCCGAGCAAAGCGAACCCGAACCGACCACCCCCGACCACGCCGGGGCGGATCTGACGCCGACCGCGATCGTCGCTGCGCTGGACCGGCACATCATCGGCCAGCACGACGCCAAGCGGGCGGTCGCGGTGGCGATCCGCAACCNCNGGCGCCGGCGGCAGCTCCCGCGGGAGATCGCGGTGGAGGTGGTTCCGCGAAACATGATCATGCTCGGGCCGACGGGCGTGGGCAAGACCGAGATCGCCCGCCGACTCGCCACCCTCGTGGGAGCGCCGTTCGTGAAGGTCGAGGCGACGAAGTTCACCGAGGTGGGCTACGTCGGCCGGGACGTCGAATCGATGATCCGGGATCTCCTCGAAGTCGCGATCCGGATGGTGCGGCAGGAGCAGGCCGAACAGGTTCGAGATCGGGCCGAAGCGCTGGCGAAGGACCGATTGATCTCGATCCTGCTCGGAGAACGGCCCGAATCTCCGGCTGACACCGCGGGCGAGGATGTCGACGGTGATCCGGATCTGCCGGCGTCTGATGCGACACCTTCGCCGCACGAACGGGTCCGGGCCCGACTCCGCGAGAAATTCGATTCCGGAAGTTTCGACGACCAGGAGGTCGAGATCACGATCCAGGAGAAGCCCACGATTCCGATGGCGGGGGCCGGGCAGGATCCGACGGATCCGACCATGGGCGGACTGGGGTCGATGCTCGAATCGATCATGCCCGCGAAGACCCAGCGGCGACGGCTGAAGGTCCCGCGGGCCTTCGAAATCCTCGTCGAACAGGAGATCGAACCGCTGATCGACGCCGACCGGGCGCTCGAGGCGGCCATCGAACGGACGGAGCTCGACGGCATCGTCTTCATCGACGAGATCGACAAGATCGCGGCGAGCGAACGTCGCCAGGGCGGCGATGTGAGTCGGCAGGGCGTGCAACGGGATCTGCTTCCCATCGTCGAAGGAAGTCCGGTCACGACCCGCCATGGCGTGGTGAAGACGGATGGGATCCTGTTCATCGCCGCCGGCGCCTTCCACGACGTGTCGGTCAGCGACCTCATGCCGGAGCTGCAGGGGCGATTCCCCATTCGCGTCGAACTCGAAGGTCTCACCGCGAAGGATTTCCAACGCATTCTCGTCGAGCCCGAACACAATCTGGTCGCCCAGCAGATCCACCTCCTGGCCGCCGACGGACTGGGCGTCGAAGTCACCGACGACGCGGTCGNAGCGATGGCCGAACTCGCCGCCGACGCCAACGAACGCCTCGAGAACATCGGCGCCCGACGGCTCATGACGGTGATCGAGCGGACGTTCGAGGAAATCGCGTTCGACGCCTCCGATCGGGTCGCTCGCGGCGATCGATCGACGACCGTCGACGGCACATTCGTCCGTGCCCGGGTCGAACCCGCCCTTTCCGACGACGATCTCGGTCGCTTCGTCCTCTGAATTCCGACCACTCCACCAGAGCCCACTCCAATGCCGGATGCCTCCCCATCCCCTCGACGAACCGCGCTGGTGACCGGGGCCAGCGCCGGCATCGGCGAAGCCTTCGCCGAACATCTGGCCGCACGCGGATACGACCTGGTCCTCACCGCCCGAAGGCTGGAGGTGTTGCGCGAAGTCGCCGAACGAATCCAGGAGCGGCACNATGTCGACTGCCGGGTGATCCCCGCGGATCTTTCGGACCCCGAATCGCCGCGTCGGATCTTCTACGAACTCGCCCGGGACGAGATCGAGATCGACGTGCTCGTGAACAATGCGGGACTCGGACTCCGGAAGACGCTCCTCACCCAGGAGTGGCGGGAAGTGGCCGACTTCATGGAGGTGATGAGCGTGGCATGGCTTCATNTGATGAAGCTCGCCATGCCGCCGATGGTCGAACGAGGTTGGGGNCGGGTCGCGAACATCGCCTCGCTCGCGGCCTTNGCCCCGGAATCTCCCGGCAGCCTGTATTCGGGGGTCAAGGCCCAGATGGTCTCGACCAGCCGTGGCATGCGGGGNGCGGTCCGCGGNACCGGCGTCCACGTGACCGCGNTCTGNCCCGGCTACACCCACACCGAGTTCCATGCGCGGCTCGGCATCGCGGACCTCGCCGACAAGATGCCGAAGTGGATGTGGCAGAATCGGGATGAGGTCGTCGCGGAAGGCTGGCGAGCCTGCGAACGCAACCGACCGGTCGTGGTCACCGGTGCGGTCAACAAGATCCTGCGGTCGGTGCTCGCCGTGACGCCGACCTGGCTCGTCGAGCGTCAGATGCTGAAATCGATCGCCGCCGTTCGCTCACGCGGGCGTGGATGACGCGCGATCCGAAGAAGGCTCCGCTCGCCACCGAGACCAGAAGGCGAGGAATCGCGGATCGTTTCTGGAGTCGAACCGAAACCTGACCGTTCGCCGATCACTGATGACTCGGACGTCGATTCGATCGGTCGAACCCGCTTCATGGAAGATCGACGTGACGCACTCCGACTGCACTCGAACACCGCCGNTGGTCGTCCACAGCATTCCAGATCCGATCNNCACTCGATCGGCCGCCACCTGAGCCGAACGGCCTTTCAGGCGTCGAAGGAAAGCNCTCCCCCAGGACTCCACCGGNNTTGGATTCGGCGACGCCGGACCTCCCGTNTCGATCTCGACCGNCCCGNCTTCAGNCCGTTCGNGCGCNATCTCGAACAACGGCTCGAGTCGCTNNTCNACGATCCACCGGCAANCGGATTCCGCCGCGATGTTCTCCGCCGAGTACTCGATTTCGTCGCGAAACAGAGCCTCTGCCAGCGGACCGCGATCCCCATGCGGAAACGGAAAGACCGCGATCGTCTGACGCATCCGCCGCCACTCACCGGCGAGTGGGTCGCATGAATCGAGATGGTCACGATCGGCGTTGGCGACGA
>NYSY01000079.1 GCA_002683215.1 Planctomycetaceae bacterium
CAGGAGGTGTTTTTTCGGCTCCTTCGTCTGGAAAATCTCGAAACGCGCGAGATCTCGGTGAGTTACCTCTTTCGGGTGGGTGAAAACCTCGTTCGCAAGGGGTATCACCAGGAGCGGCGTTCGCGGCGAATGCTCGAGGCGATCGGCCGCCAGGGCGGGCGTCGGCCCGCCGCGGAAGAAGAAGGTCGGTTCGAAGTACGAGCCGATCGACGAGCGGAAGCGGGAGTCGGGAGCTCGGGCATCACTCGAGTCCACGCGGGGATGCTTGCGGCAGCCCTGCGAAACCTGACGGACAACGAGCAGGCGGCGGTTCGATTAATCGTGTGTCGGGGGCTGAGTTATGAGCAGGCAGCTGAAGCTCTCGGCGTAAATGTCACCACCATCAACAATTGGAAATACCGAGGTGTCAAAAAACTCCAGCAACTCTGCAGTCCCGAATCCGACTCCTGCAGTCGATCGGATCGGGGAAACAACTTCCGAATGTGCTCCCGACCCGAGTCTCATCGCCGAAATCGAGGCGAGCCGGACTCGAATCCGGCAAAGGCTCGCGACCCTCGCGAGCCGGCTCACCGGACCGACCATGGTCGCGGCCGTCGACGGTTCGGACGGGTCGGATGAGATCGATACGAACGTGCGAGCGCTGATCGAAGGCGATTGACCCGGCGCCGATCAGGCTCCCTCGGCCCGAACCGGACCGGGGGGGCCTGATCGTGGCGTCGCGACGCCGAATGAATTCCGTTCGAGTCGATTCCCGAGGGATCGGGGGCAGTCCATCATCGGTCGTTCCTGTTCCAGATCGGCCGACGACCGGGGGGCGACCCGGGCGAAGGACGAGCCCGGACTCCGTCGGATTCGTACACTGCCGGAATGTCCGGCGAACCTCCATCCTCGAAGTCACAGGTCGAGTCCGAGACCGACCGCACGAGCATTCCGGACGATCCGATCGTCGGAATCGATCTCGGCACCACCAATTCACTCGTCGCCTTCGCCGACGCCGCTGGTCCCAGAATCCTGGATCTCGACCGTGGGCTGATCGAGGGTTCACCTTCATCCGAGACCGGCCTGGTTCCCTCCATGGTCCGGTACCGAGGCGACGTGGTGGAGGCCGTCGGTCCCGAGGCCGCTGCCGGACTCGAGGACCATGCGACGCGAACGGTCTACAGCGTGAAGCGGTACATGGGCCGCCGATTCGATGATCGTCGCGACGACGCCGAGGCGTCGCCCTACCGGGTGGTCCCCAACGCTCGCGGCCTCGCCGGCGTCGAGATCGACGGCCGCGTTCGGAGCCCCGAGGAGATTTCCGCCGACCTGCTGGCGCATCTGCGTGATCGCGCTTCGGAAGCCCTCGGCGTTGCGGTCCGGCGGGCGGTGATCACGGTTCCCGCCTACTTCGACGACGCCCAGCGGCAGGCGACCCGGGATGCCGGGCGGATCGCGGGAATCGACGTGGTGCGGATCCTGAATGAACCGACCGCAGCGGCACTTGCCTACGGCATCGGTGGCCGCGGTGACGCCGAGACGATCGTCGTCTACGACCTCGGCGGCGGAACCTTCGATGTCACGGTGCTCGAGGTCATGCCCGCGGACCCGTCCTCCCCGGGCGGCGAGGCGATCTTCCGGGTGCTCGCCACCGCGGGGGACACCCATCTCGGTGGCGACGACTTCGATCGCGTGCTGGTCGGGAATCTCCATGAAGAGGCGATGGCGGAGCCCGATCCGGAACGTCGGGCTCGTCGACTCGCAGTGCTCCGGGCGGTGGGCTCGCGGGCCAAGATCGCCCTCAGCGACGCCGCGGCGACCCGGATCCGACTCGACGGTCGCGGGCTGGTGCCCGATCTCGATCGGACGTTCGAACGCGCCGGCTTCGAGACCGCCGCACGTCCACTGGTCGATCGCACGCTGGACGCGTGCGCCCGCGCGCTCAAGGACGCGGGACTCGAGCGTGCCTCGATCGACCGGGTGGTGCTGGTCGGTGGATCCACGCGAATGCCGATGATCCGGAAAGCCGTCGAGTCCTGGTTCGATCGGCCGGCCTACGTGGCCCTCGATCCGGACCGCGTGATCGCCCTCGGCGCCGCGGTCCAGGGTTCGATCCTCGCCGGCACCCGACGCGACGCGCTCCTGCTCGACGTGATTCCACTGAGCCTGGGACTCGAGACCGCGGGCGGCGCCGTCGCGAAACTGGTGGTGCGGAACACGATGGTCCCGACCCGTTCGGTCGAGATGTTCTCGACCAGCGTGGACGGTCAGCTGAACGTCGGCCTGCACGTCGTGCAGGGCGAGCGGGAGATGGTCGCGGACTGCCGGAGCCTCGCCCGCTTCGAACTCCGGGGACTGCCGCCGATGCCCGCCGGCATTCCTCAGATCGAGGTCGCGTTCAACGTCGATGCCAACGGGGTGCTCGGCGTCGACGCGGTCGAGCGGCGAAGTGGTCGACGCGCCCGGGTGCAGGTCGTCCCCAGCAACGGCCTGACCCGCGACGAAGTGGACCGGATCGAAGCCGACTCCGTGACGCACGCCCGGGACGACATGATGGTCCACCGCGTCGTCGATCTCGCGGTCAACGCGGCGCTCGATGTGAAGTGGATCACCGAGGCCCTCGATCGGGTTCGCGGAGACGTCGACCCCGACGTGGCGGCGTCGGTCGAATCCGGCCTCGTCGCCCTCCAGTCCCTGATCTCCAAGGCCCGCGAGGATCCCCGATCCGTGGATCCCGATGCGTTTCATGCGGCGAAGGATCATCTGGACCGAGCGAGCATGCCCGTCCACGAAGCATCCATCGCCCGCAGTCTCCGGGATGACGAATCACCGAGCGGCTGAGCGACCATTTCGGGCGGTACACTTCGTCGCCCCGATTCGAGGCACTGGAGACCGGGTTTGTCGAAGTCGTCGCTCATCACGAACACGGAGCCGACCGCCGCCGTCGTGGGCGTCCCCGCAACCGTGGCGGAGAACGCGGCCCGGTTCGCGGTCGATTCGTGGTCGGACGGTTTCTTCTCGATCAATCCGCGTGGCACCGTGACGGTGCGACCGGACCGGCGTCCCGGACGCGAGGTCGATCTGCTCGAGATCGTCGAGGGCGTTCGAGATCGTGGGTATTCCACGCCGGTGCTCTTTCACTTCGGTGACGTCCTCGAGACGGTCCTCGGTGATCTGCGTCGAGCCTTCGACGGGGCGATCGAACAGCACGGCTATCGCGGTGCCTACCGCGGCGTGTATCCGGTCAAGGTGAACCAGCAGCGAAGCGTGGTGGAGGACGTCGGTCGGATCAGCGGCGAGATGGGATTCGGCTTCGAGGTGGGATCGAAGCCCGAGCTGCTCGCAGTGCTCGCGATGACCGTCGAACAGCCCGATCGACTGGTGGTCTGCAACGGCTTCAAGGAGGATCGCTACGTCGAGTTCGCGATGCTCGCGGCGAAACTCGGGCGGACGATCGTCCCGGTGATCGAGAGTCTCGAGGAACTCGGGCTCGTGTTGCGACACGCGGCACGACTCGACGTCCGACCCCGCATCGGCATCCGCGTGAATCTCAACGTCGAGGGCGCGGGCCGGTGGGCGAGTTCGAGCGGGATCAAGGCCAAGTTCGGCCTGACCCTCGCCGAGGTGCTTCGCGCCGTCGACCTGCTCCGTGATCGCGGCATGCTCGACTGCCTGAAGCTGCTCCACTGTCACATGGGGAGCCAGATGCACGACATCCGGCAGGTGGCGGCGGGGGTGGGCGAACTGACCCGGATCCACACCGAACTCCACCGGCTCGGGGCCGCGGTGGAATTCATCGACGTCGGGGGGGGACTCGGCGTCGACTACGACGGCAGCCAGTCCAATTCCGCGTTCAGCCGCAACTATTCGCTCGAGGAGTACGCCTCGACCGTGGTCCACCGGATCCAGTCGATCTGCGACGACCGCAAGGTGCCGCATCCGACCATCGTGACCGAGAGCGGTCGGGCGATGGTCGCGCAGCAGAGCGTCCTGATCTTCGACGTCCTCGGGGCGAATCGCTTCGAACCTCATCGAATCCCCGAGGATCTCGAAGGGCTTCGCGGTCGGGACGGCGAGGAACCCGCCCGTCCGCTCGTCGATCTCTTCGACGCGTGGCGAAGGATCGACGCGGAGCATCTCCTCGAATGCTGGCATGACGCGGAGAGCGCGCGGGCCGAGGCCCTCACCCTGTTCACCCTGGGCTACATGTCGCTCGAGCATCGAGCCGAGGTTGAACGGATCTTCTGGACCCTCGCACTGCGGGCCCGGGAGCTCGCGACGTCGCTGGATCCGGTTCCCGAGGAACTCGCGGAGCTCGACGACCTGCTCACCGACGTCTACTTCTGCAATCTCTCGGTGTTCCAGTCGCTTCCGGACTGCTGGGCGATCGAACAGGTCTTTCCGATCATGCCGATCCACCGCCTCGACGAGACGCCGACGCGGCGAGGCACGCTCGCCGATCTCACCTGCGATTCCGACGGCAAGGTCGATCGGTTCATCGGGCGTGACGACGTGAAGCGATGGCTCCCGCTGCACGAGCTGGAGGCGGGGCGGCGGTATCTCCTGGGCGCGTTTCTGGTCGGTGCCTATCAGGAGACGCTGGGCGATCTCCACAACCTCTTCGGCGACACCCACGTCGTCCACGTCCGGGTCGACGACTCGGGAAGCTGGTGGATCGAGGAGATCGTGGAGGGGGACACCGTCCGCGAAGTCCTCGGTTACATGCAGTACGACTCGACGGCGCTGACCAGGGCGATTCGCAAGGAGTGCGAACGTTCGGTCCATCGTGGTTCGATCACCGCCCGCGAGTGTCGGGAGATGGTGTCGGCGTTCGAGACCGGACTGGCGGGCTACACCTACCTCGAGCCGGATCGCGACTGACCGCAGGCGGACGGCCGTCGGGATCAGTCGGTCCTGGTCCCGGTCCCGGGATCGGGCCCGGTCCGAACGCCCTTGGCCTCGAGGAACGAGGCCGCGAGCGCCTCGTAGATGGACGGCTCGCAGATGCGACTCGCCACGGCCGCGCCGAGGGCGGCGGCGAACATGAGCGGCAGGATCATCCCGTAGGCCCCGGTCATCTCGAAGAGGATCGCGAAGACGGTGATCGGACTCTGGACGACGCCCGCGAAGTAGGCGGCCATGAAGATCAGCATGAATTCGGGCAGGCCGATTCCGGGGGCGATGGTGGCTTCGAAGAAGCCATGCGTCATCTGGCCGAGACCGGCGCCCACCGCGAGGCTCGGATCGAAGAGGCCGCCGGGGATTCCGCTGATCAGGCTGGTGAAGCTCGCCACGGCCTTGCCGAGCGGATCGCTCCAGATCGCGATGGGAGCGTTGGTCGCCGCCGCGGTCTCCAGCATGCGTTCGGCCTGATCGTGGCCGCCACCGTAGCTCGACCCGCCGGAGAGGACGCCGGTGGCGGCGAGGGCCAGCCCGAGGACGATTCCGGTGCGGAGCGGATTCGCCACGAGGAACGGCGCGAGTCGCCGGCTGCCGCCGACCACGCCCCGACCGAACCAACCGCCGAGGAATCCACCGAGGACGCCGACCACCGGAACCGCGATCCACTGTCGCAGTTCGAGCAGCCAGGCGCCGAGATCACCGTCGATCGAGAGCGGAAGCCCCGCACCGCTGTTGCTCGATCCGTAGAACTCGTAATCGCCGAGGAAGACCACGCCGACCAGACACGCGATCGCCACGGTGCGGATGATCGCGGTGGCGCTCTGCTTGTCGAAGATCCGGCCGACTTCCTCGAAGCAGAAGATCACGCCTGCGACCGGTGCGTTGAACGCCGCCGCGATGCCCGCGGCCGATCCTGCGAGGATGAGACCCCGCTGGACGAGCCAAGGATGAAAGCGGCAGAATCGACGACTGAGGTGCATGCAGCACGCGGCCACGTGGACGGAGGGCCCTTCGCGTCCGACGGTGATTCCGGAGATGAGGGCCATGCTCAGAAGCAGGATCTTTCCGAGCGCGATTCGAACCGAGAGCATGAGTCCGCGTTCGGGTCGCTCGCCGATCTGGATCGCGGCGATGGCCTGGGGAATGCCGGTTCCTTCGGTTCCGGGAAAGAAACGTCGTTGAAGCCAGACGATGGCGGGCATCGTCACGGCGACGCCGAGGGCGGGGAGGATCACCGTCCAGACGCCCGAGATGGAGATCCCGAGGAACGCCTCCCGGCCGGAAAGCCAGTCGACCGCGCCTCCGCCCGCCCGGTCGGCGTAGACGAAGTAGAGCGCCGCCACGCCGGAGAGAAACGCCGCGAAACTCGTGGCGATGATCATGATCATGGACTGGCGGAGGGTCGGTCCGGTCCTCGGTTCGGCGCTCATGCCTCGAATCTACCCGACATGGACCGAGCGAGTGACCGGGAGGCGACGGGTTCGGTCGCCTTCTCCGGCCCGAATCGTACAATCCGAAGCGTCGCCACCTCTTTCCGACCGGAATCACATCGCCATGACCGAGCACAATGAAGTCGTCCTGCCGGCGTTTCTCGGCGTCGATTCGCCGACGGGTGTCCCGGCGGCGGTGATCGTCCCCGTGCCGTACGACCGGACCAGCACCTGGCGGAAGGGTGCGGATCGCGGGCCTGCGGCGCTGCTCGAAGCGAGTACGGAAGTCGAGCTGTTCGACCTCGAGACCTTGAGCGAGCCGTATCGATCGGGGATTCTCACCGGTCCGCCGGTGCTCCACGACGGTGATCCCGAATCGCTCGCGGACGTCGTCGAGCGGGTCGTGACGGCCGTGATCGAGGGTGGATCGATGCCCATTCTGATCGGCGGCGAACACTCCGTCTCGATCGGCGCGATCCGGTCGGCGGCGGCGGCGGTCCGTTCGAGGAACGCCCGGTTGGGCGTGGTCCAGATCGACGCCCACGGAGACACCCGCGAGTCGTACCACGGTTCCCCGTTCAATCACGCCTGCGTCATGGCCCGGGCCCGCGAGGTCGCTGACATCGTGCAGGTCGGGATTCGCGCGATCGACCCGAGCGAGCACGACACGATGGATCACGGCCGGGTGTTCCCCGCCCATGAGATCCTCGAGGCGACCGACGACGGTTGGATGGATCGGGCGATCGATCTCGTCCCCGAGGACGTCTATCTGACCATCGATCTCGACGCCTTCGATTCCGGAATCATGCCGGCGACCGGAACGCCCGAGCCCGGCGGCCTCGACTGGCGCACCGTGAACGCCTTCGTCGGTCGCCTCGCGGCCCGACGCAACGTGATCGGCTTCGACGTCGTGGAGCTGCTGCCGCATCCCGCGCACTGGGCCTGCGACTTCCTCGCCGCGAAGCTCGTGCACCGGGTGCTGGCGGAGATCCTCGCGGCCCGCGAGATCTGACCGCGTCGTCGGATACGATCCGAACATGGACCCGGACGCGTTGCGAGCGAAGATCGACGGGCTGGTGCGTTCCGCCCGCGCGCGTGGTGCACCGTGCGACTGGTTCGAGTCGCTGTATCGCGACGCGGACGGGCGAACCGATCTCGTTCCCTGGGCGGACGACGCGCCGAATCCTCACTTCATGGCGGGGATGGCGCTGCCCGGAATCCCCACCGGCGGTCGCGCCCTGGTCCTCGGATGCGGCTTCGGCGACGATGCCGAAGCGCTGGCCGCGCTGGGGTTCGAGGTGACCGCGTTCGACGTGGCGAAGTCGGCGATCGAGGGGTGCCGACGGAAGCACCCGGATTCTCCGGTCCGCTACGAGGTCCGGGATCTCTTCCGACTGCCGGATCACTATCGACTTGACGGATTCGATCTGGTGCTGGAGGTGTACACCCTTCAGGCGATTCCGCTGCCCGATCGGACCGCGGGTTTCGCACCAGTGGCGGACTGCGTCGCGCCCGGTGGCGTGCTCCTCGCGGTGATGCGGGGCCGCGACGACGAGGCCGACTTCGATCTCGAAGGTCCTCCCTGGCCGATCAGCCGCGCGGAATGCGGGGCGTTCGAAGCGGGCGGTCTGATCCTCGAATCGTGGGAGGACTTCACCGACGACGAAGACCCGCCGAATCGTCGGTTTCGTGCGGTCTTCCGACGTCCGTCCGCGTGATCAGGATTCGAGGACGTACTGGAAGATCAGCGGGGCGACGATCGTCGCATCGGATTCGATCATGAACTTCGGGGTGTCCGCGGCGAGCTTGCCCCAGGTGATCTTCTCGTTGGGGACCGCGCCGGAGTAGCTTCCGTAGCTGGTCGTCGAGTCGCCGATCTGGCAGAAGTACCCCCAGCGCGGCACGTCTTCGCGACCGAGATCCTGATGCAGCATCGGGACGACGCAGATCGGAAAGTCGCCCGCGATGCCGCCCCCGATCTGGAAGAATCCGAGTGACCGCGTCCGGGTGAATTCGGTGTACCACGCCGCGAGTTCGATCATGTATTCGATCCCGCCCTTGATCAGGTTCGGATCGGGCACGTCGCCGGCGATGCAGTGGGCGGCGAACACGTTGCCCGAGGTCGAATCCTCCCAGCCGGGAACGAACATCGGAAGGTCCTTCTCCGCGGCCGCCACCATCCACGAATCGCTCGGATCGATCTGGTGGTGTTCGTCGAGCCGGCCCTCGAGAATCAGCCGGTAGAGAATCCGATGGGGGAAGTCGCGCTCTCCGTTGGCCGCGAGGCGTCGCCATTCCTCGGCCAGCAGGCCCTCGAGCCGCCGGAACGCCTCCTCTTCGGGGATGCAGGTGTCGGTCACACGGTTGAGGTGCCGGTCGAGCAGGGACTGTTCGTCGGCCGCGGTCAGCGCCCGCCAGTCGGGGATCCGCTCGTAGTGGTCGTGGGCGACGAGGTTGAAGATGTCCTCCTCGAGGTTCGCACCCGTGCAGCAGATCGCGTGCACCTTGTCCTCGCGGATCATGCGGGCGAGCGACACGCCGAGTTCGGCGGTGCTCATCGCGCCGGCGAGGGTCACCATCATCCGTCCGTCGGACGCCAGATGATCGCAGTAGCCCTCCGCCGCGTCGACGAGCGTCGCGGCGTTGAAGTGCCGGTATTGATGTCGCAGGAAATCGCGGACGGACATGATGGCTCCGAAGCTCGTCGCGGGTCAGCCGCGCGGGGCGACCCGGCGGATCTCGTTCCCGCCGCGAATCATCATGACGCCGAGGAACAGGAGCTGGACGCCGGTGAAGACCGCGAAGACGAGGATCGCCACGCCGGGCATCAGGAAGACGACGAGGCCGAGCAGCAGGGTGACGATGCCGCCGGCGAGCATGAGCGTCCACTGGTCGCGTCCCCGCATCCCGCACGCCGCGGCGATCTGCATCGTTCCGGTGATCAGAAGAATCGCGCCGAGGACCTTGGCGAGGAAGGCGGCCGAAAGCGTCGGATCGAGGAGGAGGATCAGGCCGGCGATCGCGGCGATGACCGGTCCGAAGATTCCGGCGCCGCTGCCGTGCTGACCCGAGGGGCTTCCGGCGGCGCGGATGGTGCCGACGATGCCCGCCAGCAGGAGGAACGCGCCCGTGAACTGCGTGAGGAGCACCACCGAGGCGAACGGGGCGATGACCAGCATCGCGCCGCCGAGCACGAGGAAGACGCCTTCGGCGATGGCGAAGGTTCCGGAGGCACGCATCACGTCGGCGGATCGAAGGTCGGGCATGGCGGGGCTCCGGGGATCGGTGGTGCCCGGGCGGCCGCGGACGTCGCGGTCGTTCCGGGTGGAGCGAGATGCTAACGCCGTTGCGACGCCGCCGTATCCGGAATGGTCCCACACGGTGTCGAAGTCGATGGACCGGGGACTGGTAGCATCCGCGGATGACCGATCCCCGTCTCGACGCCTGGCGGACGCTCGCGGCTCCGGCGGCCCGACCCCTGCTCGCGGCCGCGGCCGAAGTCGAGGCGGCGGGCGTGACGCCGTCCGCGGTGACGAGACTGCGCCGCGATCATCCGCGAGCCCCGGTCCCCGAGGCGCTCGATTTGGCCGGGGCCCGGCGCCGGAGCGCTGCGAAGTTCGACGACCCAACGCGATTGCTGCTCGATCGAGCCGGCCTCGAACAGGCCACCAGTGCAATGGTGGCGAAATGGAAGGCGACGCGATTCGGATCGGCGCCGGTGCTCGACCTCTGTTGCGGGATCGGTGGCGATTCGATGGCCCTCGCGGGTCGCGGGCCGTGCGTCGGCGTGGACCGGGATCCGGTCCGGGCGTTCATGGCCGCGCACAACGCGGGCATCGAGACCATCGTGGGTGACGTCGAGACGTTGCCGATCGATCGTCCGCTGGTGCACCTTGATCCCGCGCGTCGCGACGAGTCGAGTGGTCGGCGGTCGTGGCGGCTCGAGGATCTGGTGCCCGGCATCGACGTGATCCGTCGGATCGTCGATGAAGCGGAGGGTGCTGCAATCAAACTGGGCCCGGGGGTGCCGATGCCGCCCCCCGTGCTCCACGCTCGGCAGTCGGTTTCGATCGTCGCGGAATCGGGACGACTGGTCCAGGCGATCGTCTGGACCGGCCGGCTCGCCCGGTCGACTTCGGTGGAGGCGGTCGACCTGCCATCCGGACGAACCCTCGAAGGTGAACCGGAGGCCCTGCGTTCCGGTCCGGTCGAACTCGAGGGCGCCCTGCTGGAGTTTCATCCCGCCGTCGAACGCGCCGGCCTCGGCCCGCAGGTACTTCGTGAACATCTGGCACTCGGAGAAGTCGAGGTCGAACCCGCGGTGGGGCTCGGGCTCGCGGTGGTCGATCGGGCGTCGGTGGAGCAAGCGGTCGCGGGCGGTCGGGGTCACTGGTTCCGGGCGATCTCGATCGAGGCGGTGGTCGCGCCGCGTCCGGAGGCGGTCGCCGACGCGATCCGGCGGGCGACGCCGAATCCGAGGCAGGTGGTGGTGCGGACCCGCGGCGGGGCCGTCGACGCGGACGACTGGACCCGTCGGCTTGCGACGCTCGGGGGGGCCGCCGGCGCGGGAATCGTCGAGGTCCACGGGCTCCGACTCGGACGAAGTACCGTCGCGATCGTCGGCCGCCCGATCGATCACTCGAAGTCGTAGACCCGCCGCAATGCCTCCGCGCCCGTGTCCATCGAGGTCAGCAGATCGCCGTCGGTCGGTGGAGCGCCGGCGATGGGGACGGCCACGCACGTCACGCCGCGTTCCTTCAGGGCGGCGACGACGGATTCCGCGGGGGCTTCGGGCCAGATCATCCACGCGGCCGGATGCCGTTCGAGCGTCTCGTCGAGCATCGCGAGGGCTTCCGCATCCGGTGGCGTCCGGCCGTCCCAGTCGAGCGTCTCACCGTTCATCCGGAATCGCCGCGCGAGGTACTGGTAGACCGGGCGACTGAAGATGACCGGTCGGTCGGGATTGGTGTTGACCGCCTGTTCGATCGCGGCGGCGCGTTCCTGGAGTTCGCGGATGAGCACGCCTCGATTGGAGCGGAACTGGTCCTGATGCGCCGGCATGAGTTCCGCCAGGGCCTTCTCGACCGCGGCCGATTGGGCGATGGCCAGTTCCGGATCGAGCCAGGTCGTCGAGGCGGTGCCTCGATGGGTGTGTTCGCCGTCCGGACCGTGGGCGTGGACGGGACCTTCCTCGGTCTCGATCAGGATGTTGCGGATCGCGGCGGTGGTGTCGACCACCCGCTCCCGGGGAAGGCTCGCGGTCGAGCGCCAGGGTTCGTAGGTCGCCCCGTTGAGGAGGATCAGATCGGCGGACTGCATCGCGGCGAGGTCGTCGCCGTTCGGCGACCACGCGGCGGGGTCCACGCCGTCCGGGACCAGCCATCGGACGTCCACCCGGTCTCCGCCGATGCGGTCCGCGAAGAACGCGAGGGGGTGGTTTGAAACGGCGATGGATCGAGGCTCGTCGGGATCGCGGGCGTCGGTCCCGTCGCCCTTGCCTTCGCAGGCTGCGAGGCCGAGGCCGGTCGCAAGCAGGATCGTGACGATCGAGCGGATCGAAAGATTTGAGAAGATTGAGGTGGGGGATGAGGATCGATGCATGGTGTGCTCCGTTCTGAAGGGTATCCTACTCCCGTGCTTGCCATCGACGATGTTCAGTTCGACTATCCCGCCGCCCGCGGGGAGGGTGATGGATTCTCCTTCCGCCTCGGCCGCCTTTCGGTCGATCGCGGCGAGACCGTCGCGGTGATCGGACCGAGCGGCTGCGGCAAGTCGACGCTGCTTCGACTCGCCGCCGGAACCCTGCGGCCTCGAATCGGCACCGTCCGGCTCGATGGCGTGGACCTGGCCGGACTCGGCGAGACGGCGATGCGGGCGCTCCGACTCCGTTCGATCGGATTCGTCTTCCAGGACTTCCGCCTGCTCGATCATCTGGACGTCGAGGAGAACGCGATGCTGCCGTTCCGCCTCGGCGGCCTCCGGGCCGATGCCGCGGCTCGAGCACGGGTCGTCGACCTGCTGGAGCGCCTCGGGATCGGACACCTTCGCCGCCGCCCGATCGATCGGCTCAGTCACGGTGAGCGACAGCGAACCGCGATCGCCCGGGCCCTCGGCACCGATCCGGGACTGGTCCTCGCCGACGAACCCACCGGAAACCTCGATCCTTCGAACAAGCGGATCATCCTCGAGGCCCTGCTCGGGACCGCGCGGGATCGCGACGCGGCGCTGCTCGCGGTGACCCACGACCACGACCTGCTCGATGCCTTCGACCGCGTGATCGACCTTGGAACGGAGGTGCCGACGTGAACGCGTTCCGGCATTCGATGTTCCTCGCCCGTCGGCACCTGCTGCATCACCGGCAGCGATCGGCCCTGCTGATCGCGGCGTTGTTCATCGTCGGATTCCTGCCCATCGCGGTGGAGAACCTGGTGCAGGCCGGGGAGCGCGCCCTGCGGGCCCGCGGCGCCGCGACCCCGCTGGTCGCCGGTGCCCCCGGTGCGCCCATCGACCTCGTGCTCTCGGCCCTCTACTTCAGATCGCCGCCCGATCGTGAACTTCGCACCGCGGAGATCGAGACCCTGGTGGACGGCGATCTCGCCCGGGTGCTTCCGCTGGTTCTCGGCGACCGGGTGCTGGACGTGCCGCTGGTCGGTACGGATCCGGGCTATTTCGGTTTCCGGGATCTCGAATGCTCGGCGGGTCGGCCGCACGCCGCGGCGGGTGAATGCGTGGTCGGTGCCGCGGTCGCCGCCCGCGAGGGCGTGGGCGTNGGCGATCGCATCACCACCGAGCCCCGTGAATTCTTCGATCTCGCCGGGGCGTANCCGCTCCGCATGGAAGTGGTCGGCGTGCTCGGCGAGCGCGGCGGTCCGGACGACGAGGCGGTGTTCACCGGACTCTCGACCGCCTGGATCGTGCGTGGTCTCGCCCACGGCCACGACGATCTCGAACAGGCCGACGACGACGACGACCTGGTCATGGGCCGGACCGACGACGCCATCATCGCGAGCGCGAAGGTGCGCGAGTTCGTGGAGATCACCGACGANAATCGCGCGAGCTTCCACTTCCACGCGGAGCCGGGGGAACTGCCGGTCACCGCCGCGATCGTGATTCCGGTCGATGCGAAGGCGGGAACGATCCTCCTCGGNCGGGCGGACGTCGGACGGCTGCCGCTTCAGCTCGTGAATGCCGCGACGATCGTGGATCGACTTCTGGTCGAGGTCTTCCGGGTNCGGCGGATCCTGATGGGCGTGTTGGCGGTGGTGGGGTTCGCGACGCTGCTGCTCGTGGGNGTGGTCGTCGCCCTCTCGATCCGCATGCGAAGCGTCGAGATCGAGACGATGCACCTGATCGGNTGCGGTCCCGGGCGGGTTCCGCTGATCCTCGCCACCGAGGTCCTGCTGGTCCTCGTGATCGCGGCGACGCTGGCGTTCATCGCGGGCGGGTTGGTGGTGCCGATGCTCTCGGGCGCGGAACGACTGATTCTCGGCTGANCGTCCCGCCTCTCCTCGNCCGAACCGCGGCCGGGCGTTCAACGCCCGTCGCGAGGTGCCGGTTCGAGAATGGAGACCTGCAGATCGGCCCGCAGGCGTCCGGCCTCCTTCAGCNCGCTCGGGCCCGCGCCGAGATAAAGGTCGAGGCGCCGGCCCTGGATCGCACCGCCGATGTCGACCGCGACCACCACNGTCGGNGGAAGGTGGTCACCTTCGATCACCAGAACGCTTCCCAGCGGGANCACCTCGGGATCGACGGCNACCGCATGACGGGGGACGAGNCGGACGCCGGTCGAGGCGCGGGGCCACGTCGACGCGGGCACGATCTCGAAGAAGACCACGCGATCGTTGTCGAGCATCAGTCGCTCGATCNTCTTCGGATCCTCCGTGTGTCGCGCCCNGATCACGTCGAGATCGATCGATTCCTCGTCCGCGATTCCGGTGTCGACCATTCGCCGNCCGAGGCTCGTGTAGTCNCGTTCATTNGTNCTCGACCAGGCCAGGCACTCCACGGTCCCGTCCGGGAATCGCAGCGCGGTCGATCCGTTCACCTCCGCAAGATAGGCATCGAGCCCGTCGGCGACCCAGCCCAGCACCGGTACGGACGTCTCGACGACATCGGGGATCGCACGCCGGACGGGAAGTGAACGCGNGTCCGTGATGTGCGTCGGGTCGCCGAGGATCGGGTGGCGATGCGTCGCGTCACGGGTTCGTCGCGCGTCGAGGATCGGCGCGGCGTAGGCGGTGGCCTTGAACGGCCCCGGCACCGACCGCAGCGACATCGGCCGAACGTCGGTGCCGCGGATCGATCGAGTCGTCGCCGGACTCGCGAGCCAGTCCCGCCAGCGGGCGGCGGCNTCCGGATCGGTCCGCTCCAGGACGGGGATCGCGATGGCGAACGCCTCGTCGAGCCGGGTGTTCGCGGGGGAGGTCCCGGCGATCTCCCGGGGNCCGTTCGTGGTGCAGGCGACGAACGCGTGAAGAACCACGAGTCCGCCGAGCACGCGGGCGAGCGTTCTGACGAGCGGGCNGGTCACAGGGCGGTCCGCGGCGGCAGGAGCATCGCCGCGACCAGCAGGCCGGCGACGAGGCCNCCGCCGATCAGCATCGCGTCGATGATGGTGTTGAGACCGCTGATGGGATCGTCGGACATCAGGCTTCGGAAGCCGGTGAGACCGAGCGCGCCGGGCACCAGCACGATGAGCCCGGGCACCGCCACCAGCGCGGTCGGCACGCCACGGAACCGGTTGGCGAGGTTGCCGCCGAGGCCCACCGCAAGGGCGGCGATCGCCGCNGTCACTTCGGGGCTGGCCAGCGGCGCCGCGACGCGGATGGAACCCCAGCCCAGGAGCACGGCGGCGAGGAACCAGTGGGTCATGCGTGGATCCTCGCCGAGGAGGACCATCAGGCCGATGGCGGCGGCGGCCACCGCGGGAAGCAGGGTCCAGATCGTGGGGGAGACCGTGGTCATCTCGCTCGGGGAAACGGATGACAGGATCTCGCCGAGGCCCTCGCCGAGACCGGCGCCGAAGCCGAGGGCGACGAACGTGGTCAACGCGCCCATCAGACGGGCCGAGCCGGCGGTCAGTTCGCCCATCGCGAGTTCACGCATCGCGATGGTGAGCGTGAGTCCCGGCACGAGAACGATGATCGCGGCGATGAGCGTCAGTCGGGGGTCGGCGCCCAGCGGGCCTGCGAGGACGTTCGCCACCACCGCCGCGACGAACGCGGCGACGAAATCGGCGAGCGGCGCGCGGTGCGGCGAACTTCCGAAGACGCGGAGCACCAGCGCCACACCGGCTGCGGCGACCGACGCCGCGAGGGCGGTCCACATCGTTCCCCCCGAGAGGATCGCCACGCCGGCCCCGGTGAGCATGAAGGCGAGCAGCGTGGCGAGGTTTCCCCAGGGCGACGGTCTCGCCGTGATGTCGTCGAGCCGTCGGATCCCGGTGTCGGCGTCGCAGTCGCCGGACACCAGGTCGCGAATGACGATGTCCACGAGTCGCATCCGCTGAAGGGCGGGGCTTCGAGGCCGGGTCCGGATCATCCGGATCTCCTGTCGATCGATGGGGCCGAGGCCGAGGGTGAGACCAGTCGGTACCGCGAATACCGCGGTCGTCATTTCGAAGCGACCGCCGACCGCCGCGACCGATGCTTCGATGCGATAGCTCGGGGCCCCGGACTCGTGCAGTGCTTCGGCGACCCGGACCAGAAGCCGCTCGATCCCGCTTCGATCGGCGGTGTCGCTCGGGAGGTCCTCGGTGGTCTCGTTCATGCCGACGAGGTTACCGCCCGCCGGGAAGTCACGTGCGAACCCGGGCGGAGGATGGCGGAGGCTCCGTGGTGATCACATCCGGGTGAGGGCGTCGGTGCGTCCGCCGCGGACCGCATCGGTCCACGCGGCGATCCGGGTCGCCGCGAGCCCCGCATCCTCGATCACGCCGCTCGCCGCCGCCAGCCGCACCACGTCCTCCAGGTGGGCCGCATCGCGGGCGGTCTCCAGGTGGTTGACCAGCATCGGATTCGCCTGTCGACCGTTCAACCACGCGAGGAAGGCCAGTCCGACCTTGTACCGGTGCGTCGGTGCTTCGAAGATCCGCTGGCCGAGGCGTTCGCACGGATCCATGATCGCGTCGTACCCGGTCCGATCGCCGTCGGCGAGGCGGCGCAGGGCGAGGGCGGCGGGGGCGGCGATCGCATCGAAGATCCCCAGCAAGGCATGACTGAAATCGCCGATGGGAACGAGCCGGCCGTCGAACTCGACCAGTCGTCCCTCCGGCATGACGCCTTCGACCTCGCCGGCGATGAGCCGGCCGAAGTGGAAGTCGTCGCCGGTCAGCATGATCTGATCGCGTTGCAGGAGGTCGCGGCGCAATCGAACCTCGAGTTCGTGATCGAGCATCGACAGTTTGGCGGCGCGATAGCGTTCGGGATCCTCGCGCATGATCCGCAGAAAGGAGTCGCCGGGGAAGTAGCCCTCCAGCGCGGCGAGGAACATGGGGCCGAGCCAGTGGACGATCAGCGGGCCGTCGCCCGCGGCGCGGGCGATGTCGCCGTAGACCGCGACGAAGCCGTCTTCGTCGAGTCCGAGCTCGCAGAGCCTCGGCATGGGCAGGATCACCGGAACGCCGCCGGCCGCTCGGATCACGCCGATCTGTTCGACGACGCCGTCGACGATCCGAGTGGTGGTGTCCGCGTTGGAGAGATGATCGGTGCTCGCCCCGGCGCAGAACCCGCCGGGAAGGCCGAGTCGTCCGGTCCGTTCGATGAGTTCCCGCGCCGCGTTCCAGCCGAGGTCGAAGCGCTGGGCGGTGTCCATCGCCTCGGCGATCCCCATGCCGGTCATGCCGATCCGGGTCCGAACGGTCATCGTCGCCTCCCAGTCGACGTGGGCCGCGATGGCCTCGGCGGTTCCGGGCGACGTCACGGCATGCGGGACGTCCGCGTACGCCGGCTGCATGACGACGTGGGCCGCCGCGTAACACAGTCGCGGAAGCGGGGATGCGGAGTCGACGCCGTCCCCGAGTTCACGCCACGGATCGTCGTCGAGCGTCAGCGGTCCGCCGGGCAGGTCGAGCTCGAGCTTCATGCCCCGCTCCCCACGAGTCGTTCGATGAATCCCGGTCCCTGTTCGACGACCACCGTGGCGAGGAACACGGTGAGCACGATGGTGGCGAGCAGCATGCCGCCGGTCCACCAGGTCGCGAGGGGATTCTTCGGCGTGTCTTCACCCAGGAACGCCCGACGTCGCTGCAGGAGGGTGAAGCCGAGGTATGACGCGGGCAGGAAGAGCCCGCAGATCACGTTGGTCGGCACCGCCACCCAGGGCGCGATGTCGGACCAGACCACCGCGCCGAACACGCCGATGGCGGGCAGCAGGATGAAGAACTTGTGACCGACGGAGTTCTCGCGGACGCCGAAGAGCTTCACGCCCGCGAAACCCGAGGCGAGCATCTGCATGGTGATCGAGGACAGGGCCATCGCGAGGATCCCGAGCCCGAAGATCCACAGGCCCACCACCGGGCCGAGCCGATCGGGCGACGCGAAGATCTTCGCCGCCTCGGCGGGGTGGATCTTCGAACCGGCGAATCCGCCTTCGCCGAAATGGAAGACGGAGGCGCTGGCGATCACCATCAGGCTCACCGCGATGGTGAACGGGATGAACATGCCGAAGATGAGGTCGTAGCGGGCGAGCCGCCGATGGGCCGGGCCCCAGCCGTTCTTTCGCAGCGTGTAGGGGTAGACGAAGAGCATGTTCGCGCCGACCGCGGCCGCGAGGCCGGACACCACGAGGGTCATCGCGGAGATCGAGGTCTCGACGCCGTCGGCGTTGACGCCCGTCCAGTCCTCCGGGATCGAGGGTATGAACCCCTTCGCGACCGCGATGGGATCGGGGACTCCGGACTGGAAGACCACCACCGCCATCGCGACCACGATGAACCACACCATGCCGGTGAGGATCACCTCGTAGGTCCGGATGAAGGACCGCGCCCGCCCGTGCAGGAGTCCGACGCCGACGCACCAGACGAGCGCGATGAGGCCACCCACCCAGGGGGCGACGCCGAACAGGAGGACGAGCATCGCGGCCGCCAGCGCATATTGCGCGAACTGCCAGATGATGGAGCTCAGCAGGCCGCCCCAGGCGAACGCCCAGGCGAAGACTGGATGGACGTGTCTTTTCAGGGCGTCGTAGGGATCGACGCCCGTCGACAGGGTCTGCCAGGCGATGGCGCTCATCACGATGATNCCGAGNAGCATCGCGGNNGGNGCGACCCAGAGCAGCTGGTANCCGAANGCNGCNCCNCTGAAGAGNGCNGCGAANGCGCTGCCGCCGCCGAGGGTCATCGCGGACTGGAGATATCCCGGCCCCATGAAACGCAGGTAGCCGGCGATCCGGCCGGGCAGCGGNCGGGCGTCGAGCTCGGCGAATCGGGCGAGGTTGTCTTCGGTCGAGTGGGTCATGCCTTGGAGGCCTTNCTGCGCAACACGCCGAGTTCGACCGCCTGCGGCATCACCTTGTAGTGCGGGTCGAGTGGATAACAGCCCGAGACCATGCCGTTGCGCGGGGCCGTGGTGCAGTCGCTGAAGGTTCGGCAGAGCCGCCTGCGATCGAGGGGACGGCCCGCGACCACGTCGGCGGGCAGCGTCGGATAGGAGAGCATCGACCGGCCGAGGCCGACGAAGTCGACCATCCCGAGCCGGACCTCGACCCNNGCCACGTTCGGAAGCCAGTCCTGCAGGTACGACCATCCACTGCCCACCAGGGGGAGATCCGGCACGAGGGCGCGGATCGTCCGGACCGTGTGCAGGTGTCGCTGGACCTCGCAGAGCGGATCGCGGGGNGGCAGGTAGCCGTCGCTCGGGGGGTAGGCNGCCGGCCGCTGGAGGTGCGGGCAGTAGTAGGGGCTGCCGACCGTCAGGTTCGCCGCGAAGACGCCGAGATCACGGCACCCTTCCAGAAAAGCCTGCGGCTCCGTGAAGTCGCTGGTGGTGGGGTCCATGGCGTTCACGCCGAACCCGTGCCGCCACGGCAGGTGGTCCTCGACGCCCTTCGGATGTCCGATCGCGTCGCCGTCGCGTCGAAACAACGGGTAGGTGTCGGTGATCGACACCCGGCAGCCGACGAGCAGTCCCGGGCGCTCGCCGCGGATCGCNTTCACCGTGTCGCGAAAGAGCCGGGTCCGGTTCTCGAACGAACCGCCGTAGTCGCCGCCGCGGGTGTGGGCCCCNAGCAGTTCGTGCAGGAGATAGCCGTGGCAGCACTTGACGTCGACGAAGTCGAAGCCGACGTCGGCGGCGAGGCACGCGGCCTTGACCATGTTGTCGGAGATCGCCCGCAGCTCGCCGTCGGTCAGCACGTGGACNTNNGCNTCCAGGCCGTACTTCGCCGANAGCACCGGATTCAGCTCGGCGATCCGGGGCGACATCGTGGTGCCGGNGGGTCGACTGAACCGCCCCGAATGCGTNAGTTGGAGTCCCACCATCAGGTCGTCCGTCGATCCGTACGCCTCGAAGTGCGCGGTCTTCANCGCCTCCAGCAGGGTTCGAAGATTGGCGGCATCGTCCACGGCGGGATCGGGGTTGAGATGAAGCTGGTTCGGATTGGCGCGGCCGTCTGGTTGAACCGCGTAGGCCTCGCCACCCCAGATGAACTTCGCCCCGCTCTCTCCGAAGCGTCGCCAGCGCCGGATGGTGTCCTCGCTCGGACTGCCGTCGCCGTTCGCGTCCCAACCCTCCATGGGATGGACGACGAATCGATTGCCGACGCGTCGCGGGCCGTCGGGGGTCGTGAACTCGAAGGCCGCGGCGAGCGGGTCCTCCGGCCCGCCCACCTCGAGGTCGCAGTCGAGTCCACGGTCGGCGTCGAGTTCACGCCAGCGAGCGCGAAAATCGGCGGCGGTCTTGAATCGTCCGGGTGGGGTGAAGTCCATGCGGTGTCTCTGGGGGAATGTGGGAACCGGCCTTCGCGAGACTCTACCGCACGGGAACGTCAGTTCGTGGAACCAAGNCCGCCCAGCACGCCGCCGAAGCCGATGCCGTCGACCACGCCTCGGAGATCGATTCGTCCTTCGCGGACCNGAAGGCGGGTCAGGCCGTCGGANGCCGCGTACAGGGTCGGGAGTTCGTCGACGAGTCTGTTCGCGACGGTCTCGGAAAGATGGTCGAGCCCTCGGAAGTAGTGGTGGCCGTTCCGCTCGACGTCGGCCACGCCGATGGTGGCCTGCAGGGCGAGATCCTGCTGCAGNGGGATCGACCCGAGGTTGGTCAGGTCTTCGCCGCTCTGGAANCAGCGACCATCCCCGGATGCACGACGGACCTCGACCAGTCCGCGATTCGCCAGCGCCCGGAACACGCCCTTGCAGGCCTTCACGCTCACGCCCGCGTAACCGAGGTCGATCGCACGGCGGAACGCGTCCCGGTCGGCGTCGGCCTCGTCGATCACCACCGGGGCGATGCGCCCGATGCGGGCGATGCCGGCTCGCTGCGACTCGTCGAAGGTCTCGCGACGCGGAAGGGGCTGTTCGACGAGGGCGAGTCGTTCGATCAGGGGGGCGGTCGCGGAATCGCGGCCGAGGTCCTCCAGCATCCCGGCGAGTCCCTCGAGGTCCTCGCACTGCTCGTTGCCGTCGAGGGTGAAGACCGCCTCGTCTCCGACTTCATCTCCGACCAGGGCGGCGACCGCGCGAAGCCGCGCGGCGTTGGCCGGCTGGTCGCCTCCGATCTTCACCTTGAAACGACGTACGCCGTACGCGGCGACGACCTCCTCAAGGGACTGCGGGAGCCCGTCCTCGACCCGGTCGGACGCGGGGATCTCGTCCGTGGCGAGGGGATCGAGCATGCCGACGGTGTGGCGGACCGCGATCGACGTCGCGGGTGATGGAAGGTCGGTGGGGGACCAGCCTTTCGTCTCGGAGACCAGCCGGTGTGATTGGAAACCGAAGAGATCCCCGATCACGGCCGCGTGGAACGAACACCCGGCGAGGCGGCAGGCGGCGTCGATCAGCGCCCGTTCGACCATCGCGACGCCGAATCCTCGGACCAGCACGTCCGCATCCTGATGATCCCTCGCGCCGACCCGTTCGAAGCGGGCGATCTCCACGATGTCGAAGGCGGGATGCGGCCCGGCCGCGTCGGTGGCCGCCTGTGCGACTTCGGCGGCCCGTTCGATGCTGGTCGCCAATGCCGCCGAGTCCTTTTCCGGCGTGGTGGCGGAGTTCTTTTCGAACCACTTGGGCACCAGCAGATCCGACGCGTGACCCGTGCCGCGTCTTCCATCGTTGGTCTCGACCTCGATTCGAAGTTCCGCGAGCGGCACGGCCCGAAGGATTTGAACACCGAACTTGAAGGGCAGCCTGGTATGAACGAGCTTCCGCCGGATGCGATGTTCAAGGAGGCGGATCTTCATCGCGATGAAGTCTACGAGATCACGTTGGCGTCTTCGCCGCGGGCGGATGAGGCGTCATGGGAATCTTCATCCAGGTCGAGGATGCCCAAGAAACCGAGCCCCATCGAGGGTGGATCGGTCTGGACCGGGACGTCAGGACCTCGGGACTCACGATCGATGCGCCAGCCCTGGAGGCCGATGCCGGCATGGACATCGCGGCGGGCGTGAACCCGGGCACCGGAGGCAAGCGGCCGCTTCGGACAGGTCGCCGATCCTTCTGTCCGCGTCTTGTGACCTCGTGGTCTCGCGGTGCGCTGCGGAAGGCAGGGGTGCGTCTCGCGATCAGACCGCACTCGTAGTCCGATAAAAAAAGACCTTGGCTTTTTTCAAAAGGCAGCCATTCGGCTGCTGTCATCCGGGCTCGCAGCGGTCATCCTGTAGAGGACGCGTTCCCGCGCGTCGAGTCGATGCTGGGTCCGCTCCCGAGCGGGCGGATCTGATCGACCTTCGGACCGTTCCCGCACCCTTCCCAATCCGAGGAGAAAGCAGAATGTCTTCAGAATCACGCCTCCACCGGTACGCGATCGCAGCCGCGTCCGTTCCACTCGCCACGATGGCCACCACGCAGTCGGTCGTCGCCGACATCGTCTACGAAAGTGTCGGCCAGACCATCGGCGGACCAGGTGGATCGACTGCATACCTCCTCGAGGTCGGGGTCGGCGACTTCGGGAACCTTCTTTTCCTCGCGGCGAACAACCCCGGCACGGGGTCGTCGTTCGTTTTCGGGGTAGGCGGGGGGTCCAAGACGTCCAGCGGCGGTGCTGAGCCCAACGGGATCGGCCTCCAAGTCAATATTGGCGGAAGCAAGGGTTCGAAGATCGAGCTCCGGCGATTCGCGGCGGGCGACCAGATCGGCTACACCTCGAAGACATCGTCGATCGCTATCGGCGGCGCGTCGTTCGGCAAGGGCGCGAAGGGACCGTTCGCCGACGGCGGTGCCGGCTATATCGGGCTCCAGATCGAATCCGACAGCCTCGGAGGAGCGGAGTTCCACTACGGCTGGATCGCCCTGGACTGGAATGCGTCCACCCTCGAACTCACGATCGATGGCTTCGCCTACGAGACGGAAGCCGGGGTCGGCATCGAGGCCGGTGCGATTCCCGCCCCGGGTGCACTCGGACTCTTCGGTCTCGCCGCTGGTGCCGCCGGCATCCGACGCAAGCGAAAGGCCTGATCGTTCGACGAATCGAACGATCAGCGCCTCGATGAATCCCCCGATGCGGGCCACGCCGGAAACCGGCGTGGCCCGCGTTCGTTGCACCGGAACCGCGAGACTCACAACCCCCGGCGCAGCGATCGTTTATCGCAAAATCGATATTTTCGTTTTCGCAACCGGGTGATCCGCGGGCATGATTGAGCCACCGGCTGAGGCTCATGCGTTGAGAAACGGCCCAATGCCCGATCCCCTTCGGCTCGAGGAGTCGTGGCTCAGGCAGGTCTTCCGATCGATTTCCGTCCAATCTGTGAGGAGAAGAGAGATGTCATCCGGATCCCGCCTGAATCGGTACGCCCTCGTCGCGACGACCACTCCGCTCGCAACGCTCGCCGGCACGTATTCCGCGACTGCCGACATCGTCTACGAGAGCACGGACGGACTCACCATCGGTGGATACGTCAACGTCCCCGAAGCCACGAATCTCGCGATCGGAGAGTACGGTTCCATCGCGCTCAACGCCGGCCACAATTCGGCGGGCATCCAATTCCTGTTCAACGCCAGCGTGGTCGGCGCTTCTTCGAAGAGCAAGGGAAACGAGTCTCCGCTCCGGCTCATCAACACCACGTCGAGCAAAACGAAGACCCCGAATCTGCGGCGTTTCGCAGAAGGCGACATGGTCGATTCCGCGTTTTCCTACTCCGGCATTTCCGGCTTCGGGGTCATCGGTTCGGACGACAAGTTCGAGAACGGCGCCTTCGCCGGTGGTGGCTCGGGCTACCTCGGATTCACGATCGAGGTGGATTCCCTCGGTGGGCCGGAATACCGCTACGGTTGGATCGGGGTCGACTGGGACGCCACGACCTTCGAACTCACGATCGATGGATTCGCCTACGAGACGGACGCCGGGGTCGGCATCGCGGCCGGGGCGATTCCCGCGCCAGGAGCCCTCGGCCTCTTCGGGCTTGCCGCCGGTGCCGCCGGCATTCGCCGGAAGCGACAGGTCTGAGTCCGTCCTCGCCGGCGGGTGTCGCATGAGCCACGCCGCATGAATCACGTGGAACGGCCCGGTCCCGATGCCCGGGCCGTTCCTGGTCTTCGCATCCGTGATTCACCCGCGGGTGGGCCGGTCGCGAAGACCCGGGCCAAGAGGCTTCATCGATCGGCGCCGACCGTATCGAGGTCGATATCGACTTCCGCGAGTGGAACGGATTGGAGGGCCTGCACGCCGAACCTGAAGGGAAACCGGGTGTGGGCCTGTCTCCGGATGATGTGATGGTCGAGCGTGCAGGCCTTCATTTCGGCGGGTCTGCGACATCGGGAGGGCGACCACGGCCGCTTCGGATCTGCCCCCGGCGCCCTCGGCGGTTCGCCTCAGTCGACGATCCGAGCGCCGGACGGCGTCAGGTATCCTTCAAGTCCATGCGGTCGCCCATCTGCGGGGTCGAGCCGCCGTCCGTTGCGCCGGCGTTCGTGACCCCCGCGTCCGAGGTCGGTATTCCCGGGCATCGCGCAATCCACCGGGACGGGCCAGTCCGCGCCGGTCGAAGGCCCGACCGGGGCGTCCGAAACCAGTTTCGAGTCAACTGCGTGGTTGCGACTCGATCCGAGTTCGAGACAGGCGGGATTCGTTGCGAAAGCGTCTGTTCCGAGCGCCCTGGAGTCCTCCTCACGGGCACCCGTGGACGGATGAGGAATACGTCGATTCCTGGATCAGGCAACTCGAGGCGCGCGGACCGGGGAGACGGCGCCGATACGAGCGCGGAGTCCGGACGCTGGCCTTGGAGCCGGATTCCGAGGCCCGGGTCCTTGAACTGGGGATCGGATGAGGGGACAAGGCGGCGCAACTGCTCTCGGCACATCCACGGGTTCGCCTCGGCGGCGTCGACGTCTCCGAACCGATGCTCGTCCGCGCCCGGACGAGACTCGCCGCATGGTCGGATCGAGTCGAACTGCATCGTCGCGATCTCGCGGGCCCCGACGCCCTGCTCGGACTGGGATCGTTCGACGTCGCGATCTCGAGCATGACGCTCCATCATCTGTCGTCGGCGTCGATCCGACGACTCTACGCGGACATCGCGACGTCGATGCGATCGGCGGGCGTCCTGGTCGAGATCGATCGTTTCGAACCGCCCGATTCGGGTCGGGCGAGGGTCCTCCATCGCATCGGCTTCTCGCCGCTGCGGCGCATCGGTCCGCTGCGACGGGCCGTCGACCGCCTCGGGATCGAGATCGAATCGCGCGGGGGCGTGGGGAGCGATCGGCCGACGCGGATGCGGCTCGTCGATCGAATCGCCATGCTCGAGGCCGCCGGCTTCACCTGCAACTTCGACGCCGATCCGGTCGCGGTGACGCTCGTCGCAAGGCGGACCGGTTCGTCATCGATCGATCGGTAGTGCTTCACCGGCCTCGGTCGCCGGACCTGCCGGTACGCTTCGCTTCTCGCGAGTCAGCCAGGCTCCGAGACCGATCCCATCCTCGATGGCGAGGTAGATCGCGGGCACCAGCAGCAGGATGATGAAGGTGGCGAAGATGATTCCGAACGCGATCGAGATCGCCATGGGAATCAGGAATCTGGCCTGCACCGACGTCTCGAGCACCATCGGCATGAGACCGAAGAACGTCGTCACGCTGGTAAGGAGGATCGGTCGGAAGCGGCGTGCGCCGGCGGCCACCACCATCTCCCGCAGCGACCGATCGGGGCGGTCGCGTCGCATCTGGTTGATGGTCACCACCAGCACCAGCGAGTCGTTCACGACCACGCCGGAGAGCGCGACGATTCCGAAGATCGAGATGATGCTGAAGCCGTAGCCCATGACCAGATGGCCGATCACCGCGCCGATGATCCCGAACGGGATCGCGGTCATCACCACCAGCGGCTGCACCCAGCTGCGGAAGGGGATCGCGATCAGGGCGTAGATCACGAATATCGCGGCCACGAACCCGGTGCCCAGACTCTCCAGGGACTCCGCCTGGGCGTTCTGTTCGCCTTCGAAGGTCCAGGTCAGCCCCGGGAATTCCCGCTGGAGGCGGGGAAGCACCGAGTCGTCGAGGACCGTGGTGATCTCGTTTCCGTTCGCGATCTCCGGATCGACGTCGGCGGTGACCGAATTCACGCGACGACCGTCGGTCCGCTTGATGCTGGTGTAGGCACGGCCCTCGGTGGTGACCGCGGCTTCCGAGAAGGGGATCTCGGCGCCCGACGGGGTTCGAAGCACCGCCTTCTCGACGGTGTCGAGCGTGCTTCGCTCCGCGTCGGGGAGCCGGACCATCACCCGGACCTCGTTCCGGCCCCGTTGCTGGCGCAGGGCCTCGACGCCGTAGAAGTAGCCACGGGTCTGTCGGGCGAGCTCGTCCGCAGTGAGGCCGAGGCTGCGAGCCTCCGGGGTGATCTCGAGATTGAACTGCGCCTTGCCGAGCGAGACGCCGGCATCGATGTCGTTCACGCCCGCGAATTCCGCGAGGCGTTCGGCGAGGGCGAGGCTGGCGAGGTCGAGCACCGTCGTGTCGCGATGGCTCAGCTGGACGTCGATCGCCGCCCCTCCCGATCGACCGGTCTCGCTTTGGAAGCTGATCGATTCCAGTCCCGCGATCCGTCCGGTGTTCTCGCGCCATCGCCTCGAGAAATCACCCGCGGACACCACCCGAAGATCCTGGGTCACCAGCGACGCCTGGATGCCGAGCCGATGCGAGCCGCTCGAACCCGCCTGCTGGACCGGTCCGAAGCCACCGACGCTTCCACCGAGAACGCCGTAGACGTTGTCGACCACGTCGACCCCGCCCGACTCCTCGATGGTCTTCGCAAGGCCCGCGAGGAGCCGGTCCTGCACCTCGATGGTCCGTTCGACGGGGACCCCGACCGGAAGCACCGCGTTCACCTGCACGAAGTCCGCATCGATCTTCGGAAGGAACGTGAACGGAATGCGTCCGCTCACCAGCGTCGCGACCGCGATCACCAGCATGGCGACGCTGATCGCGATGGTGCCGTACCGGTTCCGGGTCGCGAGCATCGCGACCGGTCGATAGGCGAACCGGATGAAGGCATGGAGCCAGCGTTCGAAGTACGTGCTGGGGATCGAGAGGATTCGCCAGAAGAGCGTGGCCCGCGGGGCGTGCGAGAGGTGGGCGGGGAGGACGAAGAGCGATTCCACCAGCGAGACCGCGAACACGCTGATCGCGACCGCGGGGATCTGCATGAAGAGCTTGCCGCTGGCGCCCGGGACGAACAGCATCGGGGCGAAGGCGACCATGTTGGTGAGCACCGCGAAGGTCACCGGGCCCGAGATCTCTCGAGCGCCCGCGATCGCCGCCTCGAGCGCCGGCATTCCGGCCTCGCGCTTCTCGAAGATGTTCTCGCCGACCACCACNGCGTCGTCGACGATGATNCCGAGGGTGACGATGAACGCGAANAGCGAGATCATGTTGATCGACGCNTCGGTCTGCGACAGGAACAGGAAGGANCCGAGGATCGAGATCGGAATTCCNAGGGTGACCCAGAACGCCAGTCNGGGNTCGAGGAAGAGGCCGAGCATCAGCAGCACGAGCCCGAGTCCGATCGCCGCGTTCCGCACGAGCAGGTCGACCCGCTGCCGGTAGGAATCCGAGTCGTCGCGCACGATCTCCAGGGCCATGCCCGCGGGGAGCGCGGGACGCAGTTCCTCGAGGTACCTCTTCACCTCGTCGGACACCGAGATCGGCGTCTCGTCACCGACCCGGAACACGTCGACGGTCGCGGCGGGAAGTCCGTCGAGGGTCGGCTGGAGGTCGATGTCGGCGAAGCCGTCGATGATCATCGCGATCTCGCCGAGCCGCACCGTCGACCCGTCCGGACGCGAGATGATCGGAACGTCGGCGAACTCGCGTCCGAAGTCGCGCCGCTCCGTGGTCCGGAACAGGATCTCGCCGGCATCGGTCTTGAGACTTCCGGCGGGCAGGTCGATCGCGGCCCGTCGGATCTCGGTCGCGACCTGTCCGAGGGTCAGGTCGTAGGACCGGAGCGTCGCCTCGGGGATCTCCACCGAGATCTCCAGCGGCTTCGCGGCCCCCAGCTGGACGAGGGTGATTCCTTCGCGGATCGCGAGTTCGTCCCGGATCCGTTCCGCCGTCTCCCGGAGCACCATCGGGGGGAACTCGCCCGCGACGGCGAGGTTGATCACGCGGTTCCGATTTTCGAGCAGGCTGACGGTGGGGCGTTCCGCGTCCACCGGAAGGGTCGTGATCCGGTCCACCGCGTTCTTCACGTTCTGAAGCACCCGCGCGGGGGTGGCGTTCAACTGCAGTTCGACGCTGATCGAACCCCGACCCTCGCTGGCGGTGCTGGTGATCTTCTTCACGCCATCGAGTCCGCGTACCGCATCCTCCACCACCGAGATGATGCCGCGCTCGACCTCTTCGGGGCTGGCGCCGGGATACGGTACCGAGATCCCGACGACGTCCAGCGAGAAGGCGGGAAAGACCTCCTGTCGGACGCGGAGCGCCGACATCACGCCGCCGATGAGGAGCGCGGCCATGAGGAGATTCGCGGCGACGGGATGCCCCGCCATCCAGGCGACGGGGCCGCCGTTCTTGGAACGGCGTCTCATCGGTCCACGTCCGCATCGACGTCGTCGGTCTCCGCGGAACCACCGACGCCGCCTGCGGCGTCGAGTCGTTCCAGCGGCATGCCGGGAATGGCGACCGGGAGCGGACTGCTGACGATCTCGTCACCTGGCTCGAGCGCGACCCGACCGAGCACGGACTTCGGACGACCGACGATCACCGCGAGGTCGCGGAATCGCAATCGGCCGTCCGCGTCCATGACCCAGACCGTCTCGTTGTTGCGGATCACGGCCCGGGGCAGTTCGAGCACGTTCTCGACGCGGGGGCCGGCGATCTCGACCCTGACGTAGGTTCCGAGCAGCAGGGGGTCCGGGGCTTCGTCGGACGACCCGCCGGTCTCCAGTCCGAGTGGATCCTCGACGAGGATCCGTACCCGCGCGAGCCGGCCGGCGCGTTCCACCTCGCCGAGGAGGCGATCGACCCGCCCGTTTCGTTCGATCCGCCGACCGTCGCCGAGTTCGAGGATGATTCGGGCCGGAGAATTGCGTGCGGGATCGTCGGAATCGATCCGGATCCATTCCAACTTGTCGAGCGGGACGGCGACCAGGACGTCGAATCGGTCGGTGCCCACGATGGTCGCGATCCGGGACTGGGGCGAGACGACCTGCCCGATCTCGACCTCGTCGGCGCGGACGAGTCCGTTGAACGGGGCCTCGACGGTGGTTCGTTCGAGGGCGAGCAAGGCGCCTTCGAGCCGACTCTCCGCGGCCTCGAGCATGACTTCCCGCTCGACCCGTTGCGGTTCGCGGCGGGCGAGCTCGCGACCGACGTCGGAGGTCTCGACCGAGTCGCCGAGAAGTTCCCATTCCCGCTGGGCGACCATCCCGCGGGCGCGCTCCAGTCGGAGGGCGACGGTGGCGTTGGCCACGTCCGCCTCCCGCTGGCGAACGGCGAGCTCGTAGTCCCTCGGATCGATCTCCAGGAGTCGTTCGCCGGCCTTCACGAGCCCGCCGGGCTGGACCGCGTCGTTGAGACCGATCACCAGACCCCCGACCTGCGCCTGGAGCGTGAGCGTCCGGTTGGGCTCGATGGTTCCGTAGGCGATGATCTCGGCCACGTCCTCGCGGAGTTCGGGCACGATGGTCTCGACCAGGGTGGTGGTCGATTCGACCTCGGCTCGCGCGGGTTCCGGCTTCGCGGCCAGCAGCAGCATCGCGCCGTAGATCGACCCCGCGAGGAAGAGCATCGGGACGAGCACCCTCGTCAGCGCGACCAGCCAGCGGATCGGGGCCGGCGGCGGGGCGGCGTCGGAGGAATTGGTCGGGCGCTGGTTCATGATTCGGAGTTCCGGATGGACGATTCGTCGGGGTCGTTGGCGGCCCGCTGGTTCGGTTTGCGCGGACTTTCGGCGTCGGGAGGTGCGAGGTCGCGGGTCCAGGCGCCGCCGATGGCGAGGAGAAGTCTGGCTCGGTTGGCGAGGACCGATCGTTCGACGCCGATCTCCCGGCGTTGGAGATCCTGCAGCGCCCGGATCGCGGTGATCACGTCGAGGTATTCGATCTGGGCATTCGCGAATCGAATCCGGCTCTCGATCAGCGTTCGATCCGCGAGGTCGACCTGGATGCGGACCTGTTCGAGCAGTTCGACCAGGTTGCGTTCACGATCGATCGCGTCCTCGACCTCGCGCAAGGCGACGATGAAGCGTTCGGTGAAGCCGTCCACCCGTTCCTGAAGGATCGCCCGACGACGATCCGCCTCGGCGCCGCGGCGGCCCGCGTCGAAGACCGGCTGCAGGATCGCCCCGGACAGACTGGCGATCGTCGAGTCGAAGAGGTTCGAGAGCTGGTCGCCCGAGAAACGGCCGTCGAGGGAGACCCGCAGGGCGGGAAGCATGTCGGCGATCGCCACCGCGACCTCGAGATCGGCGGCGGCCACGCGGTCGTGCGCCGCCCGCAGATCGGGGCGACGCTCGAGGAGATCGCGGGGGGACGGGAGGATCGGGAACGGAGGGAGTTCGGGAAGGGTCGGGATCGCGGTGAACGGAGGGTCGTCCTCGAGTGACTCGGGGGTGCGAGCGAGCAGGACCGCGAGCTGGTTGCGACTGGTTTCGAGCGTCGATCGGACTTCGGGGATCGCGGCGATCACCGACTCCAGCTGCAGCCGCTGTTGCAGGACCTGCAGCCCGTCACCCACGCCCTGGCCGTAACGCAGTTCGGTGAGCTCGAGCAGCGTCCGGCTGAGTTCGGTCTGTCCCTCGAAGAGGACCAGCAGCTGCTCCTGCTCCTGGATCGAGAACCAGAGCTCGGTGATCGAACCGGAGAGCAGGAGCGCGGTCTGTTCCGCGTCGGCACGGCTCGCACGGGCGAGCAGCGTCGCGGCGTCTGCGCGGTTGGCGATCCTTCGCCAGAGATCGATCTCCCAGGTGAGGCCGAGTCCGATCGCGAACCGATCCGAAGTGGTCGCGGGAAAGTCGGCGGGATCGGTGCGGGTGCGGGAGGCCGCGGCGTCGAGATCGACCTCGGGGTACAGGAATGCACCGGCGATCCGCGCCTGGGCGTTCGACTGTTCGAGGCGCGACCACGCCTGTCGGAGGCCGAGATTCGAGGCGAACGCGGCCTGCATGGTGCGGTCGAGCGCGGGTTCACCGAAGCTCGTCCACCAGGCGTCCGGGGCCGCGACGTTCGGGCCGTCCGGCGCTTCGAAACGCTCGGGCATCTCCACTTCGGGAAGGTCGGTGTCGCGCAGCGCGTGGGGGCTGCACCCCGCGGAGGCGATGAGGGTGATGACGCCGAGCAGGATGTGCGGCCGGCTTCGCGACGGTTTCATGACGGCGCCCTCTCGGAGCGGCGCAGCGGATCGATCGCCGCGCCCGCGTTGGCCGCGACGACCGCCGCGATCTCCGCGATCCGGGCCTCGTGGATCGGTGGATCGATGGGAAGCTTCTCGAGCATCGGGCGGCAGACGCGATGGACGATGCACTGCCCGAGGATCGAGACGCACTGGAGGTGACGGGTTCGGGAATCGAGTTCCGGCGGGCACATCGCGTCGACGATCCGCTCGAGCCCCTGGTAGACCGGGTACATCACGGACTCGACGAATCCATCGAGCACGCCCGACGGGTTCGCGGATTCGCGGAGCAGCAGTCGGTTGGCGGCGTCGCCGCCGGGTTCGAGAATCCGGTGGAGATACCAGTTGATCCACGCCGCGAGCGCGCGATGCGGATCATCGGCGTGGTCTTCGAGGGTCGGCATCGGATGCATCGTCGCGGCTCGGTAGGCGAGTTCGACGACGTCCCGATAGAGCGCAGCCTTGCTTTCGAAGTGGTAGTTGATCGACGCGGAGTTGGTACCGGCGGCGTGGCAGATCTCCCGCACCGAGGCGCCATCGAGGCCCTTCTCCGCGAAGATCTCGACCGCGGCATTGAGGATGTCGTCTCGGGTGGTCATTTTGGGGTGGATCGATTGGTGAGCGACGCGGAATCAAACGATTGTATCAAGCGCGTGTCAGGTTTCGTGGCGACGTCGATCGGGATGCATCGAAGGTCTGGATCGGTGGAAACCACGGAAGTTCGATCCAAAGTCTGATAACCACACCTCGGATCATGCAACATCGCTGACAAAGCACGGGGTCCCTCATTCTCGACTGGCAACGCCTCGTCTCTCCGGTACCTTTGAAGACACCGAACGAGTTCCTCCCAGCCGCCGCGACAGGAGTTTCAGAGATGACGACCTTCGATTTACCGTTCCGCGTTCGCGTTTCGATCGCTGCCGCCTTCGCGGCGATCACGTTCATCGTCGGGGCCGTCGAGGCCGGGGACACGGTCCAGCTCGACTTCGAGATCGCCGACATGTCCTACGGCGTCGTCGCCGACGGTTGGCTCGATCCCGAGAGCGCGAACTACAACGCGATCGAGGTGGCCGGCGAAGCGGGCCGACGAATCGTCTCCGCCGACTGGAGCGGCCTCGTCGTCGAGGCGTGTTACAACGACGGCGCGACGGCGACCAACTGGGCGAGTGAACTCCGGCTCGCGATTCGAATGAACGGTGCCGCCGGTGAGCAGTTCTACGACCTTGGTCAGCCCTTCGCCGGTGAGAACACCGGCGGTGCGAAGCCGGGGGACTGCGGCACCTTCGGACCGATCGCCGGCTCGACGCTCTTCGATCCCGGTTCCGCCTTCGTCACCTCGGACGGCGAAGTCGCGGTCGGCGCCTATTCGACCTGGGACGACACCACCGATCTTCCCGGTGGTCGGATCATCGAGGGCACCGTGGTGGTGACCCTCGGCGCCGCCATCCCGGGCGTGTGCGGCACCGCCGATCAGGCGTGTCAGGAGGCCTCGGACGGTCCCGGCTGCAGCGACGCGACCTGTTGCGCGACCATCTGCGACACGGATCCCTTCTGCTGCGACGTGGTCTGGGACGACTCCTGCGCCGCCATTGCGATCGACGTCTGTGGTCCGCCCCCGCCGACCAACGACGACTGCGCCGATGCGATCGTGATCGACTTCGGCACCACGCCGTTCTCAACGCTCGATACGACCGATGACGGCCCCGCCCTGCCCGAGAGCTGCAACGAAGGATTCGGCGTCGGATTCGGTTCGGACATCTGGTACCTGATCACCCCGGACGAGACCGACGGGATCGTGGTGTCGACCTGCGACAACGCGGATTTCGACACCCGGCTCGCGGTCTACGCATCCTGCGACGGCGCCCTGATCGGCTGCAACGACGACGGTGCCGACTGCACGGGATTCACCTCTCGACTCGCCTTCAACGGGATCGCCGGAGAGACCTATCTGCTCAGGGTCGGCGGCTACAACGGTGCGAGCGGAACCGGAACGCTTTCGGTGCAGACCGGCGAACTTCCGCCGGAGTATCCGACCGAGGTCGTCGCCCGCTGGTCGGTCGATGATGGTGGCAATGGGAACTTCTACGCCGTCAAGTGGCTCGGGACGGGCAGCTCTTTCGCGACCGCGTCCGGCGAGGCGAAGTTCCTCGGCGGCCATCTCGGCACCCTCACCTCTCCGGAGGAGACCGCATTCGTCACGGGATTCGTGGGCATCGGCACGCCGGCGGTGTACACCCGTTGTGCCTTCGGACTCGTGCAGAATCCCGACGGCACCGAGCCGGGCGGCGACTGGGGCTGGGTGACCGGCGAGCCTTTGGACTGGACGAACTGGACGCCGGGCGAACCCAACGACAATCCGTCGCCCGAGGACTTCGGTCAGGTCTACACCGCGGGGAACTGGAACGACTGTTTCGATGACGACTTCGGCATGGCGCTGGTCGAGTTCGACGCCGACCCCGGCATCAACGACGGGGTCACCTGGTCGACCTCGGAAGGTGGCAACGGGCACACCTACCGCGGCGTGATCGTCTCGCCTCGAATCGACTGGGCGACCGCCCGGGCGATGGCCGAGGAGGCGGGGGGTCACCTCGTGACCTACGAGACGCAGGACGAGGCGTTCTGGGTCAACCTGAACCTCGGCACCTACACGTCCCTCTGGGACCAGCCCGACATCGCGACCGGCAACGGCGGCCCGTTCATCGGCCTCGAGAACGTCGGTGGTGAATGGACCTGGATCACCGGCGAGCCGCTCGAGTACGACAACTGGGCGCCGGGTGAGCCCAGCGGCGACGGCACCGTCGGTCGGCACTTCAGCACCACCGGTCCGAGCGATCAGTTCAACGACGTTCCGTTCGACTCGCTCGCGAAGAGCTTCATCATCGAATTCGATGACGGCGGCGGTGGTGGGGGCGGTTGCCCGGACTTCAACGGCGACGGCGTGGTCGACGGCATCGACTTCGGTTCGCTGCTGAGCGCCTGGGGCGACTGCAGCGGGTGTCAGCAGGACCTCGACGATGATGGCGTGGTCGGTGGGATCGACATCGGCCTGCTGCTCGTCGGCTGGGGAATCTGTCCCTGATTCAAGGGTCCGGTCCGGACTGCTACCATCCGGCGATGAACCAATCGCTCACCTTCGTAGCGACGCTCGCGTCGCTGTCGATCGGAATCAACTTCGCCGCGGCCCAGGATGCGGACGGCGACCTCGACGTCGTGGTCGAGGAGACGGTGGAAGGCGCCTCCGGACCGCCCGTGCTGCTCCCGGACGTCGACAGCGTCACCGAGCACGAGATCGAAGTCGACGGCGAGCCCCTGCGGTACCGCGCGACCGCGGGAACCCTGCCGCTCTTCAAGGAGTCCGACGGCGAGGTGCAGGCGAGGATCTTCTTCGTCTCCTACGAACGCCTCGAACCCGGAACGGACGTTGCGGACTCCTCGGATTCGGCGGCATCGTGGACGCTGCCCGACCCCGCGACGCGACCGGTCACCTTCTGCTTCAACGGCGGCCCCGGCTCGAGTTCGGTCTGGCTGCACCTCGGCGCGTGGGGGCCGCGTCGGGTGGCGATGGGCGACGCCGGAGCCCTGACGCCGCCACCCTGGAACCTCGTCGACAACGACACCACGCTGCTGGACCGGACGGACCTCGTGTTCATCGATCCGGTCACCACCGGGTACAGCCGGGCGGAGGACGGGGTGGACGACGGGCTCTATCACGGACTGGAACGGGACGGGCGGGCCGTGGCGGAGTTCATCCGACTCTGGACCACCCGGAACGACCGGTGGAACTCACCGAAGTTCATCGCGGGCGAAAGCTACGGGACGACCCGGGCCGCGTGGCTCGCGAGCGAACTGCAGTCCCGACACGGCATGTTCCTCAACGGAGTGGTCCTCGTCTCGAGCGTGCTCGACTTCGGGACCGTTCGGTTCAATCGATCGAACATCCTGCCCGACGTGCTCTACCTTCCGACGTATGCGGCCACCGGCTGGTACCACGGCCGGGTCGACCGTGAACGCTTCCCCACCGTCGAATCGGTGGTGGAGGCGGCGGAAGGGTTCGCGATGGAGCGGTACCTGCCGGCGCTCGCGGCGGGCAACGCATTGCCCGCGGACGAGCGGGCGGTGGTGGTCGCGGGACTCTCCAGGCTCACCGGCCTCGAACCCGCGTTCCTCGAGGAATGGGATCTCCGCATCTGGGGCGGCCCGTTCCAGAAGGAACTCCTCCGGTCGGAGCGGAAGACGGTGGGTCGACTCGATTCACGATTCATCGGCCGCGACGCCCGGGCCGCCGGACAGTCCCCCGAATTCGATCCGAGCATGGAGGCGATTCGTGGTCCCTACACCGCGACGCTGAACGACTACGTGCGTCGTGAACTGGATTTCAAGAGCGATCTTCCCTACGAGATCCTCACCGGTCGCGTCCGCCCCTGGGACTACTCGCGCTGGGAGAACCGCTACGTGGACGTCGCGTCGAACCTCCGCAGCGCGATGGTGCGGAATCCCGGACTCCGCGTCTTCCACGCCGGCGGCTGGTACGACATGGCCACGCCGCCCTTCGCGGCGGACTGGGTCTTCGAC
>NYSY01000080.1 GCA_002683215.1 Planctomycetaceae bacterium
CGTCGGCCAGTCCGTCGGTGTCGAAGTCGTGCACGATGATCGAGATGCCGGCGCCGCCGAGCGACCAGTCGTCGTGGAACTTCCATTCGCCTTCGCGTGGATTGTCGGGTGCTTCGAACCAACCGTTGGGACCGAGGATGTCGGACCGGCCGTCGCCGTCCACGTCGCCCACGCCGACACCATGGCCGCCCTGATCCGCCGCGATCACGTGCGGGACGAGTCTTCCGTTCCGGAGTGAATACCACACCGTCGTGTTCACGGTGTTGGGGAGGAAGTCGAGCCGACCGTCGCCATCGACGTCGGCACCGATCGCGGTCTCCATGTTGCCCGGCCGATCGACGACCTGCATCTTCCATTCACCGCCGGTCTCACCGGGGTTGCGACGCCAGAAGACGCCGCGGTCGTGCCAGCTGCAGGAGACGACGTCGATCCATCCGTCGCCGTCGACGTCCATCGGCACGTCCGCGAAATCGACCCGGTATCCACCCACGCTTCGAATCAGACCGATGGAACGGCGGGTCCAACTCGGTGATTCGTACCAGGCGTCACCGCAGACGATGTCGAGATCGCCGTCGCGATCGAAGTCCGCGACGCCGCATGCTTCGAACTCGGAGTCCTTGCTGATCACGACGTGTTCGTAGTCAGGGTGGATCTCCGGCGCATCCCGGGGCGGCGAAGTCGGGGGGGTCGGCGGGGCGGCGGCGAACAGGACGAGAATGATCGGAAGCGTCGGCATGACATGAGCATACCCCTTGCCGTTTCGAAGTCGCGACGAACCGATCGCCGCCGCCTCACATGTCCAGCATCGCGAGGGCGGCGTAGACCCTCGCGTCGACGGCGAGGCCGTCCTTCATGCGGGTCCGGATCCACCGATGGACATCATGCCTCGGAACCAGAACCACGTGGATTCGTTCACCCTCGACCCCACCCCCCGAATCGACCTTCCGAAGTCCTTCGGCGCGGAAGAGGTGAACGCACTCGTCGGTCATTCCCCCGGAACTCGCGCAGGTCGTCAGGGATCTCCATCGATCCGCGGTGAATCCGGTCTCTTCGAGGAATTCCCGTCGAGCGGCCTCGAGGTCCGCCTCCGTCGTCGACGCGGCGTGATCACCGACCAGCCCCGCGGGGATCTCGATGACCGAACGGCCGAGCGGCGGGCGGTGTTGTTCGACCAGCACGAGTTCGTCGTCATCGGTGAGGGCGACGATCGCGACCACCCCGGACGCGTTCGANCGGGTGACGTATTCCCAGCCGTCNCGTTCGACGAAATCGAGGAATCGTCCGGCATGTCTGGTCTGTAGTGAGGCGTCCATGGCGTCATGATGACGCCTCCGTCGGTGGTCGTCGACCCGGTNGTGCGGCTAGACTCCGTGTCCCATGAATACCAGCGAACGCCCCTCGGTTCTGAATGCGTACGATTCGATCATCGCCCGCCGTACCGCGCACAACTATCGAAATCTCCCCGTCGACCACCGGTCGATGGAACGGGCGTTGCATGCGGCGAACCACGCGCCGTGCCACAGATTGACGTTCCCGTGGCGATTCATCCGGGTCGGACCGCAGGGGCGGGCCGCGACGGCGCAGCTNGCGGTCCGGATCAAGGCGGAGCAGCGTCCGCTCTCCGAGGCGGATGCGAAGAAAGTCCATGACAAGACGATGGCCCCGCCCGAACTGGTCGTGGCGTGTCAGACTCGAAGCGAGGATCCCTTTCGGAGCCGGGAGGATTACGCCGCCTGCTCCTGTGCGATCCAGAACTTCTTCGTGTCGCTGGCCAGCGAGGGCGTCTCGGGCAAGTGGTCCACGGGCGGNATCACCCGCGACCTGCGGATGTACGGCTTGCTGGGGCTCGACCCCGGGGTGTTCGAGGTGATCGGATTTCTCTGGGCCGGCGTCGCGGAACGCCCCCCGGCGATCGCCCGCCCGCCCCTGGATGCGGTGGTTCGCGCGATTCCCTGAGGCGGGCCGCCATCACCCGGTTCGCCGTCCGCGGGATCTGCTCTAATCCGATTCGATGCAGGCTTCGATTCCCGTCGATTCCGGTTGGACCCTCGTCGAGCCCCTTCGGGCGGTGATCGGTGTGGTCGTCCTGTGCCTGATCGCCTGGGCCTGCTCGTCGAACCGTCGCCGGGTTCCGTGGCGGGTGGTGATCGGCGGGCTCGGGCTTCAGCTCGCCCTCGCCGGCCTGATCCTCGGCGTTCCCGCGACCGCGGCCGCGTTCGAATGGCTCGCCCGGCAGGTCGCCACCGCGATCGGCATGGCGGATGAGGGCTCGGCGTTCCTCTTCGGTTCGCTGGCGGCGCTGGACGGTCCTGCGGGTTTCGTCTTCGCCTTTCGCGTGCTTCCGGTCATCGTGTACTTCGCGGCGGTCATGGGGGCGCTCTACCACCTCGGCGTCATGCAGCGGATCATCGCCGGGATGGCGTGGGTGATGCGTCGGACGCTCGGTGTCTCCGGGGCGGAATCCCTCGCGGTCGCCGCGAACGTGCTGGTCGGCCAGACCGAAGCGCCACTCTGCGTGAAGCCGTTCCTTCCGCGGATGACCAGATCCCAGTTGATGGTGGTCATGACCGGCGGATTCGCGACCATCGCGGGCAGCGTGCTCGCGGGGTACGTCGATTTCCTCGGAGGCGGCGACGAAGCGGCCCGGGTTCGCTTCGCGAAACANCTCCTGACCGCGTCGATCATGTCGGCGCCGGCCGCGTTCGTGATGGCGAAGCTGATGCTGCCCGAGACCGAGGCCGAGCCGGCGGAGACGATCGACGCCCAGCCGATCGATGAACGCAAGGCGAGCAACGTGCTCGACGCGGTGGTCGTGGGCGCGACGGTTGGATTGAAACTCGCGTTGAACGTCGGGGCGATGCTCGTCGCGTTCATCGCGATCCTCGCCCTGCTCGACTGGCCGCTCGAGGCCCTCTCCGAGACCGAGTGGATCGCAGGATGGCGTGCGACGCACGGGTACGGCACCTGGAGCGTGCAGGGGGGACTCGGACTGGTCTTCCAGCCGATCGCCTGGTGCATCGGGGCGCCCGCGGGCGACATCTCCCAGATCGGACGGCTGCTCGGCACCTCGATCGTCGCGACGGAATTCGTGGCGTACGCCGATCTTCGCACCATGATGGCGGAGGGGACGATCTCGCCCCGCGGGGTGACCGTCGTCACCTACGCCTTGTGCGGTTTCGCGAACATTCCCTCGATGGCGATCCAGATCGGCGGGCTCGGGGCGATGGCGCCGAGTCGGCGGGCGGACTTCTCATCGCTCGCGCCGCGGGCGATGCTCGCGGGCGCCCTGGCCTGCTGGAGCACTGCGGCGATCGCCTCCGCGATCGTCGGCACGGGCTGAGGACGAGATCGAAATCGTCGCCGGCCCCACCGAAGGACGCGACGTTCCGGGGTAGCATCGGGCAATGGCCTGGTTCGTCGAAATCCTCCTGGTGGCGGTCGGTGGGGCGACCGGGGCGACGCTTCGGGTGATGCTGACCATCGCGGCCGCGACGTATCTCCGGATTCCGTTCTGGATCGGAATCATGATGGTCAACATCGTCGGCTGTCTGCTGATCGGCGTCGCGGCGGCGCTTCTCGCNTCGGCGGATGCATCCGAGATGCCGCTGATTCGATTGATTGACGGCATGCTGCCGACGACTTCGAAAGGGGTCGCGGACGCGAAACTGATTCTGCTCACCGGGCTGTTGGGCGGGTTCACGACCTTCTCGACCGCGATGCTCGACACCTGGGTGTTGTGGCGTTCAGGGCACNTGGTGAAGTCGATCCTCTCGCTGGTGGGCACGCCGATCGCCGCGATCGCGGCCCTCGCGATCGGNTTGGCCTGGGGAGGTGGGTCATGACGGGCCTCGGCCCTCGTTCCGGCCCCGGACCCGGCCCCGAACCCGACGCCGCACCCGATCTCGGCGTCGCCCCGGGCTCGACCGTTCAGGCGGACGTCGAGGCCGGGCTCGTCCGGCGCCTTTCGATCTTCTCGCTTCTCCCGCTGGTCGCGATCGGCGGGGCGGTCGGCGCGGTCGCGCGGTGGGGCGTCCAGCATCTCACCATCGAGCTCGGAGGCGCNATGGTGGGGGCGCTGCTCCTGGTCAACCTGCTGGGTTCCTTCCTGCTCGGATACCTCTTCACCCGGGTCGATGCGCGTTTTCCAAGTCTGATCGACATCGATCTGCCGCCCGGATACGAGCCGGGACGCCGACCGATCCATCCGATCCTCGTCGCGGCGGTGATGGGCGGTTCACTCGGCGCGTTCACGACCTATTCGAGCCTCTGTCTCGAAGTCATCCACCTCTGGGATGAGGGCTCACCCTGGTCGGCAGTGATGCTGATCGGTCTGTCGCTGGTGCTCGGTCCGTTGGCGATCGCGATCGGCGTCCGCGTCGGACATCGATCGCACCCCGCGGTGCGGGGGCGGTGACGGCGTTCGACGACCGACGAACGAGCCGTCAGTCCACGAACTGCCAGGATCCGGCGCCGATCTGTGCCGCGAGCCGGTTCGTGGCGGTGTCGAGCATCCTGCGGTGCAGGCGAGTGTCGCAACCCGGTTCCCACCATGGCCCGCGGACCAGCAGGACATCGTTCCGGCGATCGAACTTCGGATCGATGCGGCCGAGAAANCGATCGCCGCGAAGCAGCGGAAGCGTGTAGTAACCGAACCGACGTTTCGCTTCCGGAACGAAGGCTTCGAAGCGGTAGTCGAAGCCGAACCGTCGCAGNACTCGCTTGCGATCGCGAATCACCGGATCAAACGGGCAGAGCGTTCGGATCGCCCCGTCCCAGGGAATGGTCTTCGCCCACCTTCGAGATTCTCCCGTGGCGTAGGCGGATCGCGAACGATCGTCGAGGTCCTTCAGGATCACCGGTTCGATTTCGCCGCGGCCGACCGCCGCATCACACCACGCTCGGGCGTCCGCGGTGGTGATCGAATTCCAGAACGCGGCGACTTCATTCGCGGTCGCCACGCCGAGCCGTTCGAGCGCGGTTCGGCAGGCCCATTCGATGTGTGAGGATGCCGAGGGCTTCGGGCGGCCGTGTGGTTCGGGGTGGACCCGTTCGGCCAGGTCGTAGATCTTTTCGAAGCCGGATCGCCCGGTGATCGAAAGTCGCCCGACCCGCCAGAGGTGTTCGAGCGCCGCCTTGCCGGGATGCCAGTTCCACCATCCGCCGCCGCCATCTTCCGATCGTTCGTCTTCGAGATCGCGGCCCCGGAGCGGTCCGGCCGTCCGAACCCGCTGGTGGATCCGTTTCAGCAGCGGCGCGGGATCACCGCCCAGGCGATCCTGCCACCACTCGTTCCGATCGACGCGATCCGCGTATCGGTCGAAACGAGGCTTCCAATGCTCGAACCAGCGGGTGGGGATCAGGCTCGCGTCATGCGTCCAGTGTTCGAAGAGCGACCGGTCCTTCTCCAGCAGGCGGGTGAGCGTTTCCGGGCGGTACCGTTCGAATCGGGTGTGCAGAATCAGGTGGTGGGCTCGTTCGAGCACGTTGATCGAGTCGACCTGCACGAACCCGAGTCGCTCGATCAGACGCTGGACCGAGGCCGGGCCGGATCGAGTGGCGGGGGGCTTCGACAGCCCCTGCGCCGCCAGCAGGATTCGGCGGCTCTCCGACGCTGGAATCACTCGAGGATGGGTGGCGGCGTCGGGCATCGGCGGGGATTGCTCGGGAGCCTCGTCGAGGGCGCTTCCGGCGATTGGGAGGGTGGATTCCCGACGCTCAAGCCGGATCCGCGGATCTGATCGGCTCGGAGGGAGGCCGCCGGAGGCCGGGGACCCTATCATGCCCGACTCGCCCCGGATCAGCCAGCCGGCTGTTGCGGGTTCCCGGCTTCGGCCGATCTCGATCCGGCTCCGACGAGTCCGAATTCGTCGTGGCCCCAAGTCTCTGGAGATGCTTCAAATCATGCGACGCGCGAAGATTAGTGTCATCGGCGCTGGAAACGTCGGCGCGACCTGCGCCCACTGGGCGGCCGCCAAGGAACTCGGCGATGTCGTCCTGCTCGACATTCCGGACAAGGAAGGCGTCGCGCAGGGCAAGGCCCTCGATCTCTTCTGCTGCAGTCCGATGGAGCGATTCGACGCGAACGTCCACGGCACCGCCGACTATGCGGACACCGCCGACAGTGACGTCGTGATCGTCACCGCCGGCCTGCCCCGCAAGCCCGGCATGAGCCGCGACGACCTCATCGGCACCAATGTGAAGATCGTTCGATCCGTTTCNGAGCAGGTCGCGAAGCACTCCCCGAATTCGATCATGATCCTGGTCTCGAACCCGCTCGACGCGATGGTCTACACCGCGTGGAAGTCGTCGGGTTTCCCCACGAACCAGATCGTCGGTCAGGCCGGCTGCCTCGACGTCGCTCGCTATCGCGCCTTCCTGGCGATGAAGCTCGGATGCTCGGTCGAGGACATCTCGGCCCTGCTCCTCGGCGGCCACGGGGACGACATGGTCCCGCTTCCGCGATACACCTCGGTGCACGGGATTCCGGTGAGCCAGCTGCTCTCCGAGGCCGAGATCACCGAGTGCGTGGATCGTGCGAAGGTCGGTGGTGGCGAGATCGTCAAGCTGATGGGAACCAGCGCCTACTACGCGCCGGCGTCCGGCTCGGTCCAGATGGCGGAAGCGATCATCAAGGACAAGAAGCGGATTCTTCCCTGTGCCGCCTACTGCGACACGGAGTACGGCGTCGGTGGCTACTTCGTCGGGGTGCCCTGCATTCTGGGCAGCGGTGGGGTCGAGAAGGTCATCGAGATCGATCTCGACGCGACCGAGCGGCCCCTGATGGACGAGTCCATCAGCCACGTGAAGGACCTTGTCGGAACCGTGACCGAGATGTTCCCCGATCTCGCCTGAGTCGGGCGTACGGTGATCGAGCAGAATCCCGCGGGCCGTGGCGATGCCGCCACGGCC
>NYSY01000081.1 GCA_002683215.1 Planctomycetaceae bacterium
TCGAATCCGAAATGGATCGAGCCGGGGTCGAAGTGACCCACGGCCGCGCCGTTCTGGAAGGCCCGAACACCGTGGCGATCCACCGCCCCGACGGCACGACCGATCGGGTGCGGACGGAATTCACGCTGGTCTCGACCGGCTCCCGACCGGCCCGGCCGGACTGGATCGACTTCGATCATCCGCACCTCGTCGATGCCGACGGCCTGCTCGCCCTGGAGCGGATGCCCCGGTCGATCACGATCGTCGGCGGCGGGGTGATCGGAAGCGAGTACGCCTGCATCTTCGCGGAGCTCGGCATCCCGACCACGCTCGTCGAACCACGAAACGGGCTGATGCGGTTCCTCGACGAGGAGATTCGCGAACGCCTCGAATCGGCCATGGTCGAAACGGGGATCGATCTTCGGCTCGGACGCAAGCCGGCCGCCGTCAAGGGTGGCGATGGCCACGCGGTGGTCGAACTCGACGGCGGCGAACGCATCGAATCGGACATCGTGCTCTGGAGCCTCGGCCGCCAGGGGAACGCCGCGAACCTCGGTCTCGAGTGCGTCGACGTCGTTCCCAACGACCGTGGACTCATCTCCGTCGACGCCGAATATCGAACGAACTGCCCGAACGTCTTCGCGGCCGGCGACGTGATCGGTTTTCCCGCCCTCGCGTCGACGAGCATCGAACAGGGACGGGTCGCCGCCTGTCGCATGTTCGACATCGACGACGACCGCGCGCTGGCGGAAACCGTGCCCATGGGGATCTACACCATTCCCGCGGTCGGTCACGTCGGCGTCACGCTCGAAGAGGCGGGGGAGAAGGGTCTCGACGTGGTGGTGGGCCGGGGCGACTTCCGCCGGAACGCCCGCGGACGCATGCTCGGAGACGATCGCGGCCTGCTGAAGCTCGTGGTCGACCGGCAGAGCGAACGCGTCATCGGGTGCTCGGTGATCGGCGAGGACGCGACTGAACTGGTGCACCTCGCCCAGTTCGCGATCTCGACCGGCCAGCGACTCGGCTGGTTCGAGCAGGCGTGCTTCAACTACCCGAGCCTGACCAGCCTCTTCCGGGATGCCGCCGACGACGCCCGGGTGGCGTTGATCCAGGCCAACGCCCGCACCGCGGCCTGAGCCGTCCACCGATCCCCGCCTCAGCGAATGCTCAGATCGACGACGTTCGCGCTTCTGGCGATCTCCAGCGCGTGCAGGATGCTCTCCGCCACGTGCTCGGGCCCCATGAACGCTGATTCGTCGTACTCCCGCCCTTCCATCCGGTGGACTTCCTGCTGCATGGGCGTCGCGGTTCGCCCGGGAAAGACGGTGGTCACCCGGACCCCGGTCCCGTCGGTCTCGGCCCGAAGACTGTCCGCGAGCGCCTTCAATCCGAACTTGGTCGCGGCGTACTGGCTCCAGTGCGGTCCCGCCCGCAGACCCGCCCCCGAATTCACGAAGAGCACCTGCCCCGACGCCGCCTCGAGCGCGGGAAGAAAGGCGTTGGTGAGGACGAAGGGCGCCCGCAGGTTGACCGCGTACTGGTGATCGAGATCCGCGATGTTCGACGCCGCCACGGCGCCCAGCACCACGGTGCCGGCGCTGTGGATCAACGCATCGAGACGCGGGATCCCCTCGGCGTGCCCGGATGCGAACGCGTCGACCGCCGCGTGGTCGCCGAGATCGAGGAGGTGAGAGACGGGCGTCGCTCCGGACTCCGCCACACGATCCGCGGTCGAGGCGAGCCGCGACGCGTCGCGACCCTGGAGATGGAGCGTCCGACCGGGCGCGGCGAGTCGGGCGGCGAGCGCGGCCCCGATGCCGCTGCTTGCACCGGTGATGAAGACGACGGCGTCCGATGGAATGGTCATGGTGGTCCGTTTCGGAATGGTGGAGTGAAGACGTCCGCAGGGACGTCGCATCCTCGGTGGCCGCGAGGCCCGGGTTCAGAACTCGACCCGCTGAAGTTTCGCGTATTCCAGCACGAGCGTCTTCCGGCCCACGACCTTGAAGTCGACCACGACCGAGTGGACGCGGCCCCGATGGCTGAAGGACGCGACGACGCCGGTGCCGAACTGCTGGTGGCGGACGACGGTCCCCGCGCGGTACGCGGTCGAAAGCGATTCGGGATCGTCGACGTCGTCGTACTCGATGCGACGATCGTCGCCGTCGTCCTCCTTGCGGAGCCCGCCCCACTCGTCGCCGAAGTCGTTGTCCGTCCGGTGTTCTTCGGGAATCTCGTCGAGGAACTGGCTGCGGATCGTGGGTTGTCGCATGCCGCGAACCGTGCGGATTCCCGCACAGGTCATCAGGAGGTGACGCTCGGCCCTCGTCATGCCGACGAAACACAGACGCCGCTCCTCCTCGAGTTCCAGCTCGCTCTCCCGGGCGCGGGTGTGCGGCAGAAGGCCGTCCTCCAGTCCCACCAGCGCGACCGCGTGGAACTCGAGCCCCTTCGCCGCATGCAGGGTCATGAGCGTGACTGCTCCACGTTCGGCGTCGATCGCGTCGGCGTCGCTGACCAGCGCGACCGACTCGAGATATTCGCGCAGGACCAGGGCCATCGGGATGGTGCCGTCTTCGGATCGCTCCAGGGCCGGGGCGATGAAATCCTCCGCCGCGGAGACGAGTTCGCCGAGGTTCGCCTGTCGCTGCCGTTCGTCTTCGCTCTCGAAGGCGGCTTCCGGCTTTTCGAGCCCGCTCTCCCGAAGCACGCGGGCCACGAGTTCGCCGAAGCCGGTCGAATCGCCGGTCGCGATCTCCGCCCGCCAGCCGGCGACGGTCGCGGCGAATCGTTCGACCGCCTTGCGGCTGCGGGTCGCGAGATCGACCAGCGATCCCGTGTCGCGACACACCGCATCGAGCCGCCGCCCGGTCGCGGCGCCGATCGCTTCGAGCCGCTTGATCGTGGACTCACCGATGCCGCGGGCGGGACTGTTGATGATCCGGCGGAAGGCCACGTCGTCCGCCGCGTTGGCGAGCATCCGCAGGTACGCGAGGGCGTCCTTGATCTCCTTGCGGTCGTAGAAGGCCGTACCGCGGGCGATGACGTAGGGCACGCTCTCCCGGCGGAATTCGTCCTCCAGCACCCGGCTCAGCGCGTTGACTCGATAGAGGATCGCCATGTCGCCCCACGCGACGCCCTGATTCGAGAGCGTCTTGAAATGATCGACGACGTGCCGGGCCTCCGCGTGTTCGTCGGCGAGCCGGACGATGCCGACCGACTCGCCGTCGTCGAGCTCGGTGGTCAGTTCCTTGTGCTTGCGTCGGCGATTGTTGGCGATCAGGCCCGCCGAGGCGTGCACGATGTGGCCGGTGGATCGGAAGTTCTGCCCGAGCGGCACCACCGTGGCCCCGGGGTAGTGCGACTCGAAGTCGAGGATGTTGCGGACGTCCGCACCCCGCCACGCGTAGATCGACTGATCGGGATCACCCACCACGAAGATGTTTCGATGCCCGCCGGCGATCGCATTCGCGATGATGAACTGGGCGTGATTGGTGTCCTGGTACTCGTCGATGAGGACATATCGNAAGCGTTCCTGCATGGCGTCCCGCACCACACCCTCCTCGCGAAGCACGCGGGCGGAATGCCGGAGCAGGTCGTCGAAGTCGACCGCGTGATTGCGGTCGAGGATCGCCTGGTAGGCGGTGTACGCCTTTGCGATGGTGCGGGCGTGGAAGTCGGCGGCGTCCGCGGCGAACGCTTCCGGCGACTGCAACGCGTTCTTCGCGTTCGACACCTGGCCGAGCACCGACGCCGGCGACCAGTTCGACGGGTCGAGTCCCGCCTGATCGAGGGCCCGCTTCATCGCGTTCTTCTGATCGGCCGAGTCGTAGATCGAATAGTTCGGATCGATTCCCGCGGCGTCCGCGTGATCGCGAAGCAGTCGGGCGCAGAAGCCGTGAAACGTCGCGACGGTGAGACCGCGTCGACCGGGAACGTCCGGCGGAATCAGTCGATCCACACGCTCCCGCATCTCACCCGCGGCCTTGTTCGTGAACGTGACCGCGAGGATCTGCCACGCCGGAACGCCGATCGAAACCAGATGTGCGATGCGTCGCGTGATCACGCGAGTCTTGCCGGAACCCGGACCCGCAAGCACCAGCACCGGACCGTCGACGACCCCGGCGGCGTCGCGTTGCGGCGGCGTGAGATCGGACATCAGATCATCGGCATCAAGAAACGGCATTCCCGCGAGTGTACGGGCTCCGTTCGGGTCCGTCCGGGAGGAACACACCGAATCAACAGGTTTCGACCGTCTATCCACAACCAGTGGTGGGTTGGCGCCCGGTGGACATCCATCCACACCCAGATGGTGTGCTGGAAAATTCCTGGGGTCTCGGTATTCTCTTTCTTCATCTGTTCCACTCAATCCTTGAAAGGATGCCGAAATGTGGTACTTTTCTGGTTGCCACCACAAGATGTAGTGGCGAAGATGCTCCTGNCCGGCTTTCCAGCAAAATTGGAAGCCGATTCAGAGGCGAGTCTTGGGGAGTGGTTTCTCAGGCAGCGGGCATGAGGTTCTCGGACGCTTTCATGGTGTTCAGGCCCTGCTCGGAGGGTTTCAGGTGCCCCGTCACCTGAATGGGTGGGTGTGTTCTTCCGGCGGGCGAGATCCTTCGATACCGAGATGTTTGGCGTCCTTCTTGATCTCCCCGCTCTTGGAAGGTTCGTGTGGGTTCTGGGTGCTTTTCGACCCTGGGAGACGGTTGTCTCCGTTCCTTTCCAGGCGACGTCTTCCCCGTTCGGGGGGCCCGCCGCTCCGTCGGGTCGACTCGACCGCCGATCCGACGGGCCTCGGAGCAATTCGCTCCGCTGGGACTGGTTCGGTTTGGACCAGGGCATGCATCGCCTGCCCCCACGAACGGGTCTCCGCCGTGAGGCGTGGATCCTGAAATGCGTGGCCGCCACTGACGGCGACCCGGCGCAGCACGGAGTCAGGCGACAGGACGTCGTCGTCTCCACCAGTCGATTCGGATGCCGATCCGGCGAATCGAGTGGACCGANCCGGATCGGCACCTTCTCGTGCTCGTGGCGAAAAGGTCGAAGGTTCGCCGGCCCGCCCTCGGGTGTCGCCGGCCTTGAGAGTCGAGGCGTCTCGTGCCAGTTCTTCACGATTCCCAGAATGAAGCGACCGTCGAGCATTTCGCCGACGGCGATCGCCGCCTCGGCGGGAATTCGCTTCGGACGGGTCGCGCCGGGCAGCCGGGATGGAACCTTCGGCACGAGCACCGCAGATCGGAACGACAAGTGTCAGGATCAGGACGGATTCATGCTCCCTCGCGTGGACGGCGACTCGGTCTGACGACCGGGCCCACCGCCCGACACGACGGAACGTGATTCATCATCACGCAGGCCAATGACGGCCACGAACGGATTCAGAGGACGACGAACATGAAGATCTCACGACGATTCACCAACACCGAACGCGACGTCTACGACTCGATCGAGTGGACGACCAGAACGAGCAAGATCACCAACGCGGACGGCTCGGTCGTCTTCGAAATGAACGACGCGGAGATCCCCGCCAGCTGGAGCCAGCTCGCGACGGACATCGTGGTCAGCAAATACTTCCGCAAGGCCGGCGTCCCCCAGTCCAATCAGGACGGAACGCCGATGCTCGACGATGCCGGCAACCCCGTCCTCGGCCCGGAACGATCCGTCCGCCAGGTCGTGTCGCGACTCAGCCGCTGCTGGCGACACTGGGGAGANCGNTACGGCTACTTCTCNACCACNNNGGANGCGGANGCCTTCGAAGCCGANCTCGCCCACATGCTNCTGAACCAGATGGCGGCGCCNAACAGCCCCCAGTGGTTCAACACCGGNCTGAANCTCGCCTACGGCATCACCGGNCCGGCCCAGGGGCACTTCGTCCCCGANCANNCNACCGGNGANGTCACCCNCGCCGCCGACGCCTACACCCACCCNCAGCCCCACGCCTGCTTCATCCAGCGGGTGAGCGACGANCTNGTGGGCGACGGCGGNATCATGGACCTCTGGACCCGCGAAGCACGNCTCTTCAAGTACGGCTCCGGNACCGGNACCAACTTCTCCGCGGTCCGCGGNTCGGACGAACCNCTGTCCGGCGGCGGNCGCAGCTCCGGNCTCATGAGCTTCCTCAAGATCGGTGANCGNGCCGCCGGCGCGATCAAGTCGGGTGGCACCACCCGACGGGCCGCCAAGATGGTGTGCCTCGATCTCGANCANCCCGACATCGAGGAGTTCATCGACTGGAAGGTCCGCGAGGAGATCAAGGTCGCGGCGCTCGTCGAGGGAATGAAGAACCTCGCACCCGACCAGCAGGACGTGGCCCGCGACCTCGGACTCGAACTCGACTACGACTTCAACGGCGAGGCCTACTACACGGTCAGCGGCCAGAACTCGAACAACAGCGTTCGGATCTCGGACCAGTTCTTCGATGCGGTCGACGGGAAGGGCGACTGGAACCTGATGCGTCGAACCGACGGCGAGCTCTCCAGGGCGATCCCGGCGACCGGCCTCTGGGAGAAGATCTGCTTCGCCGCGTGGAAGTGCGCCGANCCCGGCGTGCAGTACGACTCCACGATCAACGCGTGGCACACCTGCCCCGAGGGCGGCCGCNTCAACGCGAGCAACCCGTGCTCGGAGTACATGTTNCTCGACGACACCGCATGCAACCTGGCGTCGATCAACCTGCTCAAGTTCTTCGACGCCGAGACCCGCACCTTCGACATCGACGGCTACGAGCATGCGATCGGCCTGTGGACGATCGTGCTCGAGATCTCCGTCCTCATGGCGAGTTTCCCCTCCGAGGAGATCGCCCGTCGAAGCTGGAAGTATCGAACTCTGGGCCTCGGCTACGCGAACCTCGGTGCGATGCTCATGCAGTCCGGCATCCCCTACGACAGTGATGAAGGCCGCGCGATCTGCGGCGCCCTCACTTCCATCCTCACCGGCCGCAGCTACACCGCGAGCGCCCTGCTCGCCGCCGAGCACGGCCCCTTCGACGGCTACCAGGAGAACCGCGAGCACATGCTGCGGGTCATCCGCAACCACCGTCGGGCCGCCCACGGCGTGGCCCGGGACAGCGGTGAATACGAGGACCTCCGGATCTCGCCGGTCCCCATCGATCACGACCAGGTGTCCCGCGCGAACCTCGCCAACGCCGAAGACCTTCTTCGCCACTCGACCTCCGCATGGGACGACGCCCTCGCCTTCGGCGAGAAGTTCGGCTATCGCAATGCCCAGGTCTCGGTCATCGCCCCCACCGGCACGATCGGGCTCCTGATGGACTGCGACACCACCGGCGTCGAACCCGACTTCGCGCTCGTGAAGTTCAAGAAGCTCGCCGGCGGTGGATACTTCAAGATCGCCAACCAGTCCCTGCGTCCATCGCTCGCATCGCTCGGCTACGAATCGGATTCGATCGACTCCATCGTCGCCCACGTGATGGGCCGGCTCGATCTCGAGGTCGAGATGCCCCTCCCCGACGGCACCCGCGGTGACGGGATCACCTTCCGCGACTTCCTCGTGGAACACGGCTACGCCGGCGAGGATCTCGTCGCCCTCGAGAACGTGCTTCCCACGGTCTTCGAACTTCGATTCGCATTCAACGCCTGGTCGATGCCGGAAGCGGTCCTTCGAAAGCTCGGCCTGGATCCCGAGACGGCTCGGGCGGACCTGGCCTTCGACGGGCTCGCGGCCCTCGGCCTCACCGTCGCCCAGCAGACGATCCTCAACCGGGTCATCTGCGGCACCCAGACCGTCGAGGGCTCCCCCGGACTCAAGGATTCCGATCTCGCGGTCTTCGACTGTGCCAACAAGTGCGGCCCGGACGGCAAGCGGTTCATCGCCCCCGCCGGCCACATCCACATGATGGCGGCGGCCCAGCCGTTCATCTCCGGGGCGATCAGCAAGACCATCAACATGCCGTCCGATGCGTCGGTCGAACAGATCGGCGATGCGTACCGGATGAGCTGGGAACTCGGCCTGAAGGCGAACGCGATCTATCGGGACGGTTGCAAGCTGAGCCAGCCGCTCAACACGGCCGCCGACGCCGAACAGGACGATGACGTCGATGCGGACGAGGCGTTGGAAGCGACCGGTGCCAACGAGGCGGCCGATGCGATGCTCGAAGCGAGCCTTCGAGATGCCGGTGCGGATGCGAAGGTCATCGAGCGGGTGGTCGAGAAGATCATCGAACGCCCGATGCGACGACGGCTCCCCGACACCCGGGAGTCGGTGACTCACAAGTTCAACGTCGCCGGCCACGAGGGCTACCTGATCGTCGGCCTGTACGAGGACGGCACGCCGGGCGAGCTCTTCATCACCATGGCCAAGGAAGGCTCGACGATCGGCGGTCTGATGGACAGCCTTGGAACCGCGATCAGCGTCGCCCTGCAGTACGGCGTGCCGGTGCAGAGTCTCGTGACCAAGTTCGCCCATCAGCGGTTCGAGCCGATGGGCATGACCACCAACAGCGACATCCCGTTCGCCAAGAGCCTCGTCGACTACATCTTCCGTTGGTTCGGAATGCAGTTCGTCCCCGGCTACCGCGAACAGAACGCCCCGCGCAGGACGCCGGCGGCGACACCCGTAGAGGTGAAGACCATCGTCAAGGAGGACGAA